>JALEGQ010000084.1 GCA_022763385.1 bacterium
CCAACGGGGGTCGAACCGCACTCTCGGAGTGTGATACCATCACGCACAGAATACAGGTTGCTCCGCTCTCATTCGGTGCGGTCCAACCCTTACATTACATTGCTGGCATAGGTGGCTCCCAAATTGCTACTTTAGTGAAGCTACCTTTGGTATCATTTACTTATGCAACAACACCACGACAGAAAATCGGATCCAGAACCAGAAGTGCACCTGACAACCCGTAAGGCAACGGTCAGTGATGCCGAAGGTATTGCCTCCGTGGCCAGAGTTCTCCAAATTGGCGACGAGCGTCCGCCCGAAGCAGGGCAAACTGGATTTCTCTTATGGGCACAAGAGCCGGATACTTACGCTGAACGGATAGAACACTCTGGGCTCTTCGTCGTGGCTCAAGAAGGCGATCAAATAGTTGGCTTCATTATGGCCTATCCGCTGAGCACCCTTGTTTCCCTGTCAGAAAGCATGAGGTACGAAGACAAAGTACTTAAACTCTTTCAAGAAAAGTATCCTCCTACACTCGTTTATCCTGACCAAATTGGAGTTCTGCCCTCTCACAAGAGACGAGGAATTGGTGGTATGATGGACCAAGAACTTCAATCATTATGTTCTACAGACGAGTTTGCTACGGTTATTGGACATGCTCCGATTCGGAACCTCGCATCTATCGGTTACTTCACCAGTCAAGGATTCCAATTTGTTGAGGAGGTTCAGCAGGATGACTGGACTCTAGGCTTATATGAGCGCAATGTAATGTATTGCCCCTAAAGGAAGTGGACATTCATAAAGAGGAAATAAGTTGGTACCTTTAAGAGAAATGGAGGTACGAGATGAGTGGAAATGGAGCTTTGAGGGTATTCAAGTTCTTCGAAGAGGCTCTACTATTCCGGCCAGCACCACGCTGAAGAGCAAGGTCGGCTCCGTTCTTATTCGGTCCAACCCTTACATTATGACGCTACTCGGGTGAGATTTTAATTCGCTCGTACCTTTGAGTGTAGAAACTCAATTCTTTGAAGAAGTTGTTTCTCGGTGCACTCTTGCTGGCACTTTACGGATTGTTTTCTGTTGAGGTGAGAATGTATCTGAGCGTGACCCGAACCGGTTTTGTGCCGATATTGTGAAACGAGCCGTTGAATCTTCTTGGAGAGCAGTGCCTTTCTCTCTGATTTCGTAAGTTGAGCGTAGCTTCGGGTACGTTCTTCCTGAGGAGGTGAATGCTGCGTCGATTCCGTCGGTGTGCCCCCCTCCCAAAATGCAAGTTGGTTCCCATCAAGAATCATCCGGTCAATTCCGGTATTCACGCCATTCATTGCTTCAAAATGACTCTCCTTGGGCTCGGATCGTTCCTGCTCCCTTCTCTCTTCCTCGTCTGTTCGTTCTTCCAGAGAGTGCTTCTGCTCCTTGTCTATCTCTTCGGCGTGGAGGGAAAGGACCGGATCTGCGGGGAGATAGCAGTACGCAACCTGCTCTTCTGAGATCTCCTTCTGCCTTCTGACAATCCTTCCGAGGAACTGTCGAAAATACATCCTCGTCTGAATGACGGTCGAGAAGACCCCCACCCGCAATCGGGGAATATCAACCCCTTCACTCACCATGTTGCAGGCGATAATCCACGGGCGATTTGATTCGGAAAAGAGGGTGATCTTCTTCGAGGCCTGCCGGTCATCAGAGAGCACTACCACTGGGTCTGAGTGCGAGATCTTCGCGAGTCGTTTTGCGAGTTGGCGAGCATGTGCCCGATCTCGACACACCAGGAGCCCGCCCGCATCCGGTTGCTTCTTCCGAGTTTCTTGCAGCATAGAGTTTGCATCTTCGAGCATTCGATCGATCCAACCGCTTTCTGGATCAAGTGCAGCGCGCAGTCGGTTTCCAGCACCCTCGCGATCGAGAGGGTCGGAGAAGTCAGCAGAGAGGGTTCCTGCTCCATTGCTCCAGGAAACGGAGCCCCCATAGGTCAGGAACACTACAGGACGGCATACTCCGTCCCGGACGGCCTGAGAGTGAGAGTAGAGGTAGTCCGGTTCGCTAAAACCTTCGGCAGAGTAGGAGATAAAAGGGATGGCGTTGCTATCACTTCGAAATGGGGTTCCTGAGAGCGCGAGTACAAATTGCGCCTCAGAAAAAGCCGCAATGAGACCATCTCCCCACGAGAGGCCATCTCCGGCGTGGTGGACCTCATCGAGAACGACCACGGCCTCCTCAGCAAAACGACGAAATCGAGTCGGTTCCTGAGCCACCTGCTGAAAGGTAACGACGATTCCGTGATAGTCCGATGAAAGCCTCTTTCGATTACTCCGAAAGGCTGAATCAAGTTCAAGACCGAGCTTCTTTGCTGATTGAGCCCACTGAAGTTTCAGGTGAGCAGTGGGAACCACGATGATAATCTTCTTCGTGGAGGTGTGTCGCAACTGATGACGACACAGCCGAAGCGCCGCCGTCGTCTTGCCAGCCCCAGGAGTCGCCTCCCACAGGAGCTGTCTCCGCCCATTCCCCAGGTGCTCCAAATACTGAGCCAGCGCCTCCCGCTGCCACGCCCGAAGTGAATCACCGCGAGCGGTATCTCCAGAGAGAGGTTGCGAAGAAAGAGCTGTCATGAATAATTCGTCCCCGGGATGACTTGTCCATTTTTTTGCATACTGAGAAAAATAGTGAAAGTCCCAGGGAGAGTTGTGTGCTCTTAATAGGTTGAAGTTATTCGATAAGTATCAAAAAAACGGGTGTCAGACACCCATGAGGTTTACGACTTGTTGATTTTTAGGGAGCCGTCGACGAGTTTGAGTTGGGTGTCCTTGCCGTTGACGGAGCTTTCGAGGACGACTTGGCGGCCCCAGAGGGCTTGGATGTGTTGGAGACACTTCTCGGCGTATTCGAGCTGGAGATCCCTTCCGTCGTGGAAGTGCTTGAGCTGGAGGGTTCGCTTGCCGCCGAAGTCTGCATCGACGATTTTTATGACTGGTAGGGTGCCTGTTCCTACATTCGCAATGAGGGTGTTCTTGACATCTTCCCAATTTTCCTCATCTGAGACTTTTGTGACGACACGCTCTTTTCCACGCTTCTCGTGCTGAAAGAGGGCGAGTTCTCGCATGATGTCTTCTGTTAAAAATCTTCGGAGAAATGAGCTGTCTCGGTCTGACTTTCGGATCTCAAATATCTTCTTTCTCCCGGGCGTGTCGTTCTCGTTAAGCTCACCGATGTTCTCCGGTGGGCTATCATCCGAAAATTCTCTTCCGGTTTCACCGTTGTTCCACCTTCGTTCGATGTCGTGCCAGAGGATGAATCCGAGGTGATAGGGATTGAGTCCGCCCGGCGTTGGCCGGAGCACTTGGTTGTGGCGTACGAGAAATTCGAGGTGGAGCCCTTCCGGGAGATCCAGTTCGTTTAATATTTTGTGGTGCCAGTAACTTGCCCACCCTTCATTCATGATCTTTGTTTCCATCTGCGGAATGAAGTAGCGGGTTTCTTCGTCGACTATGTGGAGAATATCTCTCTGCCATTCGGCGAGGTAGGGATTATACTTCGCGATAAAGTCGAGGAGGTTTTCTTCTGGCTCGAGGGGGGTTCTTGAGAGCTCCGGTGGGGAATACTCCGGCTCTGGATGAATCTCTCGCCACGGATCGTCTTTGAGTTGTGAATCTTCCCAGCGGCGCATTCGTTGCTCGCCTTGGCTCAACTGCTTTATGGCCATATTCCGGCTACGTTGAAAGGAGAGGGCGTGGGCATGGTCGAGCATGTTTTCCACATTTTCAATGCCAATGGAGGGGTCTTCCATGTAGGCGTCGATGCGGCTGGCGTGTCCTTTGAACATTTCAAGGGTGTACTTCGCATCGATATTGCTCGTGAACGTAAAGTTATTGGCAAAAAAATCATTGTGTCCGTAGACGTGCGCGATGGTGAGGATCTGGAGCAAGTCGGTGTTGTCTCGCATAAGATAGGCAAGACAGGGGTTTGAGTTGATAACCATTTCGTAGGGAAGCCCAGAAGCACCGTAGTCATACATGGTCTTTGTTTTCTCGTACGACTTTCCGTAAGACCAGTGAGAGTATCGAGCGGGCATTCCGGAGTAGGACATGTAACCGATCATCTCGTGGTGATCACACACTTCAAATTCTTGGGGATAGCAGTTCAATCCGAAGCGCTCAACGAGCTCCTGGATACGAGTGTCCCACTCCTCCATCTCTTCAACGCTTAAGCCCTCTTCGATCGTCATGTTACCGACTGTGCTCCTTCTGAGGTGGTTTTATTCGACGGTGTCGCGTTGAGTGGGCTTGTTTTGTCCTTTTCGAGGAAGCTTTTGAAGGCAGGCCAGAGGTCTTCTTTCTTCTCGATAATAAGCATCTGAAAGTTGTCTCGCTCTATTGCTCCAAAGATGTCGATCATACTTCCGGAGTAGTAGGCGCTTCCTGAGGGCTTGATCTCGCCATATCCAAAAACATTACAGAGATCGCACAGCTCCGTAGCCGCCTTGACCGCACGGTCGTTATCAGAATAAAAGTTATCGCCATCTGAGCAGTGAAATGCATACACGTTCCACAACGAGGGGTGATAGCGATCGTGGATAAGATCGAGCGCTTTTCGATATCCGGAAGAGATATACGTTCCGCCGGACTCTACTTTGTGGAAGAAGTCCGTTTCAGTAACCTCTTTTGCCTCTGTATGGTGGGCAATAAAGACAACCTCTACGTTCTGGTATTTCTGCCGAACAAATTGATAGAGGAGGAAGTAAAATGACCGCGCGAGGTACTTCTTCACCGTACCCATCGATCCAGAAGTATCCATAATGCAAAAGACCACAGCATTTGAGATCTCTTTCGTCGTTGGGGCGAGGTGAAAGTAGCGGAGATCGTCTTTGTGGTAGGGGAATCGTTTCTCTTCTTCATCGAAATCTTCCTCCCGGCTCTGTTGAGCGGCGAGTTTTCGACGAATGCGGTTCTTGGCAGAGGCTTTCTTATTGAGGCGTGGACGGATTCCCGCGGTACGAAGTCCTTTTCTTTTGCGTGCATCATCCGACATGACCTGACGGAGCGACTTCTTTTGAAGCTCCGGGAGTTCAAGATCGTCGAACATCAGGCTGATCAACTCCTCGATGGTGATGTCGGTTTCGATGGCATCAACCCCAGGTTGATCCCCACCACCTTTTCCAACATCAGGAGAGCCTGGTTCTGCCTGTCCAACAACGTCTCCCGGCTTCTGTTCGCCGTCTCCCTGGGCAACGCCGGGGGTATTTTCTCCGTAGATGAAACGGTACTCTTTGATCGAGCGGATCGGGATTTTGATGACTTTATCTTTATCTCGTCCGATGATCGATTCTTCGGAGAGGATGTCAGCGATATTGTCACGGATAGAGTTCTTGATCTTCTGACGGTGTCGCGCCCGGTCTCGAGCACTCCTATCGGAGCGCTGGGAAGTTGGGACGTATGGTCTAAAGATCGTGGACATGCTCCACATCTCCTTTTCGTGACGTTTGACTTCCGTTGCTTCTCGCCTAGTCCTTCCAGAGGTTGTTTGCTGCGTACTTCAAGATGGTATCAACACACGCGGCCGGATATCCGTTCTTGATCAGTTGTTCAACCATTCGGCTGTACTTTTCAGTTTGTTCCTGATCTCTCGTTCGCGCCTTGGTGATAATCCGTGAGACGTCCCGGACACTGGTCATGAGCTTCTTCTCAATCGCCTCTTTGAGCGGTTCGTAGCTCTCGTAGGAGATGTTTTCTCCTTTTCTTCCAACTGACCAGAGATAGGCGATTACTTCCTGTCGGAATCCGTCACTTGCCGTTCCAATAATGGCAATCTGCTCTTCGATGGATTTCATGAACGCTTCATCTGGTTCGAGTTCTTCACCAGTGTTGCGGTCCTTGAGCTTTTTCTTGTTCACATACGCCTCGGAGTGGTCCAGATAGTTTTGGAAGAGGGACTCGGCCTGTTCCTGATAGGAGTAGACGAATGCCTTGGTAATCTCTTTTTCAAGGATCTCGAGGTACTCTCGGTGTAGTGTTTCCTGGAGGAATTCGAGGTACTGCTTGCGAACGTCATCCGGGAAGTCCGCTGCTTTTACCATCTGAACCAGCGCTTCTCGAACGTTGAGCGGATGGATGCAGTTTTCCTTTACGTTATCGGAAAGTGCGTTGTCGAGTGCTTTCATGATGAATCTCGTAGAGATCCCCGTCATGCCTTCGTCTTTTGCTTCCTCTCGGAGTTCAACGACATCGATCTTCTTTGTTTTGCCCTTCTCGACGACCTCTTCGCCGTTGTAGAGCTTGAGCTTTGTCGCGAGGTCGCACTTGTTCGTTGGCTGAAGTCGAGAGAGGATCGCAAACATCGAGGCGACTTCTAGGGTGTGCGGCGCAATATCTGCAGTGAACTGAGACTTTCGAATCATCTTTTTGTAGATCTTGACCTCTTCTGAGAGCCTCAAGTTGTACGGAACTTTCACGGTTACGATTCGGTCGAGGATCGCTTCGTTGGTGTGATCACTTTTAAACTTCTTCCACTCCGCCTCGTTTGAGTGTGCTACGATTGTTGTATCGACATAGATCATTCCGTGTCGCCCAGGTGCGGGAATCGATTTTTCCTGGGTGGCGGTGATCATGGCGTGGAGGTATTCAGTTTCGTTTTTAAATACCTCGATAAACTCAACCATTCCGCGGTTTCCGACGTTGAGAGCTCCAGAAAGGTCAAGAACTCTCGGGTCTCCCTCTGAGTAGAGATCGAGTTTTGAGATATCTTCTCCCCCGATGAGAACCGAGGTGTCTTGGTTGTTCGGATCCACGGGTGGTACGACCCCGACTCCTCGTCGAGCACGGACGCTAAACTCGTATGTCCGTACGGGCATCTCCTCCCACTTTCCCCCAAACTCTTCGATGAGTCGGTGGCGGGTAATCGGATTGAGATCCCCTTCGATGTTGATGCCAAGCATCTTCGAAAATTCCGGACGGAGATGGCGTGGAATAAGGTGAAGAGGCTCTCCATACATCGGATCATC
>JALEGQ010000085.1 GCA_022763385.1 bacterium
AAGGCCTCAGATTGAAGCGAGGAGAGGAACGTAGTACCGTCGTAGTGCTGAAAGATTAATAGGAAAACCACGGAACTCCATGAACACCCTCCCGAAGAAATACAAGCATTCCGAGATCGAAGAAAAGTGGAAGAGCTGGTGGGAGGCAGAGAGAGTGTATGGCTGGGATCCTTCTCGGCCGAAAGAAGAAACCTTTATTATCGACACTCCTCCTCCGACCGTTTCTGGCTCCCTGCACGTTGGTCACGTATTCAGCTATACCCACACTGACGTAATCGCTCGGTACCAACGGATGACCGGCAAAAACATCTTCTATCCGATGGGGTGGGACGATAACGGACTGCCGACAGAACGGAGGGTCCAGAACTACTACCGCATCCGGTGCAACCCGGAGGTTGCCTATAACCCAGACTGGAAGCCCACTCACGATCCAAAACAGAAGAAGGAGATCGAAGAGGTCTCAAGAAAGAACTTTATCGAGGCGTGTAATACCCTTACCCACGAAGATGAAAAAGCGTTTCACGCCCTCTGGTCTCAACTCGCACTCTCTGTTGATTGGGCACTAGAGTACGCCACTATTGACGAACACTGTAGGCGGGTCTCCCAGGCCTCCTTTCTCGATCTCCTCGAGAAGGGAGAGGCATTTCATGCAAAGAGTCCGACGATGTGGGATACCGATTTTCAATCTGCCATCGCACAGGCGGAGCTCGAAGATCGAGAGGTTGCCGGGGCCTACCACAACATCCGATTCCAGGTAGCAGATTCATCGGAAGAGATAGAGATCGCCACCACTCGACCGGAGCTTCTTCCGGCGTGTATCGCCGTGGTGGCTCACCCGAGCGACGAACGATACCAACACCTCTTTGGGAAAGAAGCGATCACTCCCCTCTTCCACAGCAGAGTCCCGATCCGAGCAGCAGAACACGCCGACCCTGAGAAAGGCACCGGAATCCTCATGGTGTGTACCTTTGGCGATATCATGGATGTTGAGTGGTGGAAGCAGAGTAAGCTCCCCATGAAACAGATTATCGGGCGTGAAGGGAAGCTCCTCGACGTTTCTTTCGGAACAGAGCCGTTTCAGAGCGAGAAGCCAGAGAGCGCTCAAGAGAGCTACAGAGAGCTCGCTGGGCTCTACGCGAAGCAAGCACGAACGAAGATAGCTGAGCTTCTCGCCGCTCCAAACTCAGCGGTGAACAGCGATGGCACGGCTCTCGTGGGGGAACCGACTCCAACGAAAGCACCGGTGAAGTTCTTTGAAAAGGGCGACCGCCCTGTTGAGTTTGTTCCCACCCGACAGTGGTACGTACGGGTCCTTCCCCACAAAGAGCGACTTTTACAACTCGGGAAAGAGATCGAATGGCACCCGGAATACATGTACACCCGCTTCCAACACTGGGTGGAAGGACTTAATCAAGAGTGGTGTTACAGCCGGCAGCGATACTTCGGGGTTCCCTTTCCAGTCTGGTATCCGGTACAAGAAGACGGAGAGACCGATTACGAAAATCCGATCCTGCCCCCCTTTGAGGACCTCCCGATCGACCCATCAACGGACGTTCCGGCCGGTTTTCGTGAAGAACAGCGTGGCCAAAAGGGAGGGTTTCGCGGAGACCCTGATGTGATGGACACCTGGTCAACGAGCTCGCTCACCCCTCAGATCATGAGCCACTGGAAGATCGATCCTGAGCGACACAAACAGCTCTTCCCGATGGATCTCAGACCGCAAGGGCACGACATTATCAGGACGTGGGCGTTTACCACGATCGCTAAGGCGATGCTCCACGAGGGGACGATCCCGTGGAAACACATCTGTCTCAGTGGATGGATCCTCGATCCCGACCGCAAAAAGATGAGTAAATCAAAGGGGAACGTCGTTACCCCAGGTCATCTCTTGGAAGAGTATTCCAGTGATGCGGTGCGGTACTGGTCCGCCCGGGCACGGCTCGGAACGGATACCGCTTTTGATGACAAGGTGTTTGCGATCGGCCGAAAACTCGTAACCAAGCTCTTTAATGCGAGCCGCTTTGTTCTTTCGCAGTTTGAACGGCTTGAGACCACCGCCGAAGCCTCCCTTGGCGGAACGGTCACCGAAGAGGTAGACAAAGCCTTCCTTCACAAGCTCCACAACACCATCTCGGCCGCAACGGCTGGCTTTGAAGCGCTCGACTATGCGGTCGCCCTTCAGCGGACGGAAGAGCTCTTTTGGGATTTCTGTGATCACTACGTGGAACTCGTCAAAACGAGATCCTACGGGGAAGAGCAGAGCGCAGAGAGAGATTCAGCGCTCACCACCCTCGCGATCTCACTGAAGAGCTTTCTTCAACTCTTCGCCCCCTTTCTCCCGTACGTCACCGAAGAGGTATGGTCTGCGAGCTTCCGTACCGATCCGGGATCAACAGGCTCAATCCATAAGAGCAGGTGGCCAGATGCGAAAGAAGTCGCCACCTATGCTAAGAGCGGAAACCCTCGACTCTTCGATCTCGCCAAGCAGATCATGGGGGAGGTGCGGGGAACAAAGAGTACCTCGCAACGAAGCCTCAAGTGGCCGGTACAAGAGCTCCAATTGACCGGAGATGGAGAAACCCTCGGAGGCATTCGACGCATCACCGGAGATATCCTGCGGGCGAGCAACTGTACGGAAGAAGCGCTCTCTCTCAAGGAGAATAGCGACGCGGACGGCCAGCTCTCAGTCAGAGTAGTCCTTGCAGAAGAAGAGCCGACGGCGTGACTGGGCTGACGCTACGATCCTGGCTACCCGAACTCTGGCTACCCGAACTCTGGCTACCCGAACTCTGGCAGGCGAGAGAGCATCCCGAGGCAATCGCCGCTCTCAAACAGATGAGCTCCGCGGGAGCGCAGTGCTTCCACATCAGCCCACCGGGTCACCTCGTAGATCACCCACTCGTACGACCCTGACCAGAGAGCGCCTCCTCCCTCTGGAAGTTTCTTCACATCACAGAAGACACACTCTGGCGAAAACTGTTCAACCGCTCGCATCGCCTCCTCGGTGTAATCCGAAAGTACGATCCCCATGGTACAAGGACTCCCCTTCCACGCCGACGAACCGAGTTGACGACGAACTTCAACGAGCAGCTCGACATCAAAAGAGATAATGCAGGGAGCAAACTGAGCTGAGGCCAGCTCTGCCAGCACCCGCTCGACGAACAGCTCACGACTCACCCACTCCAATGGCTCTCGCTTGAGCTCCACATAGGCCGTCACCGCCGGGTAGCGATTGAGAAAAGAAACCGCATCAGTAAGCCGAACGATCTGCTCCGGACGAGCAAGCGAGCTCTCTCTCCGCACACCTCTTGCAGCGGGAGTATGGCACGAGATCTCCGTCAGCTCTTGCGCCGAGAGCTGCGACACGAGCTCCCTCCGTCCCGTCATCCGAGCCAGGTCTCGATCGTGAAAAACCATCGGCACCTGATCCGACGAGAGCTGGATATCGAACTCCACCCGAGAAACCCCAGCCTCAAGAACCGCCTCCAGAGCCCCCAGCGTATTCTCAGCCCACCGAACCATATCCCCGCGATGCGCCACCAACAACTCAACAGCCATACATTCGCCCCCGGGATGACTATCCCCTTTTTTTCTTCGCAACTCCACCAAATCACACCGCTTCACAATCCTCACCCCTCAAAAAAAGATCCGGAAAGTCATCCCGGGGGCGAGTTATTCGCTGAATGTGATACCATCACGCTCAGGATTACAGGTTATATTCCGTTAGGCGCAAGAAATGAGAGAGAGTACACTGACTTCCCATGGTCCTGGTAGTAGTAGCTCAGAAGAAGGCTTCTCCGTAGTTTTTTTCTTATGGATAGCTCTTCCCTCTTTACTGTTGGGGAACTCTGTCAGTATGTGACGGTGTTTCTGACCCTCTCTGCCTACGTTCCCCATTGGACTCAGATCTATCGACAACGTTCAAGTCGCCACGTTTCACTGATGGCATGGATGCTTTGGGGAACATCTGGGATGCTCAGTTTACCCCAGCGTTGCATAAAAATTTGTTCGTAGAGCCGCAAGAGTAGTGCAGATTGGGGCTTTGAGCGAGTTTTTGGGACGAAAGTGTACTACACGTACAGTGAGGTCTAAAAACTCGCTCAAAGTTTCAAGGTGTGCTGCTATTGTGGCAGCAAAGCAGTCTACGGGCCAATTTTTATGCAACGCTGGGGTTTAGTATACGCCCTCAGCCAACACCTCCGTCATGGAATGGCAAACGCACTCCTTTTCTCGACCTCAGCAAACGCGCTCTGCCTTGCTCTCACGCTCACTCTTATTTTCCTCTATCGAAGATCATCTCCCCCGCAATCACCGTTGAAATCAGTCTCTTCGTAGCGCATAGTATTGGGAACTGAGATCTTCGAAGGAGTGAGGAATGGGGGCCGAACACCAACGCCATCATCCGTCGCTGACACAACTGGCAGCAGCGAACACCGCTACTTTACCCCAACGTTGCATAAAAATTTGCCCGTAGACTGCTTGGCTCCCACAATAGCAGCACATCTTGAAACTTTGATCGAGTTTTTAGACCTCACTGTACGTGCAGTACACTTTCGTCCTAAAAACTCGCCCAAAGCC
>JALEGQ010000086.1 GCA_022763385.1 bacterium
GCCTAATAGGCCGCTTCCGTGCTCGCTCCAACGGACTCCTCGCATCTTCGAACACCTGAAAAACCTCGCGACGGACTCCTTTTCCGACAAAGCCTAGGTACAACTCCCACTGTCACGAGCCTAAGAGATCAAAGTGCAGAGTCGTTTATGCTGTCTATATACTCCAATCGCTACGTATTTTTGAAGAAGTTACGGGCTCTCCCCTTCTGGGTCCTTGCCGGCGTCTTCTTCAGTGTTTGTCTCTGTTTCAGCCGGTTTGTTCATCGGTTCTGGGGCTCGGACGGCGCGGTGTTCGAGTGGCATCTTTTTGGTGTTGGTAATGAATTTTTTCGGGATGATCACCACGCTTCCCTTGCGAGCGTTTTCTTGAGCCTCTGGATACTGATTGGCGATGATGAGCTCGTGCACCTTGCTCGCTGAACCGAGGTACCAGTGGGCGATGTTTTTCAGCTCCTGAGCATTTCCTTCGACTTCGTGGAGGATATCTCCGTTTGGGGCCCGTCGAGCATATCCAAGTGAGAGGAGAAGCGCTTCTTGGTCACTGTTGATCGGAACAAAGTTCGGATCATCGAGATCTGGGACACGAGAGTCCTTTGGCTCAGCGGAGTCTTTCCCCTCTTCGTCCTCCTCTTCCGTGGGCTCCTCCTCCGTGATGACGACCGCTGCTGGTGTCGGGGTCGGGGTGGGAGTGGGGATCAGTGGAACCTCCGGTTCGATCGGTGAGAGCTGTTGGGTGTGGCGTTTCCGCTTTCCGTAGCGCACCTCTTTGCCGTGGATGAGAAAAACGGCACGGCGCTGAATGTCGGGAAAGTGGGCGAGTCTACGGTAGTCGAGTTTTCCGATTCCGTACGGTCCGGTCACCATCCAGTCATGGGCAGCCGAATTGAGGTGTGAGGGGTGAGAGAGTGAGCGAGGTTGTCGTTTTCGCTTGGCGACGTACACCCGGCGGTCTTCTGGATAGTAGAGCAGGAGCTCCTCCGCAAATCGACCCGCTTTGCGGACCTCGACGGCTGCCGGAGCACCGTGGTGATGGAAGTATCCAGCAAGATTTGGGCTCTCCTCGATCGCTTCACCGAGGATGATATTCGGCCCGTGGTACGGATTCGAGGGGCTGAGGAGTTGAATCCCGCCCTTCTCCAGTGGTCGAAACGGCGACGGGGTATAGCTCTGGTCACATGAGGCAAGAGCGCAGAGCAGGAGAAAAGTGAGCAGGAGCCGGATCGATGTTGTCTCCGCCCTAGATATCACCGTGATATTTCTGCGCTTCATTCTCGTTTCTCCTCTCCGTGGAGTCCATCTCTGTGCTTCTCCGAGGGGGAGCTCCCCAGAAATGCTCGTGCAGATGCGTAGTTTCCACTCCCAGAGTGATCTATACTCTTGAGGTGGCCTGAGGAAGGGTATCGGCGTTTCTGGGAGAGATCCTTGAGAAATTCTTCAATGGCAGCGAGAGAGGGCGTGAGGAGTGGGTGATATGAAGCAAGACAGTGTTTTAGGACTGACTCTTCTCGGCTCAGAGGTCGGGCAGGGGGAGCGCTCAGAAGGGGGTGAGCATGCAGCCGAGAGGCTTGAGGCTCGACTCGACGGTCGGGTGCGGGCGCTGATGGGTGAAGGAGCATTCTCGGAAGGGGATATCCTCTTTGTGAAGAGTTTTCGTCTTCCAGCGGGAAGTGGAAGCCTCCAGGTCTCCCAGGAGCTCCTCGAACGGCTCCGAAATGCTGCCCAGATCTGGGATGTCTCACTGAAGCCCCAGACCATCACCTCCCATCGACCCGTAGTGGGGCCCCTTATCGTTGCCGCGAAACGATTGGTCTTCCCGATTATCGCGTTATTCCTCAAGGACACCCTCCGCCAACAGCGAGACTTCAATGCTGCCGTCCTCCGCTGCCTGGTAGAGATCTCGGGAGAGAAAGGGAGAGAACGGTAAGAAGCCTGAGATATTCAGGAATTTTTCTCCTTCGATTTCGTCGTAGGGGTGTCGATACAGGAGGGGGTGCTTAACGGCTCGATTCTCGGTATTGTTCTGTTTAGGGCTCGCCCAGGTGTGGGGGAGGAGACGGTGTTATGAGCAGAGAGCTTGTTATGAATTGCAGGGGGTTTCTTCTCGGCTTGGTGTTGCTGGGTGCGGTGCCGTTTGCGGTCGCGGAGGAGATTCCGGCTGATCAGGTTCAGGTGTCGACGCCGCTGTATTTTCCGGGAGACCAACACCGTTTTCGCGAGGGGACTTTTACGTATGAGATCGCTTGGCAGGGGATTCCCGCTGCGGAGGCTGAGATCTCCGTGAAGCAGACCAACGGGATGTACGAGGTGCTGATCGCGGCTCGGACGAATAAGGTCGTTGATGTTTTCTATAAGCTTCGGTATGCCGCTGCGGCGAGCCTCTCGGCGGAAGATTTTACTCCGGGATATCTCTTTATCGACCAGCGGGAGAACTCTCGGGTAACGAAGGCGTCCCTCGCATTTTCGGGAGATGGACGGGTGCGCTCCCATCTCTCAAAGCGGAAGAGCTCTGGGAACCAGTTTAAGGATTACGATTTTCTCGCTGATAACTACACCCTCGAGCCGCTCTCGGCGGCCTTCCTTGCGCGGAGTCTTGATTGGGAGGTCGGACAGGAGCGAGAGTTTGATACCTTCGATGGAAAGAGTCGGTACCTGATCACCCTCCGGTGTGTCGATGAGGTCGAGGTTGAGGTCAATGGGCAAACCCGACCCGTATGGATAGTGGAGCCAAACCTGCGAAACCTCACGAAGGATGAGGATTCGAAGAAGCTCAAGAAGGCCCTGCTCTATGTGACGGCAGATGAGCACCGAGATATTCTTCAGGTGAAGAGTGAGGTGTTTGTGGGGCAGGTCACTACGAAGCTCCGCTCCTTTCGACCTCTCCCCGATTCTCCGGTGCAGATCGCCCAGGAGCTTTCCTCTCTCAGCAACCGGTAGAGCGCTTCTCTCCCCAGTTTGCTTTCTCCCCTCTTATTACTGAGGCTGTTTTTTTTCGGGGTCGTCCATCTGGTAGGTGAGAGCGATTCCGTGCAGGACGGCTGACACCTTCACGGCTGCCTGTATCTCCTTCTCGGTGACCCCCTCTTTGCGGAGCGCGATTTCGTGTTGGTCGACACACAGTCCACACCCCGTGATGGCCGAGGCGGCGAGTGAGAAGAGCTCAAAGTGTTTCTGAGGAATGCCGTGCCCACGCAGCCCGTTCATTCGGAGACGGGCCGGGAGGTCATGGTAGGCCGTATTCGAACAGAAATGGGTAAATCGATAGTAGATATTATTCATTCCCATCAGTGAAACGGCGATCTTGCAGGCGGTCTGATACTCCTCAGAGAGGTGTGTGTTGCATTCGTCACTGAGGTCTTGGAGAAGCTTTGTATTGCCGATCGTATGCAGCGTCGTGAGCACGACCCCCCAAAAGGCTTCTTTTGGGAGATCCTGCTCTCGAATAAGGGTCGTCAAGTTCAGCTTGAGGTCCTTGGCGTACTCTGGAATGTGCTCTTTTACGGTATCAATACTCATTGCGATCTACTCTCGGTGAGGGAGAACCCA
>JALEGQ010000087.1 GCA_022763385.1 bacterium
TACGTGTAGTACACTTTCGTCCTAAAAACTCGCTAAAAGCCCCAATCTGCACTACTCTTGTGGCTCTACGAACAAATTTTTATGCAACGCTGGGGTTGACCCGGTAATTTATCCCGAGAAATAGCCGATTCTGGTCAAAGCCTGCTTTTAGGTGGGGGATTCTCACATACTTGCTTGGGAATTCTGTTGACTTATACTCATTTTTCGGCGAAAAATGAGGCCATGATGCCGCAGTGGATAAAACGGGCCGTTCGAATGCAGATTCAGCGTCACTTGGAGCGTGGGAAGAGCCTTCTCTTACTAGGACCGCGGCAGACGGGGAAGACCTCGTGTTTGCAGCAATTTTCATGGGATCTGGAGATCTCTTTCCTGCTTCAGAGGACCCGTCTTGAATATGAGAAGAATCCCGATGTCTTGCTCCAGTATGTCGAGGCTCTTTCGGTTCCACTTCCCAAGGTGCTTATTGATGAGGTGCAGAAAGTTCCAGCGATTATGGATGTCGTGCAGTACCTGATCGATAAAAAGAAGGCTCAGTTTGCCCTCACGGGTTCATCTGCACGACGGCTGAAGAATGCGGATGCCGTAAATTTTCTTCCAGGGAGAATCGTGCTCATGCGCATGGATCCGCTCACCCTATCAGAGTTTCAGCCCCCCACCGTCGAGGATGCTTTGTTCTACGGATCCTTACCTGCCATGGTGTTAACCAGTGATCCCCAAGATCGCGAGATTGATCTTGATTCGTATGCAACGACCTTTCTCGAAGAAGAGATTCGTAAGGAGGCTTTGGTGCGGAATGTGCCAGCATTTGCTAGGTTTCTTGAACTGGCTGCAATTGACTCTGGAGAGATCTCAAACTTTGCGGCAATTGCGAGGCAGGTAGGGGTTGCTCACACCACCATTGCTCAGCACTACCAGATTCTCGAGGATTGTCTTCTCGTAGAGCGCTTTGATCCTATAACGACCAGCAGCAGTCGGAAAAAACTTACCCGCAGCTCTCGGTATCTCTTTTTTGACCTTGGAGTGCGTCGCTTGGCCGCTGGTGAGGGAACACAGCTTATCCCTGAGCGAATAGGGCGTCTCTTTGAGCAGTATGTTGGGCTAGAGTTGCGACGAGAGCAAAGAGCCAAGGGACTTGTGACATCAAAGGTTCAGTTTTGGCGAGATCCGCATGGTCCAGAAGTTGATTGGGTGCTTACATCAGATGAAGAGTGGATACCAGTTGAAGTAAAGTGGTCAGATTCTCCTGCTCAATCGGATGCTCGACACGTTGAGCTCTTTCTCGATGAGTATGCAGAACGTGCAAAGCGCGGTTATGTCGTTTGCCGAGGAGATGCTGTGCGTCAGTTGACTCCACGAGTGAAAGCGATCCCGTGGCAGCAGATTCCGACTCTGGTGGAGTTTCCATGACTGAAATAGTGAGTTTTCTCGAAGAACATGGGGCCGTGGTTAGTGTTGTGGGGATGGGGGTGCTGGTTGGGCTGATCTTTTGGGTTGCTCAGATTCAGGCCAAGAGGCGGCGAGAGGCGTTGCAACAGCTCTGCATGAGGATTGGGTTTCACTATAAGGGGGAGAAGCTCCACCCCTCAGAGGTTGGTCTGGGAATTCTGCCGCTCTTTCAACGTGGATCGAGGCAACGGATCCGGAATCTCTGTATCCGAGAGTTCAACGGGAAAGAGCTGGTGTATGGTGATTATTCATTTCTTCAGCGGACAAGTTCGAGCTCGAATAACTCAGTGCGAAAGCATTCTTACAGCGTGCTTGCGCTCAAAGGGGATTTTGAGCTTCCTGCGCTCTCACTCTCAGCAGAGAATTTTATTACGAGAGCAGCTACCATGGTTGGCTTTCAAGATATCGATATCCCTCATGATACAGAGTTTTCTCGGCGCTTTGTCTTACGGGGGGAAGACGAGCAGGCGATCCGTTCCTTCTGTACTGCTCCAGTGCTTGAGGCTGCCAAACAGCTTGATCCTGATCTCGCCCTTGAGGCTCGAGGAGGGGTGCTCACCCTCTACAGCTCTCGTCTGAAAAAAGTTGATCAACTGGAACAATGGATCCAAAAGCACCGGCCGCTCCTCGAGCAGTTTTGCTCCGGTGCATAATCGGCGATATTACTCGCCTAAAAATGTCATAATTATACTGAAGGCAACTGAAGTTGCCGGAAGTCTCCCAGAGGGACAACACATACTGCCCGCAAAAACGGACGAAAGCGATCAGCTTTCGACAACCGATCTGGCAATTTGATTGGCGGGCAGTATATATGCCTAATTCGTACAACACATGCTCTTCTTTGATAGGTGTTTAGGGCATCAGAGTATTTTTTCTGAATCTGTCTTCCCACGATTTCGTGAGCTTGAGACCTGAGCTCATCGTATGAGTTTCGCAAGCCGGCGGAGTTCCCTTATCTGCCCAACCAAGTTTGTTCCTTCTTTTGTGAGATAGCAGAGCACGTCGTTTGAACTCCAGAGGTTCGGGTCTTCCGGTGATGAGAATCTCATCGCCCATGCGATCAATGAGTGAGTCAAAGGCGGTCCGCTTGGTGCCGAATAGCTTCGTTGCTTCTGGTCTGCTGATACTCTCGTGCATCAAAAGGTGTCGCCGCAATTGCTGCAACAGGTGGTCATGGTCTCTTTTTTGGCTCATTATTATACGGTAGATTTAGCGGTAGATATTGTCAGGTAAAAACAACATCTTAGAGTCTTTTGTTGCAATTAAAGCGGGAGATGAAATTACAGATTTGTCTTGAGCAGTGAGGTCGAGGGGAACTCCTGCGGCTCCAGTTGTTCTCGTGCTGCTTCAGCGGTCAGCCGAGCGATCTCTGCGGTGTCTTTTGCTCTTTTGATCCCTTGAAAGTACGAGGGGCCGATCAGGGGATTTTTTGAAAACCAGGTGGCGAACTCCTTATAGGGGCCGACACGAGAGCGGTGGTGTTTCGCTTCTTCTGCTTGGAGGTGGGTGAGGTAGGCGAGGGCGAAGGCGTAGAGCTCTGCTCGGCGGTGGTGGGGCTCGGGCTGCTGCGGTGAAGGGCGAAGGTGATCCCGAATGTCCTGGAAGAGGTAGGGATTCATCATCGCTCCTCGGCCACACATAACTCCTGCAACTCCGGTGGTGCTGAGCATCTCCTTCGCTCGGTGAGGAGTGAAGATCTCACCGTTCCCGATCACGGGGTAGGGGAGCATCTCCACCGCAAGAGCAAGTTTGTCGTACTCAAGGGCGTCCGGGTCGTAGCCGTCGCAACGGGTTCGAGCATGGAGAGTGATGAGGTCGATCGGAGTGTCTTGCAGCACCGAGAGGAGGGCGGGAAAGTCTTCGCTGGAGTTGTATCCGAGTCGGGTCTTGAGCGAGAGTTTCCCATCTGGGTGGACCCGTCTCATCTCCGTTAGCATGAGGGAGAGCTTTTTGGGGGTTTTGAGGAGGGCTGCTCCAGCCCCGCTGGCGTTTACCTTCCGTGAAGGGCAGCCGACGTTTAGGTCAATCCAGTCGTCATCGCGGAGTATCCCTTTTTTCTTGAGGTGAACAATGACGCCTGAGAGCGCTTCACTTTCGGAGGCCATCAGTTGAATTTGCAGCGGAGTGCGGTGATCGTGGCGGAGAATAGGTGCGAGGGTTTGCTTTGCGCTCGTAATCCGGATGAATTCCGTTGCAACGATATCCATTCCTCCGATCTCAAGGAGGAGTTCTCGCATATGAAAGTTCGTCAGCCCCTCCATCGGAGCAAGGAGGAGGAGGGGGGAAGAAGGGGATGAGGAGATCACGTTAGTCCTTGATCAGGGACGGATGGGAAACCCCTCGGGAGATAAGTTGTCGAGACTCTTCTGGTGCAAACCCAGCATTCGCCCAGTCTGCTGCTTCACGGGGTGTGAACTGTGCTTGATGCCACTTCACGGCCTCCTGTGCGGGAAAGCGCCAGCAGTGCCACAGTCCTGCCGCAGAGCTTTCACCCACGCCGTGTTGAAGCCACAGGAGGGCGTCTACCGGGAGGATGTTGTACGCCTCCCAGTGGGCGGACTCTAGGGGAGAAAGGCCGAGTTGCTGCCAGTTCTCAGCCCGTTGCGGAGGAACTCCGAACTGCTCATAGGTCATCTCGCCGTCGTAGATATAGGCAAGCGCTGAGATCTCAATGCTCTGGGAGCGGAACAGGGCGGGGAGCGCAATCACCTCTCCGAAAAGGGTGTGGTAGAAGTCGAGTGAGAGCGATTGGGTGGATTCGGTTGTTGTAATCAACGAGTGAATAAACTCGAGATCTTTCGCCGTTGTCTTGAGTTCCATTCGAAATCGATAGGCCTCATCTTTGTGTCCTTGTTGCTTATGGAACTCTGCACAGTAGCGGAGGTAGCTCTCTCGGGTGTAGTTCTGTCGAGCAAGTGCCGCAAGCAGGGAGATCAGCCGATTACGGGAGATTTCATTAAACTGCTTTTTTGAAAGGTTCTCTTCGAGCCGAGTGGCAAGCTCAGAGAGCTCCAGACTCAGACGTCGTGCGAGGGCGAGCGCCGCTTCTGCCTCGGAGGTCTCGGGAGTGTCCCAGCTCAGACGGAGAAGTGGGGTCTGTGCGAGAGTGTTGCGCCTCCACTCCTCAGCGGTGGCGATCTCCTGTTGCATCTGCTCGTTCTCTTCCGTGGAAGGGGCGAGGCCGTTGCGAGCGAGGATGTTATACGAGGAGAACTTGCCCTGGAGGGTTGAGAGGAGGGTCGAGAGCAGGGTGTGTGAGTAAGAGGTGTCTCTGGTGGTGTCGTCCATATAGCATTCCGCCAATTCCCGATTCTTCAGCCAAGGAGGCAGAAGAGGGATAAAAACTAAAATATTTTCAGGAGGTTGGAAAGTTCAACGTTCTTCCCCAACTTATCCACAGCTTTATCCACAACCTCTCCACATTTCGTACCAGTCTTCTCGTGAGAAAAGAGGCGAGTGGTTTCAAGTTGTTATGCGTAGAACATCGTTATTTCTGCACTATTTTTCATTTTAGGAATAGACATTCTTTTCACGGTAGCCGTATATCTAGTGGTAGAAACTTTGTTCAACCCCAACATCTTGTGTCTTTCTCCGGAATGGAGGAAAGATCTCCGTATGGAGATCCCGGATGTGCTTGCCTTTTTTCTCCTGATTTTTGTCAGGAAAATGGAGGAAAAAGGGGGGGGCGGAGGTTTCAGGCGAGAAGTCGGAGGAAGGGAAGGTTTCTTCGGCGGAGGAGCCGTGTATTGCCTAAGAAAATGAGGGGGATGTCATATGATCGGAGGATCTGGGAGTGAGGGAAGCTACCAAGGGGATAATTCAGGAACTCCTCAGGGGGGAATTTCTGTTGGAGAAGCTCCCGTTGGGGGGATCGCCAACCTCGATCTTCGGGAAGTAACTGAAGGGAAGGGGGAGGCAGGTATCCCCACCCAGCGGAAGTTTGCAGCACCGGAGAGTCCAGATCAGTGCACCGTGGTAAAGAGAGACGGCCTGCTCGTCCCATTCCGAAGAGATCGCATCGCTCGAGCGATAGAGCTCTCATTCCGAGCATCTCACGATATTCCCGAGAACGAGCCCCTTCCGAAAGATATCTTTCAAGCCGTAAAGAAGGTTACGGACAAAGTGACCGATGAGTGTTTCCGGGGAGCACAGCGAGGGGCGTGCCTTACGGTGGAGGGAATTCAAGATACCGTTGAGAGAATGCTGCTCGAAGAGAACCACTACGACGTTGGTCGGCGGTACATCGCCTACCGAGACGAGCGACGGCTGCGTCGGGAAGACTCTCCCCGTTATCTCAAGGTGTATCGAAGAGACGGTTCAACCCTCGTTCGTTTTAACCCACTGAAGATCGCCTCTGCTATCGAGAAGGCCTTTCGGGCAACCTACAAGCTAGAAGGACCAACCCCGCAAGAGGTCGTTGATGCGGTGAATCTCATCACTGCCAATGTGGTAAAGCGGTGTGTTCAGATTGCTCACAACGGGCAGGCGCTTCACGTTGAACTTATTCAGGATGAAGTCGAGCGACAGATGATGGCTGAAGGCTACTTTCAGCTGGCGAAGGAGTTCATCATCTACCGCACCTCAAGAGCGATCGTTCGGAGTCGAACAGAGGTCGAGGAGGGCACTCGTACTGGAGAGGGGACGAGCGACGAGGGAACAGCCGGAACCCAGGGCGAGGCACCATCTCAAGGAGTCGCCGTCCAGGGAGATCTCGCGATCACCGATCCGGGGAAGATCTTTACCGTAACAGCCAAGGACGGAACCTCGTTTGAGCTGAGTGAAGGGGAGCTTCGGAGGAGAATTCACTTTGCGTGTCACGATTTTATCGGAGGTGAGAACGCAGGGACGGCGGTTATCGATCCGGAGCTTATTCTCGAGACCTCTCTGACGAACTTTTACGAAGGGGTGAAAGCAGATGAGGTCGACTTCTCGAACATCATGGCCGCCAAGGCTCAGATCGAGAAGGAACCTACCTACTCCTACGTGGCAGCGCGGCTACTTCTCGACGTGATCTATCGCGAGACCTTTTCTTGCGATGCTCACCGTGAGGATCTCGGAGAGAGGCACGCGGAGTATTTTCAGGAGTACCTAAAAAACGCCGTTGAGCATGAGCGACTTGACCCTCGGTTGCTTGAGTTTGATCTCGATACTCTTGCTCAGGCGATCGATACTGACCGTGATAGAAAGTTCGCCTATCTCGGGCTTCAGACCCTCTATGATCGGTACCTCGTTCATCACGAAGGGCGAAGGCTTGAGACACCGCAGATCTTCTGGATGCGGGTTGCTATGGGGCTCGCAATCCAAGAAGGAGAGCAGAAAGAGGCTCGTGCTATTGAGTTCTACGATGTCCTGTCAAAGTTTCGATTTGTCTCAAGTACGCCGACGCTCTTTAATTCAGGAACGCTCCACCCGCAGCTCAGCTCGTGCTACCTCTCAACGGTAATGGACGATCTGAAGCATATCTTTAAGGTGGTCTCTGATGATGCGCAGCTCTCGAAGTGGGCTGGTGGGCTCGGAAATGACTGGTCAAATATCCGGGCGACGGGATCGTGGATTAAGGGTACCAACGGGACGAGTCAGGGGGTCATCCCGTTTCTGAAGGTGGCAAACGACACCGCTGTCGCCGTAAATCAGGGCGGAAAGCGAAAGGGAGCCATGTGTGCCTACCTCGAGACGTGGCACCTCGATATCGAGGACTTCCTCGAACTTCGCAAGAACACCGGGGATGAGCGTCGTCGGACACACGACATGAACACGGCGAACTGGATCCCGGATCTCTTTATGAAGCGAGTTCAGGATAACGGAACGTGGACCCTCTTTAGTCCGTGTGATGTTCCGGACCTGCATGACCTCTATGGGGAAGCCTTCAATAAGCGGTACGTTGAGTACGAACGAATGGCGGAGACCGGAGAGATAAAGCTCTTCAAGAAGATTGAAGCGGTAACGTTGTGGAGAAAGATGCTCAGTATGCTCTTTGAAACTGGGCATCCGTGGATCACCTTTAAGGACCCATCAAACCTGAGATCGCCTCAGGACCACGTGGGAGTGGTACACAGTTCAAACCTCTGTACAGAGATCTTGCTCAACACTTCAGCCGAAGAGACCGCGGTGTGTAACCTCGGTTCTATTAACCTCCAGGCGCACATGGTGAACGGAGCGTTGAATGTAGAGCTTCT
Organism: bacterium; assembly: GCA_022763385.1. Classification (GTDB taxonomy): domain Bacteria; phylum Bdellovibrionota_C; class UBA2361; order UBA2361; family RFPC01; genus RFPC01. The sequence goes on from JALEGQ010000087.1 coordinate 7,623, forward strand.
CTCAAAGACCGTGCGTACGGCGATGCGGATGCTTGATAATGTGATCGACATTAACTTCTATCCGACTGCTGAAGCACAAACCGCAAACATCCGACACCGGCCGGTGGGTCTTGGGATGATGGGATTCCAGGATGCGCTGTATGAGCTCGGAGTGAGCTATGCAAGTCAGGAAGCGATACAGTTCGCCGACCAGAGCATGGAGGCCATCTCCTACTATGCGATTCTTGCTTCGTCGGAGCTTGCTGCAGAGCGAGGACGGTACGAAACGTATCAGGGATCGAAGTGGGACAAAGGGATACTGCCGATTGACTCGTTAGATATTCTCTCTGAGCAACGGGGGGCGGAGTATGTAGACGTGGATCGTTCTTCGAGTCTCGATTGGTCTGTCGTACGCGATTCCGTCAAGAAGCACGGAATGCGGAACAGTAATACGATGGCGATCGCGCCAACGGCAACGATCTCGAATATTACTGGGGTAACGCAGTCCATCGAGCCTTCCTACAAACACCTGTTCGTGAAGTCGAATCTCTCTGGAGAGTTCACGGTGAGCAATACCTACCTCGTTGAGAAGTTAAAAGAGCTTAAGATGTGGGATGACGAGATGATCGATGATCTGAAGTATTTCGATGGTTCTATCCTCGAAGTTGAGCGGATTCCTGATGAGGTTAAACAGGTCTTCCTGACGGCTTTTGAGATTGAGCCAGAGTGGATTATCGAGTGTGCGAGCCGACGCCAGAAGTGGATCGATATGGGGCAGTCATTGAACCTCTATCTCGCCGAGCCGAGTGGGAAAAAGCTCCACGATATGTACACCCGGGCGTGGAAGAAGGGGCTCAAGACGACGTATTACCTGCGATCACTCGGGGCGACTCAGATCGAAAAGTCTACGATGGATATCAATCGACGTGGGCTACAACCACGGTGGATGAAGAGTAAGTCTGCTTCTTCTGAGATTGAGGTTACCCGCGAGTCTACTTCTTCTCCAGAGATGCCGGTTGCCTCGTGCAATCTCGATGGAGATTGTGAGAGCTGCCAGTGATCGTGTTCTCCCTTCGGGGAGCGTTTCGAAGCAAAGGTTATGAAAGAAAAGTAAGGGGGAGTTATGCTTGATTTTGGTGAAATGGATGGCGCAGGGAGCAGCAGCACGGGAAGTAATGGAAATGAGGATTCGAACGGGAGTGCGGATCAACGTTTTGTTGCAGCAGAGAAGCGGCTCATCAACAATAGCAAGGTTGATGTGAATCAGTTGATGCCGCTGAAGTACAAGTGGGCATGGGAACACTATCTCAACGGATGTGCGAATAACTGGCTCCCAACAGAAGTGCCGATGTCGAAAGATATCGACCTCTGGAAGTCAAATACCCTGAGCGATGATGAACGACGGGTTATCATGCGAAACCTCGGGTTCTTTAGCACGGCAGAGAGCCTTGTTGGAAACAACATTATCCTCGCCATATTCAAGCACGTAACCAATGCCGAATGTCGCCAGTACCTGCTCCGCCAGGCCTTTGAAGAAGCGGTGCATACCCACACCTTCCACTACATCGTAGAATCCCTCTCTCTCGACCAGGGCGAGGTGTTCAACATGTATAACGAGGTAAATAGCATCCATGGGAAGGATGAGTTTGAGATGAAACTCACGGAAGATGTTTGTCGTGATGATTTCTCAACGGAGACAACCGAAGGAACGCAGAAGTTTCTCGAGAACCTCATTGGATTCTACGTCATCATGGAAGGGATCTTCTTTTACAGTGGATTTGTGATGATGCTCTCGTTCTTGCGACAGAATCGTATGACAGGAGTAGGGGAGCAGTTTCAGTACATTCTCCGCGATGAGACGATTCACCTGAACTTTGGTATCGATCTCATCAACGGCATCAAAGCAGAGAATCCAAATGCTTGGAGTGAGAGCTTTCAGGCAAAGATCGTGGATCTGATCCGACAGGCGGTTGAGCTTGAGTATCAGTACGCAGAAGATTGTCTCCCAAGAGGTATTCTCGGTTTGAGTGCTCCGATGTTTCGCGAGTACGTACAGCACATCGCAGACCGTAGGCTTGAGCGCATTGGACTCCCGACCCAGTACGGTTCAAAGAATCCATTCCCATGGATGAGTGAAACGATTGACCTCGGAAAGGAGAAGAACTTCTTTGAAACTCGGGTGACCGAGTATCAAGGTGCAGGCTCTCTCTCCTGGTAGTCACCGTCCAGCTTTTTCCCGGTGTTTCCTGTTTGGTGCCACAGCACCAAACGGGAACTCTCTGCTGGACGCTTTCCCCAGGGAAAGCTTGGCAGAGAGCTTCGTCAGCGGGTGGTGCCTTTTTTTAAGAGATGGCGATGGCATTTAAGAGGCGAAATATGCGCTTCATATGGCAGCAGGTAGCTCTTATTTTCTTTCTTTCGAATTCGCTTTGGGCAGAACCGCTTCGACTCTCTGATCCTGTTGAGCTCTCTGCGGCGGGAGTTTTTTCGGACGACGTTGCGCTCTCTCTCGGTTTTGGTTCAGGGCTTGAGCTGCTTGCTGATGGTTCGCTGGTGATGGTGAGTGATCGGGGGGCGACCGTGGGAGAAGGATGTGGTTCGCCAGCTCGTGAGTGTGGAGGGAGGAGGTACGGAGCACCGAACTTTCGCCCCGGGATCGTTCTCGTTCCGCGTGCAGGAAAAGCATTTGCCAACCCCCTCTTCCGGCCTCTTTTTCGAAAGAAGAAGGGGGCTCACCAGTATACTACCGGAGTTGAACAGGGGTGTCGTTCTCTCTTTTCGAAGGGGATGCTTCGGATTGATCCAGAGGCGATTACTGTATCGAGCGATGGGAAGACCTTTTGGATCGGAGAAGAGTACGGCCCGTCGTTATTCCAAGGAGATCTCGCAACAGGAGAGATCCTCCAGCACTATCGGCCAGGAGCCGGGCTCCCCAAATTTGTTCGACGAGGGTATGACGAGCGAGGGTTTGAGGCGATCGCAGCAGCGGAGGATGGGACGATCTGGTTTGCGCTGCAAGCCGTTCTTGACCTGAAGGGGAGTTCCCCTGAAGAGAGCCGTTTTATCCGGTTCTTCCGTTTCTTTCCCACATCAGAGCGGATTGAAATGTACGGATATTCGCTCCGTCACCTTCACTCTCAAGAAGAGGACGACCGACTTGAGGTAAAGATCGCTGGGATGGCAGCGCTCTCTCAACACCGCCTCCTCGTGCTCGAACGGCAGACGACTGCTGAGGGAGAGCGGTATGCCCTCGTGATCGTAAGAACCTCAGGGCGCCAACCGCTCCCAGCGGTGCTGAAAAAGGGCGATATCTCTGAAACAAAGGGAGGATGGAAAAAGCTGACCCCATCTCTTCTTCCCCGTCTTCGAGAGATTCCACTTGTATTCTCTGGAACTCCTAAAAAGCTTGAGGGGGTGGCGTATAACGAGCGCACCAAAGAGATCTTTCTCTCCGTTGATAACGATTTTGGAGTCAGTGAGCAGGCTCCGTGTGGAGAGAGCGGCGTTCCGACACTCCTCTACCGAGCCCGCCTCTCACTCTAAAGGCGCCGCTTCCACGAGACGGTGACGGCTTCGGCACTGCAGACCAAAGCCGATCAGGAGGGTCAGAAACGCCATAAAGGCCCATTCGATGACATAGAGCAGGTGAGTCGCTGAGGGAACAACGGTGCTAAAGGCTGGCACCGGATAGCTTCGGTTCGGGTTTAGCTCTCCCGTACTCACCTTGTTCATATTGTCAGAGAGGTAGAAGATCTCGTTCCTCGTATCTGAGTTATCGACGAGCGCCGCCTCCACCTCTTCCGGAGCCGCCGTTGACATCATCTCTCCCTGAAAAGGAAGAAGAGGGTATGGAATCTGTTGAGAGATCTGCTCGATATCAACCCGCAACCACGCATCGACTCGGGAGGACTCGCCTCCGCTGGGAGGATCTGACGGGGAGAGAAACGACCGAGGTTCTTCGGTCAGCTTTATGAGTCCGATAAATCTCTCGGGAGCGTCCTTTTGGAACTGAACACGTTTCTCTCTTCCGGCATAGAGGAGTGGAATATACCCCCGGTTGATGAGGATCGCTCGCCCGGATTCCTGTAAGAGAAAGGGGGTAATGACGTGAACCCCGGGACCATCGCCGCTATCTTTTCGATTCCGCTTTACGATCTCGTGCTCGAAGTCGAAACGTCCTTCAAGCACCACCCGCCGGTGAAGGAGCGCCTCTGGATCGTCAACTCCCACCTCACGAAGGAGCTCCTCAAGGGGGACCACCGGGAGACGGAGCCGCCGCTCCAGCTCTTGGAGATAGCGCTCCTTTGCCCCATACCGCTCCCACTGCCAGTAGGAGAGGCGGAGCATCCCCGTCGCAAGGAGGCAGCAGAGGAGGGTTATCCTCAGCGAGAACCGGAAATGTGATATTCGCAGCACAGGAACTCCTCCCTCTTCCTGAAAGTTGAAAGCATCTCAGAAAAGCTTACAATAGAGGAAGTGGGGCTCAAGGGAACGAGTCACGACTTTTTTGAAGTTTTTATATGACACAGCTCTATCTCTCTTCTTTTGGCTTTGCCCAACCTGAGACGCGACTCCGTTCGCTCTCACTCGGTGAGTTCTCCTCTCTTCTTGAAGAGCAGGGGGGGGCTACTCGAGATCTTCGAACAGCGCTTGCCCCTTCCTACCTCGAAGAGACCTTTAATGAAGATCCCTTTCAGAGAGGAGAAGAGATCTTTCAGGAAACACCGACGAGTCTCGGAGAGAGGAGCGCCCGAGCCGCGCTTGAAGGAGCAAAGGTTTCCACCGAGGATCTCGGCCTCATTCTTGGAGCGAGCTCTACCCCGCTTCAGACGACACCCGTCGAAGCCCAGCGCATTGGGAAGCAGCTCGGGGTGAAGATTCCAGCGTATGAGATCAATGCTGGAGGAACAGATCTCTTGCTCCATATCGAGAACCTCTTATCGTGGAAGCGAGATCGGATACCGGCATACACCCTCTCCGTCTCCTCGAATATTCCTACCTCACGAATCCACTATAAGAAGGGGAGTGAGCGGTTCCGTTTTAGTGATGCGGCGGGAGCTTTTCTTCTCTCTCCGGAGAAGGGCCGGTATCGGATTGAGCACGTTCAGAGCGAGTTTTCTCCTGCCGAAGCACAGCAGTTTTCTGTCGAGCTCTACGGACACCTTCGGTATGAGGAAAATGTGGTTGGAGCATTTTTGCAGGATCGATTTTCTGCAGTGTTAGGGACGGTGCGATCGCAGATTTCGGAACGTGCTGTCATTATCGAATCTAACCTTGAGCCATCTCGTCACGAGAGGCTTCAAGAGTCTTTTTCGGGTTCTTATCAGTGGAGACGTTTTCTTTCGCAGACCGGAGACCTGCTCGGTGCTACGCCAGCGGCAGCACTCTCCCTCTTTGAATCCGATGAGGAGGCTGAGCAGATCGTGATTCTCACGGGAGGAATCGGTCTTGTCGCAGGTGTTCTTATTCTCACGCGGGAGGGGGAGTGATGTTATCAATTCTCGGTATGGGGGCAGCCCACCCGGATGGGGAGATCGACAACGCCTTTATTGAAGGGCTGGATATCGGAACCAACGAGCAGTGGATTTTGGAAAAGATCGGTATTCGAGAACGGAAGACCTCTCTTCCTCTCGAATATATCAGGGAAACACGAAATGAGGATCCCCGCGCAGCGCGAGGAGTTGCTCGGTGTTCTACGACCGCTCTTGCGGTAAAGGCTGCGGAGAAAGCGTTAGTCCGTGCTGGTATCTCCGCTTCTGATATCGGACTCCTGATCTGTAACTCATGTACCCCGGAGCAGGTAGCACCCGCTGAAGCGGTGCGTATCGCCGCAGCGCTTGGTATCGAGCAAAAGGCCTATGATGTGATCTCTGCCTGTCCGGCATTTGCGCTTCATATGGATTACCTCTCAAACTTTGAAGAGGAGCGGCTTCCAGATTACGTTCTCTGTATCTCTGCAGCCGTTCTTACTCAGAACGTGAACTATAACGATCGCTCTGATAGTGCGATCTGGGGAGATGGAGCAGCCGCGTGGATTGTTTCCCCCAGAAAGAGCGGGAAGCTTCGGGTCCTTGATACCCACTTTATGGCAGATCCGACCCGGTGTGATGCGGTGGTCGTCGATACCTTCGGTCATTTTCACCAAGACGGTCGAGCGGTCCGAGATTTCTCGGTACGACAAACCGTTCGTCTCATTAAGCGGCTTGAGCAGAACTTTGAACTCGACTGGGAGCGAGATATCTTCATCGGGCACCAGGCAAACCGCACCATGCTCGCGCAGATTACCAATAACCGAAAGATTCCAGAAACAAACCACTGGCACAACGTCACCACCATTGGGAACCAAGCCGGTGCCGGTGCCCCTGCTGTCCTCTCCGAACACTGGGATGAGATCGCCCCCCAACAAAAGATCGCCGTCGCCGTCGTCGGCGCCGGTCTCAGCTGGGGCTCAGTCTTACTGGAAGGGGTGGGATAGAGTCTTTCAGGGGAGAAGTTGAATGCCTGCTCGTCTTACTCAAAAAGAGCTCCAGAGATTACGAGCTGTCGAACCGCAGGGAGATTTTGGTGGTGATGACTTTTTCTACTCGTATTCTTCTCAAGAAGATCGCAGGCCGTTTGAAAGACTTGCGCAGAAAAATATCTTCTTCGGGTATGGTGATGCTGTTCGGATAGAAGATCACAGTGTTATATTCGTTGGGCACGGTGGGGCAGGGAAAACATCACTTGCGAAAGGCCTTAACAACAATCGATCTGATTGTGTCTTGATGTCGCAGGATGACGTGGGTCTGGTTGTTCGGGGAGACGAGCTGCATGTCTTTTATTCGGTGCCATCTCCGATGAATATATCGACGGGGGCATCCGTTCCAACGTTTCCGGTCGCTGCTATCTTTTTCGTTCCCTATGAGGAAGACAGCACCGTACAAGAAATAGTCCCCGGATCCTATTTGCCGATACTCCAGCAATTTTCCTCTTTCGGTCGAGCAGGGAGCAAAGCCGAGCGAGACGCCAGAGATGCCTACGTTGACGCTCTAAAAGTGGTTTTTCCTCTCCAGCCGACGTTCATCGTTCCCCACTATCAGACCCTCGACGAGCGAATCGCCGCCGTCTCCGCCCACCTCGATACCCTCCTCAAGAATTCGTCCCCGGGATGACTATCCCATTTTTTGCAGATGTAACTCCTTGAAATCACTCTTTTTCTCTGTGCGCATGTATTTTTTCTGCTGCACTAGAAAAAATACATGATATTTTTTGGTTTGTGTGGAAAAATAACAGAATGGCTGAAGCATTCATCACTCGCTCTCTCACACCTCACATCCGTGAGGATCTTCAGAAGAAGATGGTCTTCTTGGGCGGACCTCGTCAGGTCGGTAAGACTTTTATCTCTGAGCGTCTTCTGAGTGAGCAACCAGGAACATACCTTAATTGGGACGATGATGGAGATCGAGCGAGAATTCTCAACAGGCAATGGCCGGCAGATGGAGGACTTCTCGTACTCGATGAGGTGCATAAGTACCCATCTTGGCGAAATGCCGTTAAAGGGCTCTTCGACAAACGGAAAGCGGACCTTCAAATTTTAGTTACTGGAAGCGCTCGATTAGATTATTACCGTCACAGTGGTGATTCTCTTCAGGGCCGATATTTCTACTACCGCTTGCATCCGCTGAGCATTGCCGAGTTAAAGCTGACTACCGACGAGCAGCTAGAGTATCTCTTAGAATATTCCGGGTTTCCTGAGCCATACTTATCTCAAGATCTCAAAGATAAACGTCGGTGGTCCCACCAATACCGTTCACGTTTAGTGAGAGAGGACCTCAGAGAGTTAGAGCAGATCCAGGACCTTGTTCAAGTCGAGAAATTGGCTCTTCGTTTACCGGATCTTGTGGGTTCTCCTCTTTCTCTCAATAGTCTTCGTGAAGATCTGCACGTGTCTCACGCGAGTGTGACGAAGTGGGTTACTGTTCTCGAGCGACTTTATTACCTCTTTCGAATATATCCGTTTGGACCACCTGGAATCCGGGCGATGAAAAAGGCGGCGAAACACTACCATTTTGATTGGACACTGGTGGAGGAGCCTGGGGCTCGAATAGAGAACTTAGTAGCCTCGCATCTCTTGAAGTGGTGTCATTATCAGGAAGATATAGAAGGACGTCCTCTGGAGCTTCGCTACTTTCGTGACAACGCTGGCCATGAAGTCGACTTCGTTATTCTCGAAAAAGGTCAGCCAGTTCTCTTTCTGGAGTGTAAAAACTCTTCAAGACAGATGAATTCTTCCCTTCTTGGATTAAAGTACCTGAAGAAGCGCTTTCCTGCAGCACGGGCTATCGTCGTCGCACCCGGCCAGGAAGCTGACACTCTGGATGAAGAGGGAATAGAACGAAGAGACCTTCTCCGTTTTTTTTCAACACTGGTGTGATATGCTGTAGCATTTCGACAGGGCCTAATTTTTGGATATTCTTTATCCTTTGGTAACCATTCACCAAATATAGAGTAGGAGGCGATTATTACACTATTTCGGGGTATTTTGACCGATAGAAGAAGATGCCCTTTCTTGTCATCCCCTGATCGGGGATGTCGTTTTTTTGAATGGTTACTTGTCTTCACCCCCAAAGAGCCCCCTGAGGGGGTTTTCCCTCATCATTTGTCGACTTTGCCACTGGAAACGGTTCAAAAGACGCTGAATAGTTACATTCTTTAAAGATCAGGGTAGTGATAGATACGCATGGAGATCCTCCCCCAACTTCTCGTGAATGCCCTGATCACCGGCAGTATCTATGCGCTGGCGAGTAGTGGGCTCTCTCTTACGTATGGCTTGTTGAAGATTCTGAACTTTGCTCATGGCCACCTGATGATGGTGGGGGCCTATCTCTTTTATCTCGCGAGTGTCACCCTTGGTTTTGGGCTTGTCGGTTCTGCTTTTTTTACCGTGGGAGCGATGACGATTCTCTCAGTACTGTCGTTACAGCTTTTTGTCACGCCGTTTTTAAAGCTCAATCTGTTCTTGGTTTTTGTTACTACCCTTGCACTCTCAACGATACTGGAGTCGCGTGTGTCAAAGTTTTTTTGGGGAAAGTTTAAGGCCGTGGGGGGGGGTATTGCTATCTAAATCAAAAAGAAAGTGGGGTTTTTTATAA
>JALEGQ010000088.1 GCA_022763385.1 bacterium
AACCGACGAAACACGGCGCACCGTGCTGCTTGGCCTGTTCACCCCGACTCCGCTGAAGGTCTACGACCGCAGAGGTCACCTGCACCTCTTGAAAAGAGAACCGCTCTCCCCGAGCAACGATCTCCCCTGCGTGCGAGATCAGCCCACCCCCATCATAGATCTGTCGGCCTGACTCGCATCCGAGAAGGTTTGAATAGAGATACACGCAGTGGAAGGCACGCGATCCCTCGCGAACAAATCGCTCGCGAACGGCATCCTTTCCCCGTTCGAAATGACTCGCGCTCGGATTACACTCAATATCAACGGCTGCGCTTGAGTGCGTTCTTCCCGGACGATCCGCGATCCACGCCTCTTCACAGATCTCATAACCAACCCGAACGCCATCAACCTCAAAGAGGAGATCTCCGATCGGAACATCAAAACCGCACAGGCGTATCGTCTCGATTGATCCCCTTGGCCACGGCTTAAACCACCTTGGCTCGTAATGAATGCCATCCCCAGCAAGCGCCTTCTTCGGAACAACACCGAGGATCTCCTCATCTGCAATCACCACAGTCCCATTGTAGAGGGCCTTCCGATAGAAGATCGGCATCCCGATATTGACCATCAGCCCCTTCGTCTCGGGGAGGAGTGCCGCGAGCGTCGCCAACGCGGCTCGCTGGGTCGCAGGATGAAAAAAGCTATCTTCACACCCATACCCAGAGAGCGCGAGCTCCGGGAGACAGGCAAGCTGCACTTGAAGCTCTCGAAGGTGATTGAATGCTCTTCGCAATCGTTCTGCGTTCCCCATCCAATCACGGGGGGTTTGATTCAGAGCTACCGTAGCAAGATGTATCGAGGACGACGCCAAAAAGCTGCTCCCAGGAGGATAGATCTAGTGCTGCGACCATAAAGTTTTCTCACCCGCGCAGCACGTCGCTGCGTGTAGGGCGAGGCCCGAAAACGCCTCCCAGGGGGACGAAAATGCTAGTGGCTCGTTATACCAATATCTATTCATAGTGAAAAAACCTTTCCGACGAGGCACTAAGCCGGTGAATGTTCTGCCCGGGAGAGCGAAATAGCTTCTTCAGTGATCAGCACTGGGATCCCATCCCGAATGGGATACAGCACCGCCTGATCTTCTCGGATCAACGCTCCCTCGAGAGACGCAAGCTCCTGCCCTCCCTCCTGTTGCAGACGTGAAAGCTCTGTTGGCGACACCTCTCGAAGAGGCTGATGCGTCGCTGGGCAACAGAGGAGCTCCATAAACTGCTTCGAAATAGTCATCGCTTTCCTCACGTGGACATCGTATTCCCTCCCGGTAGGGTACCACTCCGCGATCCCTCAGAGAAGGACCACATCCGGAGAAAAATTGAGGAAGAAAAGATCAATGCTAGGCTTTGTCGGAAAAGGAGTCCGTTGGAGCGAGCACGGAAGCGGCCTATTAGGCCACTGAGTACTCGGGACGAGGAGGACGCGGCAGATTCGGACAGATGGGAAACCGCAGTAGGACTACTTTTCCGACAAAGCCTAGCGAAAAGTGGAGAGAGAGCTTCCACTCAACCCCCACCTTCTCCTTCCTCCCTCAAAAGATGCTTCGAATCCTCATGTTTTTGCCGAGCTTTTACGAGATTGAGGTAAGAGATATGAGCACAAAATCACACCGTAATGAGCAGGTACTGGAATGGCTGAAAGAGGCCCTCTCGTCGGGGGATCCCGTTCAGCGTACCGAACTTCGAGAGGAGCTGGCCGAACTCCTCAGTTGCCGATTCGATAGCAGTCCTCCTGAGAGTGAGTTTCCCGCTCTTACGAAGTTCTCTACCGCCCCAAGCCCTGAGGAGGGCGCACGTACCCCCCTTCTCTTCACCCAGCAGAAAGTTGGCGCAGCAAAGGCAGCGCGGATCTTCGCAAACGTAAGGAAGAGATACCCAGATACCTCAAAAGCACTTGGGGTGGAACTTGCGCCGGAGGTGCTCGCCGGCGAGAAAAATATCTTGGAGATCGCGCTATCAGGTGAAGGTCATCTCACCTTCACCAAGGACATCACCCTCGAAACTCATCGGACTCAAGATGGTGAATCTCTGTGTACTCCGACCAACGGCATTCTCCCCGTCGAACATCAAGGGGAAACCATCTATCTTGGTTTTTTCAAGAGGAGAGACTCCAAACACGAGCCCTGGAGGCTGGAAGCAGCAGCTCCCTCCTTACAGAGCTCAGACTTCATTCTCAACGAACTTTTCTCAGCCCCAAACGCGAAAGAGATAAGCTCTGTCATCGTGAGAGAGGACAACTGGTGCTCGCTCAGTCGGCCTTCCGGAGAAATCCTGGAACTGGCACCTCGGGCATTTGGTGAGGCCTTAAACATTCGCCTCGAGAGCCTACTGAACTCGGTAAAGGGCGATAGTGGCATGAAACGTTTCGCACATATCTCAGCAGCGGAAGGATCAACCAAAGAGCTGATCTATAGCTGGATGGTCTCCGCTTCACGTGAGGTGCCGACCGTTATCTGTGACTCACTTGATCTGGAGCACATTCAAGATTCCTTCTCGCAACTTACAGAGTTCGGCTACGGAATTTTATTCATCCCCCCAATGGCAACCGATCACTACACCTTTCCTCACGCAAAAAAAGCTCTTCGACTGATTCAGGATCTCTTCTCCCACCTCCCCTCAGATTCGCAGATACTCGTGGCTTTCTTCCCTGATTTTGACCCCCGAACAGCTGAACGAATTTACAAGCAGAAGAGAGGAAGTCTGACGGACTTTATTCATGTTCCTCCTGCTGGCCAGAGCCTCCGAAGAGAGATTATCGGACGTTATCCAGAACTCGCCCAATTAGACGAGGAGTTATCAGAATACTTCCTCAACTTTGTAATGCTCTTTCCTCCGCTCTTCTTGAATGTATTCTGCTCCCATCTCTCTTCGTATATCGCCCTTCAAGGCGAGCAACCCACCAGCAGAGAGGAGCTCAAGAAAGGAATTACCGCCGTGAGAAACTCCTTCACCGAAGAGGAGCTAAAAATCCTGCCGGAAGGAGAGATTCCCTTTCTTTTCGATTGCGCACTACACAAGCTCGCAGAACAGGACGACAGGACCATTCAAGCCGTTTTAGGTCGTGTTCCCAGAGGGCAGTTAGTGCTCTCAATGATGAGCGCAGATGACGACTTCCTTCGGGCGATCTACAGAAACATCTCTGAACGGGCCAGGGAGATAGTAAAGGATGAACTTGAAACGCAAAAACCGGTAAGACTTGATGATGTCGTGAGGGCGAAACGGGCACTGATCGAAACCATCATCCAACTCGAGGCTGAAGGAATCATCACCTGGGGCAGTAGCTGGAGCTCCGAGCAGCTCAACGCCTAGCACCGAAAATCCTCCACCCGAGATTGCCCCAAGAACGCTCCCCAAGGAACCAAGAACGCTCTCCAAGAAACAACGAGTACGCTCCCCAAGGGACAAAACGAAATCGCAAATGATGCAAATAAGCGGGTGAAGAGATTCGAACTCTCGACCTCCTCCTTGGCAAGGAGGCGCTCTAGCCAACTGAGCTACACCCGCATCGGACTGCTACCGAACGGCGCAGTGCCGAAAGAGTAACGAGGAGCACCAAGAAAAGTCAACCTCTGCCACGGGCCTATCGCGATCCTCAAAAATGATGGCACGAGGTGCCGTTGTTTTTGAGTAACCATTCAGCGAATATAGAGTAGGAGGCGATAATTACACTATTTCGGGGTAGTTTGACCGATAGAAGAACAGAACCTTTCTTGTCATCCCCTGATCGGGGATGTCGTTTTTTTGAATGGTTACTTGTCTTCACCCCCAAAGAGCCCCCTGAGGGGGCTTTCCCTCATCATT
>JALEGQ010000089.1 GCA_022763385.1 bacterium
CTTGTCCACACTTCGTCCTCGGCTGTTGCAAGCTACTCAGCTCCCCAGCATCCGAAGCCCTCTGATAAGGGGTATTCCTACTATCTCTTGTTGTCATTTCTTCCGAAAAGCGTGTGGCCGCTTAGCCGCCACTCACGCTTAGTTCACTAAGCATTTGAAATAAAACCACTTTCTACAACTTCGAGCACTGGTAGAACCGTGGCTCAAGCTTCTCGTGAGAACCGTCGACTTTTTCTCCGAATTCTTTTGATACCACACCGCTCGGCCTTACTCCATTTGGCATGGGGTTTTTCCGACGGCCGAATTGACAGTACGACGCTATGGGTGAAGAAGGTGGCTCTCGGGTAACGCAGGTCCTCTCGCGACAGGGGCTCCAGCAGGGACGAAGCACCCTCTCGGTAGCGAGCGTCCAACTCCTCATTGAGGCGGGCGAAAACCCGCGCAAGATCTACGAGGTGATCTGCAAGACAGGACAAGAGCTCGCATCAGCACAGGCGGCGGCGCTCTTTCTTCCCTCTGATACCGTAGAGGGCCACGAAGATATGGTGAGCGCGGTAGGGGATTTTCCCGAGACCGAGTTTGCTCTGGTGCTCTCGGAACACTACCGCGGACGGAAACAATCGCTCGCCCTCGACTCAAACTCTCCAACTTCGCAATACGGCGCATTCACCGTGATCGATGTCGTCTGTCTCGGCACAGCGATCGGAACCTTTGTGCTCTACCACGCCGAGCAACACTCAGACGAGAACACGGAACAGCTCACTCAACTAGCCCACCATGCATCAGTCACCTTCGAACGTCACCGACTCTCCACAACCGTTCAGCACCTGCACGATCGGCTTCAGGTACTGAACGAACTGAATCAACTGATCGCGAGCAATATCGGCCTGCAACGGTTAATGAAGAGCCTTGCTCGCGAGAGTGCCTTTCGCTTCTCAGCCGATATCGCGATCACCCTTCTCAGCGATCCCGACAACACCGTCCTCGAACTCGGCGGAGCCTACGGCTGCGCTCCCACCGTACTTCCACAGAAGATCTCTGCGACGGAGGGGATCCTCGGTCAGGTCATGCGGGTTGGTGGATACCTGAGCGTCGGTCACCTCGAGCGACAGACCAATCACCACCTCGACTACCTCCTCGAATTCGGGATTAAGGCCGTTGACCTCTGTTGCCTCGAAGTTCGAGGGGAGATCTTGGGAGCCCTCCTGATCGGATTTCGACGCTCGACCCAGTTCACCCCCCAAGAGCTCACCCGATTTGAAGAGTTCTCTCAAGGAGCCGCAGTGGCGGTTGCAAACTGCCGGTCTCAGGAACGGATTCACGCCTATACCGAACGACTTGAAGAGCTTGTCCAACAACGTACGGCGGATCTCGCCTTCCAAACGGCTCGGGCAGAAGAGGCCAATCAGGCAAAGTCAAAGTTTCTCGCCAATATGAGCCACGAACTGAGAACTCCACTCACCGCCATCGTCGGATACTCAAGCGTCATGTCTGACGGGATCTTCGGAGAGATGAACGAGAAGCAACAGGAAGGGCTGAGCGCCATCGTCCGTTCTAGTGATCACCTGCGAAACCTGATCGATGATGTGCTCAACCTCGCACGAATCGAATCGGGGAAAGAGGAAGCTGAAGTAGAACCGCTCAAGATCGGAGAGCACCTCAAGCAGGCCTACAAGTTGATGACCCAAACGGCGGAAGGAAAAGGCGTTCAGATGGAGCCCCTGCACCTTGAAGAATCGATGCTTCAGAGCGAGGTCCTCTGCGACCGGAAACACCTGCAACAGATCCTCATCAACCTGATGTCAAATGCCGTGAAGTACACCCCGGAGGGAGGCAAGGTCTGGATAGAAACAGCGCTTCACCAGGATACGGTAACCGTTACGATCTGTGATACCGGTGTCGGTATCTCTACAGCGAAGCGAAAAAGCCTCTTCGAACGGTTTGAACGAGGCGAAGACGAGTACAGTAAGGAACAGGTCGGAACCGGGATCGGGCTAAACCTCACGAAAAAACTGATCGAACTCAATGGAGGTCGAATTGAGGTCGACAGTGAGATCGGCCGCGGTTCTCAGTTTCATGTCCACCTCCCCCTCGTTCAAGAAAAGACCGATGATATCCGCGCCGAAGCGATCATCGGTGATGAGAAGCAGACTCGTCGCCTCGATGGCTTGGCGATTCTGATTGCAGAGGATAACCCGGACACTCAGAAGGTACTGATGGCGGTACTTCAGGCTGCGGGAGCCGAGGTAAAGACGGCCCGAACGGTCAATGCGGCCCGAACCGTGCTGGAGGGGTTCTCTCCAGATATCGTTCTCACCGACCTCTCCATGCCGGGAGAGAGTGGGATTTCACTCATTGCCCATATCCGAGCAGGAGAGGACAATACGAAGAACGTGCCGATCCTCGTCCTCAGTGCCTGTGCGTTTGAGGCTGACCGCGAGGCGGCGATGAACGCCGGTGCGAATCTGTTTATTGCAAAGCCGTTTCGACCAAGTGAAGTCGTTGACGCTGTGCGAGAATTGACGCTCAGAAGTGCAATGATGGAGATGTAGGAGAGAGAACAATCTCGAAAGTATTCGGAAGAGATGACAACTGATAGCCAAGAGAAAAATTCGGGGAGCGCTTCTACAGACTTCATTGAGAAGCTCAAGAAAGCGCTGAGCCGTGACGGAGATTTCCCCGCCAGCGCTCGGGTGGTCAGTGAGCTCCGAGAGGTCATCTCTAAACCGGAGTCAACAACGAACCAGGTTGCCGAGATCATTCTTCGTGAACCATCCCTGGGCACCCGTGTGCTTCATCTCGTCAACAGCTCCTTCTACCGGAGGGCAAAACCGATCATGACGGTGAGTCAGGCGGTCATCCAGATCGGGATGCGTCCGCTGGCAGAGCTCTGTTCGGGGTTGGTGCTCCTGCAAAAGTTCATCCCTGCGGCTCGAAAAGGGGGGCCTTTTGCGAAGTGCCTGAAAAAGACCATCACCACCTCGCTTCTTACCAGCGCGCTCTCGGCAGAGATTAACACCGCCCTGCAGGACGGTTCTGAGAAGAAGAGTGCCACAAAATCAAAAACTCCGAAGGATGAAGCAGGTTACCTTACCGGTACCTTTGCTGAGATGGGGATCTTGCTCCTCGCCTACTACTTTCCGAAGCTCTACGAATCAGCAGAGCGGCGGGCGATGGATAAACAGGTGCCGCTCTCCCAAAGCGTGAAGGAGCTTGTGGGGCTCAGCCCACTGGAGATCAGCATTGAGGTACTCGATGAGTTGAAGCTTCCCGGCGAGTATAAGCGAATCCTCAGTGAGGCAGCAGAGTTAGCGGACTCACCTCCGCCTGAGGGCGATGCTCACGCAGAATCGATGGTCTATGCACTCTATGCCGGGCGGAAACTTTCTGAGGCCATTAACGAATATGACTCTGGCGAGGTCATCGAGGATGCGGTTGTTGAGGTAAACTCAAAACTCCCCTTCGAGACACTCCTCCTCAGTGATGTGCTCGGCCAGCTTGCCGACACGTTCCGTGATTACTGCTCCTCCCTTGAACTTCAACTCCCGGGTATCGACGACAAGCTGGAACAGTACCGAGTTCAACTCACTGAGACTTCAGAATCGCAGACCGAGGAGGTGCAATTTAATCAGGAACAGCAATTCCTCGACTTTGTGGAAGAGATACGAGCAGCCGTCGAGAATCGAGAACCGAGCGCGTCGATCATCACCACCGTAATGGAGACCTGCGCCTGGGGACTCCGTTTCGACCGAGTCTTCCTCCTCCTCTTCGGACGGGGGAAACAGCAACTTCATGGGCGAATGCTCCTCGGACATATCCCTGACTTTGATCCGAAGTCGTGTGTCCGAGATATCAAGGGCGGACCTCAGACACCGGAGGCCGTCGCTATCAGAGAGTCTCGACCGGTATACCGCGGAGAGCCACTCTTTGAGGATGGGTGGCCGTTCGCTGCTATACCGGTTGGCTTCGAAAAGAGGACCGTCGGTATCCTCTATGCTGACCGCATCAGTACCGATGATTCTAAAGAGCTCAACGCCCGGGAGGAGGCTGCTATCGGGGTCCTTGCAGAGCTCCTCGATCGGTCTATCGCACTGAATCGGTAGTCGGCCCAGCCGAACACCTGACCTTTTGACGAAGTGAGAGGTTCTCGTTAGCATCTTCGTCGATGAAAAAGCTTCTTCAGACCCTCATCAGTGCGCTCGCCCTCGGACTGTTTGGCATTGTCCTTTCCCTCGGGATACTCGAAGTTGGATTTCGAGTCGTACAGGGTCTCGCCTCTCCACCAAAGAGCTGGAGCGACCGTCCCGAGGCGTATTATAATCCCCGTGCCGCTGAGACACTGCAGGGCAATCTTCCGCTACGTCCAAAACGTGAAGAGGTCTTTCGACTCGCGGTCATCGGCGACTCGTTTACCTTCGCTCCCTTCATGCAGCCAGACGACGCTTTCCCCGCTAAGTTGGAACGAATCTTTCAGATGAGCCTCTCGTCAGATATGGAGGAGTACTCCGACGTTGAAGTAAGAAACTACGGAGTGCCGGGGTATTCAACGAGTCACGAGGTTCAAGAGGCTCGCAAGGCGATTACGGAAGGAGCAGACGCACTCCTTCTTCAGATTACCCTCAATGATCCCCAACGAAAGTCCTATCAACCAACCGGCCTGACGGGACAGAACGAGTTCGGTCCCTATGTCCCCCCACAGCGCTTCGCTCACCTCCTCTCGTGGTGGAGATCTGCGAATTTTTTTCTCGAACGCTTTCACAATACGGAAACTCACCGACGCTATCAGGAATACTATTTCCGACTCTTTGAAAGCGAAGCCTCCTGGAAGAGCTTTGATAACTCACTCAATCGGATGGCGAAGGTAGCCCGCAGGAATGAGGTGCCACTCTTTGCCGTGGTGTTCCCGCTCTTTGGTGTTCCTCTTGATGCGAACTATCCCTTTCACCCCCTCCATGAAAAGGTAAGAGGCGCCCTTGAGCAACGAGAGATACCGACCCTTGACCTCTTTTCCGCCTACGAAGGGATCCCGCTCTCCCGGCTACAGGTCATCCCTGGTGGTGATTTTCATCCAAATGAGATCGGACACCGCATCGCTGCTGAGCAGATCTACGAATGGCTCCGAGTACGAGACCGCTCTCTCGAAGAGTCAGAAACCGGCATTCCCTCCTCTCTGCTCCAAACGCCACGGATGAAGACCCGTACTGATATTCGCCTCCTCGCCTCAAACACCGTGGAGCCCTCTGAATGAGGAAGCGTGGAGGAGGCAAGCAGACGCTATGATGTCACTCGAAGAGCTGCTTCTCACCGAGGGGTACCTCATCTACCTTATCCTCTTTGTAGGGCTCATGGGCGGGGCCCTCGGTCTCCCTATTCCCGAAGACATACCGCTGATCGCCGCGGGGATCTTTGCGGAGCGGGGCTCTGCAAACGTCTACATCCTCTTCCTCGTGTGCTATTCCGCCGTCGTTATCGGAGATCTCATTATCTTCTCGATGGGACGACACTTCGGAGCAAACCTCTTCTCGAAGCCCTGGTTCAAGCGGAGCCTCTCTCCGCGGAGGATTA
>JALEGQ010000090.1 GCA_022763385.1 bacterium
GTAACCATTCAGCGAATATGGAGTAGGAGGCGATAATTACACTATTTCGGGGTAGTTTGACCGATAGAAGAACAGAACCTTTCTTGTCATCCCCTGAGCGGGGATGTCGGTTTTTGAATGGTTACTTGTCTTCACCCCCAAAGAGCCCCCTGAGGGGCAATGCCACTTCCAAGAGAGGTAAAACAGCCTGATGAAAGAGGTTTCTATGCGAAAACAGCTTGAAGAAGAAAGTTGGTTATCCCTGGAAAATTTTTTTGTAGGTCTGACAGAAGATTGGTTTTGGGAGAACTATGAACTTGGAGGATTCGAGACTCGCAGTCGAGAGGGTGTGTTTAGTCCAGTGTTGACAATGTGGCTTATGCTGCTTCAGAGGTTTCAGCAGCGCCATAGCCTATCAGGAGCTTTAGAGGCTCTGGTGAGTGGAAAAGTTGGAGAAGTTTTGAGCCGTAATAATCGCAGTAAGCGAGTACGAAGAGGAGAGCTTTCAGCAAGTACAGGTGGTTTTTGTAAAGCTCGCCAACAACTTTCATTAGAGAAAGTGAACTCAGTCGCAGAACTTGTGAACAAGGAGCTCGCCCAACAATCGAAAGGAGAAGGGCTTTGGCATGGCAAAGCAGCGTACTTTATCGATGGTACGACAATTACGCTTTCACGAACGGACTCTATTCTAGAGAAGTATCCGAGTAATATATGTGGAAAGAGAGATGCACATTTTCCTCAACTTCGCTGTCTTTGCATGCATAATGTCATCAATGGACTCGCACTAAGCCCAAGCTATGCACCTCTTCAAGGGGAGGAGATGGAGAGTGAGCAAGCGTTGACTAAGCGCATGCTCTCCAATCATAAAGAACCTTCAATCATAGTGGGAGATAGGAACTTTGGAATATTTTCAATGGTCTACCACGCTAATAAGAACGGGCATGAAGTTCTGTTCCGAATAAAAGAAAGCCAATTTAAAAAGCTTCTTGGCACAAAAAAAATGAAGGCAGCCGTAGATCAGGAAGTAGTATGGGAAGGCACAAAGTCAATTTTCGATAATAATCCAGAGATACCAGTCGGTAGCCAAGTGAAAGGGAGGATAATACGTAAAAAGATCAACCGGGACGGTTTTAAACCTCTAGAACTCTTCTTGTTTACTACATGCAGCGAAACGAGTGCTTCGTTGGTGGGGCTTTACGGCAAGAGAGAGTTAATTGAAAACGACATTAGAAGTCTGAAGTATACTCTTGGCATGGAGATGCTCCATGCTCATGACCCAGACGTTCTTGAAAAAGAGCTAATCCTTGGTGTTGTCGCATATAACCTTATTCGTGCTTGCTTAGCGAAGGCGGCGAAAGTGCTCGGAATAGAACCGCGAAGGATTAGCTTCTCTAGAGGAGCTGAATACACTCGAATCTTTGGTAACAAGATTGCCGCAGCTCAGACCTGTTCTGAGCGAAAACTCTTGATAAGCCAGTACTTCAAAGTGCTCGGACAGTGCAAGTTGCCAAATCGTAAAAAACAAAGAATTGAGCCAAGAAAAGTGGTCAGAAGAAAACTGCGGTATCCCGTTATGAAAAAATCCAGGGAACAGGAACGGATGGAATCCCTACAATCTCAAGATAAAGCAACAGGTTAGACTATTTTGGAAGTGGCATTGCCCCTCAGGGGGCTTCCTCCATGGACGCCGGAATTGTATGAGATCCTTCAGCAAGAGTTTGATAGGCTCCCTGGAAGGAAGAATAACGAGAGAAACTGAACACAAGAGCCTTCGGGCTATCAGGATCTGTAAGGAGGTGCGATGCGGGGAATATCTTGGAGAGCAAGTTTCCTTTTTGTGGTTTTCTTTTTTTGCGCTGGGGTTTTCGCGGAATCACGTGTTATTCCTTCGGCGATATGGGAGATGCCGCCGGGTGATTATGAGCAGGAGAATCATCCCCCGGTATCTGATGACCAGATCTCTGCTGCTGAAGCTCGACTGGGGATAACATTGCCCGCATCGATTAAGAAACTGTGGAAAATCCAAGATGGAGGTCCGACAAAGTATCGGGATTATGTGATCCCCGATAACTCATTTCAGAATTTGCGCAGCTTTCGGAGCATGAAGGAGGAGGGCTCAGACATTGATTTTGGCAGTTCTGAGGATGATTGGCAGGGATACTTGGGGGATTCAAGCAAAATCATTATCGTCGCTCGCCATGGATTTAGTGAGTTCTTGTGTTTGGACTATCGGAAATCTGGCCCGCAAGGAGAGCCTGAAGTGGTACTCTTTGATACAGCCGGAGAGCCTAAGGAGATCTACAGAGCGCCGAGCTTTCATGATTTTGTGAACAGGCTCTCTGCGGGGAAAGTTTCTCGAGGGTAACCAAAGTGACAGAGACAAGAGTATCTTCGATACAACAATTGTTGCGAAGGATTCACCGATGAAGATAGCGCCATATACAAAGGGTTGGAACAACGGGGAGCGTGACTGGAGCTTTGTGGAGGATCCGCGAGCGAGTATTGAGGCTTGGGAAGAGAGGGAGAGTCTCTCTTTGCCGATTGGGTATCGAAACTTCCTCCTCGAATATAATGGTGGCCGTGTCTATCCCCGGCTTTTTCAACACGCTGTTGGTTCGCTCGTTGCGGGTCCTTACGTTGACGAATCGGCAGTGACATATGTGGAGCTGATTTATCCGTGGTCTGTGGTTGAAGGGCATTGGAGAGGAGAAACGTACGGAGAGGGAGTGCCGCCCAATCACCTGGTCGTTGCTGGAACACCAGGTGAGATCGAGCTCTTGATGTCATTGGAGAGTGACTCTTATGCAAGATAGTGACCTGGATCCACAGCGCGAATAAGTGGGGTACTGATGGTAACGACCGAGTGTTTCCCCAGGCAGAGAGTTTCGAAGCATTTTTAGCTACCCTGTACGATGACGAACAGCAAAGTGATTACACTGGCTGGCACCGCCCTATCTACGACAAGCTCGCAAAAGACCTCGCCGTTTAGCGTAAGCTAACCGAACAACGGCGAAAAGCTGGATGGATCTCTGCAGGAATTAACCGGCTGTGGATGTAACGGTTCAGATTTTCGTTGTTGTCGAGGAAGGATGGGTGGGGGCGCGCGGAGACGTACAGGTGGTACATTGAGCACGACCCCACCGATCCTGACGAAGCTCGGAGCGTAGCTTTTCCCCTGGAAAAGCGTCAGCGAAGAGTCGCGCCGGGCGCGCAGCGCCCAGAGCGAACAACGGCGAAAAGCTGGACCGTTACCGGTTTTTGAGGAAGAGGAAGCGATCTATTCCCCGACTCTCTACCAACAACCGCACCCCCTCACCAAGGTCCGCCTTCTTCATCGCCTTCTCAAAGCTCTCAAGAGAATCCGTTTTCCTCTCGCCGACCTTTTTCACGAGGTCTCCCACTCGCATTCCTTTCTCTGCCGCGAGACTGCCCGGTTGCACGCTGGAAACCACCACTCCGCCCTTCGATTGAATCTGAGCCTGAGCACGGAGCTCTTCGGTGAGGGGTTCAACGGTGATGCCGATCTCCGAGGCATAGTTCGGTTGCACGACCTCTTCCTCCGGTTCGAGGGTGAGGGGAGATTCAAGACGGTTCGGAAGCTCTCCGAGTACTATCCGAAGCTCTTTCTTCTTGCCCTCTCGGAGGACACCGAGTGTGATGCGAGAGTTTGGCTTCTCCGCCGCGACCATGTTTCTCAGGTCGTTGACATCTTCCACCTCTTTCCCATTGAAGGCGACAATGATATCTCCCTGCTGTATCCCGCCCTTTTCCGCTGGCCCCTCCTCCGCGAGCGCGGAAACCAAGGCTCCAGTTTTTCCGGTGTATCCGAAGGACTCTGCGAGATCCTCATCAAGCTCCTGGATGACGACGCCGAGCCAACCTCGGATAACCTTTCCGTCAGAGATCAAACTCGACATGATGCTCTTGGCGAGATCGATCGGTATCGCGAACCCCACCCCCATGTAGCCACCGGAACGGGAGAATATCGCGGTGTTAATTCCGACCACCTCTCCATCGAGATTGGCTAGTGGACCACCACTATTTCCCGGGTTGATGGCGGCGTCCGTTTGGATAAAGTCTTCGTACGCGTTTCCCCCAATAATAGAACGCCCTTTGGCGCTCACGATGCCGGCGGTGATCGTGTTTTCGAGACCAAACGGAGTTCCAGCCGCAACCACCCACTCTCCGATCTTCAGCTCTTCTGAGCTGCCGAGCTCTGCTGGGGTGATGTTCTCCGCCTCAATCCGGATCACGGCGAGATCGGTCCGAGGGTCGGTGCCGACGATCGAAGCTTCGAAGGTGCGTCCATCGGAGAGTCTGACGGTGACCTCATCCGCGTTTGCGACGACGTGGTTGTTGGTGAGGATATGGCCGTCCTTATCCACTAACACTCCCGAGCCGAGACCTCGTTGTGGAGGGACGCCTCTGCCTCCCTCCTCTCCGGGAGCACCTTCCCCAAACCGTTCAAAGAAATCTCGGAAGCTCTCCGGTAAACCCGGAGGAAGTGGAAGCGGTCGCCCCCTGCGGTTGAGCCGTGGGCCCCTATTGGGAGCTCGAGTTTGCTCCGCTCCTGGGCGTGATACGGCTCGTATGTTCACGAGCGCGGGGGTAATCGTCTCAGCAACCTCCTCAAAGGCCCGAGAAAGGGCCTGTGCCTGGCCGCGGTACGAGTCAGATTCTTCGGCGTGAGCCGAGACAGGGGTGAGCAAGAAGGGGGCGATCAAGAAGAAGGGGAGCCACGTTCTCTTGGAGATCTCTGTCATCTCTATTTTTTTCCTCTGGTAATGGTGTTTACGGTATCCCGTACGGGAATAGGGTATCTTCGGAGATCCCTTACCGTGCTTTGGACGAAAGTGCACCTCCTTTATTCACTTCGGTATAGCAAGAAGTGCTTTGTCAGTACATTCTCTCGAGATCTATAGCAAGTTTTGCTTTTGTAACCCACTGATATCTCTTGCTAACCGATTTGCGCTGCGGTGGATCCTCGCTTAGAAATGGAGGGGTGATGTAACACCTTTGGATAACAATTACGGAGAGATCCTTATGGCATGTAATCGAAGACGTTTTCTGCGCAATGGGCTAGCACTACTTTCGGCAGTTCCAGTGGCATCAGCGCTTCAACGAACTGGTGTCGGCTCAGTGTTGACCCCAAGCCTTGCTCACGCTCAGGTAAAAACGGCACTTTCTCTCGAACACCCCCAGGCAAAGGCGCTCGGGTATGTTCACGACGCCTCCAAGGTTGATACGGCGAAGTTTCCGAAGCGTGCCGGTGCCGAAGGCGCGAAGCAGCTCTGTAGCAACTGTCAGCTCCTCGTGCAGACTGATATGAAGGTTGAGGGGGAAGATGGAACGTGGGGCAAGTGTGCGCTCTTTACCGATGGCCTCGTGAATGTAAACGGGTGGTGTAACTCGTGGGTTCTGAAAGCCGGAATGTAGTATTTGGCGCTCCTCACAGCGCTGGAGGATCTCTCCATCTTTCGGTATGCTTTCACCGGGTAGTGAACCCCAGCGTTGCATAAAAATTTGCCCGTAGACTGCTTTGCTACCACAATAGCAGCACATCTTGAAACTTTGAGCGAGTTTTTAGACCTCACTGTA
>JALEGQ010000091.1 GCA_022763385.1 bacterium
AAGAGATAGCGGAAGATCTCGGGGAGATCCAAGAGCAATTTGGACTTTCGACCTCTAAACCAAAAAAGATCCGGGATCAAACTCCGGATGCCCCACCTGTAAAACCAACGACTCCTCAGCTCCGGACCAAGGGAGGAAACAAATTTGTTGCCTCAGTTTCTTCTCTCTTTGAAGAAGCAGACACCAGTGAAGAGCTTCTCACCGGACTTCTCCAACGGCTCGTAGACGGCCCCTTCGAAAAAGCTGCGTTGATCGTTGTCTCACAGGACCGTAAAAGTGCCATCGTGGTTGCTGCTCGTGGCCCGATTGGAAATGGCCAAAAAATCGAGATCACCGATCCCCTCTCGCCACTTGCCCAGTGTTTCACGAAAGTACAGAGCTTTTCGTCGAAGGCAAATGAGGCCTCCCCATTCGGGTGTAAATCATTCGCCGTCGCTCCGATCGATGCGGATCACGACACCCCCGTAGCGCTTTACGCCGACTGCGGAGATAAGGGCGCCATATCTTTCGAGGGAAGACGCATATTCAGAACAGTCGTCGACATTCTCAACGAAAAACTGCCAACCATTCCTGGCGGCATCCCCGTAGAGCTTCAGTAGCCAGCGTCTTGAGAACATTCCCCTTTTCACCCTCTTGTGGTATCTCTCATGAGGTATAGTAACCGATGCGTCATCAAAGCGCTCATAGATGAGGAAGCGAATATGCTACCGAGAAAAGACAAAAAGAAGAGTACCAGGAAGACTCTAGCGACCGTATCACTCTTGTGCTCGCTTCTTTTGATGCCGCTGCACATCGCCATCAAAAACGCCGAAGCGGAGAGCGAATATCGCATTGCAACGATCGATATCAGCCAAGTACTCAATGAAACTTCGGAATCAAAGGAAGCACGTGAAGAACTCAGCGAAGAATCAAAGAAAGCAAAAGCTCTTGTTGAGAAAAGGCGTAAGGCTCTTCAAGAGCGAGAAGCTACACTAAAAGAAAAAAAGATCGCCCCAGACTCGCCAGAAGCAGAAAAATTTCGGCAGGAAGCAAAAGAATTCAGCCGATTTGTAAAAGATACTGAAGATAACCTCAAGAGAAAGTTCCTCCGCTCCAACACTGAAGTCACAAAACAGGCGCTTTCAGCCATCAAAAAGTATGCGCGCTCAAACAATATCGACCTCGTACTCGACAAGGGAGCAGCAGGTCGGACAGCAGTGCTGTTTGGGACCCCTCAGGTTGACATAACGGAAGAGGTCATCCAAGAGATTCGAGGATAGGGAATCCCGTATGGAGGATGAAAAGCTCTCTCCATTTTTACGCCTGCTCCTCGAGGCGATCGAATCACCCTCAAGAAGTTCCTTTGAGAATTTTTACCTCGCCTTCCTTGAGGAGAGTTTCTTCGTTCCGCGACGGTATCAGGGAAAACCCATTCAGAACATCTCCATCTTTCCGACCCCATTCCTCGACATCCTCGGTCTTCAGACCCGGGACGAGAATTTTGTCCCGATCTTTACCTCCCTCGAAGAACTTGAAGAATGGAGAGGAGAAGAACCCCTTGAACACCTCTCTCTTACCGGAAGAGAGCTCTGCAAACGCACACCGGAGGAGTGGTGGATTACTCTCAATCCAGCGGGCGAAACCGGAAAAGAGTTCTCCCCGTGGGAGATAGAACGATTACGTCACGGCCAGGACGCACTCGATGAGCTCATCGAAGACCAGCTCCGAGATGAGGCTCGTGGGGTAACACTCGAACCGATCTCCGAACAACAGAGAAACGCTATCCGAGAAGCTGTTCAACCACTTCAAAAAGAACATTCGGCATTTCTAGCTCTCTTCGGTGCTCTCCACACCGAAGCATCGCCTCATGAACACTCCACAGCAGAAGTCCCAGAGAAAAGATATCTCTTTGGGGTGCTCACGACACCCGGCATATCCGACGATGGGAAGGAGAAACTACACAAAGTGCTTCAGAGCTGCCTCTCTCAACTCTTTATCGGGGATCTCTCAGTAGAACTCACCTATGGCACCAGCATGGAGCACTCTCCCACCCTGGCGCTCTTCCGATTTTCAGAGCCCATTCTGACGAAGGAAGATCAGAAGTATTTTGAGAAGGACAGGCAAAACACTCCTTCTTCCTTCCAGGGCCCCTTCAGAGATATTTTCGTAAAACTGCGAAATTTTTTCACGTCTCCTCCGACTGATCAGGAAGATATCTGATTTCAACGCTTTCTCGTCAAGCTCACGCCCGATTTTGGCGATAACGTACTCCTTGGAGGAGAAAGAGATGCATATCATCACTTTTGAAGATCACGACTTTCCCGAGCTCCTCGAGCTCTACCACCGCTCTCCAGAGGTGGGAAGGTACACGACCGAAGGTCAGGTCCAGATCGTTCGAGCGAACAAACGACTCGTGATGGTATCACCGAGCGAAAATTCAAAGTCCATACCAAAACAGATCACCATCACCCCCGTTCGAAACCGAGAAGAGGCCGTCTCTGTTGCTCAACAATTACTCGAGCAAATAACGCATTAAACACGGTCAACGCTTTCGGAAAGTCACTCCAGAGTCTGTCCCGACAAGAATCTCCGTCGCAGAGTCGGTAAAGATGCCGTTTTCAACAACACCGGGAATGCGATTAATCTCCTGCTCAAGCTCGCGGGGAATTTCTGAGAACGTTGCATCAAGGAGCAAATTTCCCTCTTGAGTATAGAGTGGCACGGTACGTTCAAGTGCCGTACACCACCGCAGCTCAACCTCAGAGGCTCCCAGCGCACGGAGCGACTCAGCCGCCGTAAATCTCGCCTCCGGAATCACCTCAACTGGAACCGCCATTAAACTCCCGAGACGAGAGACGAGCTTCCCCTCATCTACGACAATAAAGAGGCGAGAGGTACGAGCGGCAATAATCTTTTCATGGAGTAACGCCGCCCCCCTTCCCTTCAGGAGTCGAAGATCCTCATCTACCTCGTCAGCCCCATCAAAAGCCCAATCCAACTGAGTTGCAAGCGCTGGAGAGCTCACCGGAAGTCCAAGTTCTTCGAGCCTCCATGCACTCTGGTACGAAGTCGGAACGCAGTGGACTCGAAGCGACTCCTCCACGATTCGCTCCTGGATAGCAGTGAGAACCGCCTCAACAGTGGTCCCCGTCCCAACACCAATCACATCACCATCAGCAACGCGAGACGACAACTCCCGCGCTAAATGTTGCTTTGCAGAGGCACCCATACTCACCTTCTCCACCATCCGAGAATTTTACTGGTGACTAGCATACCCCAGATCGACCTCGGTATCGAGGTCGATCTTCTTTGAGGCTACTGAAAAAACTTTCTGGACGAACCACTGGCCACACCATTACGAAGAGTCTGGCCCACGAATTACCTCTGATTTTGACTTTTCTGAGTTCGGGGTAATATATCGAAATTTATAGATATACCTCTGGATCTCTCGGACTACCTGAGAATTTTGTATCGGCTCAATGAAGTGTTCCTGTATCCCGCTTCGTGATTTTCCGGAAAAAATTAACATGCCGAGAAAGACAAGAAACGCGAGAATGATCAGTTGCCGAACAAGCTCTAGTCCGAATATCGCATCGATAGCTCGACCAAAAAATCGAGTGCTTCTCTTCGGTGCGTAAGAAACGACCCGATACTTTGGCAACAACCTCACCAGGACATCGGTGAGTAACGAAATACCACGAGCGTATCGAACGGATGCAGCTCTTCCAAAATCATGTCCTGGTGGGGCTTGTTGCCGACTGCTCAAGGGAAGCCGCTGACTCTCCTCGGAGAGGATCGTAATGACCTCTTCAAGAGAAGACGGCCGGAGGTCTGGATCTACTGAGGTCATTTGAAGAATAAGAGAGTCCAGACGCGCTGAGCAGTGTGGTGCAAGCTCCGAGGGAGGCGAAATGCTTCCACGCATCTTCTGCCTCATCAGCTCCCGAGCCGTATCGTACTGATAGGGAGGCCTTCCGGCGATCAGTTCATACAGCATAATCCCTAGGGCATATACATCTACTCTTCGATCGAACACGCCGGTCTTCATGTATTCTGGACAGAGATAGAGCAGCGTTCCTACGAGGTGTCCGGTACGGGTTACCCGAACGTAAGCGAACTCCGAGAGATCCTGTATCCCACCAAAGTGTCCCTCTTCCTGTAACTGCTCGAGCAGAACGGAAGCACCGAAATCGAGTATTTTTACTCTTCCATCAGGAGTAAGCTTTACATTCTCTAGCTTGAGATCTCGGTGAATGATTCCGTGAGAGTGTATATCATGTAGCCCAGCCGCTATTTGGCGACCAAAGTTTGCCACCTCACGAACTCCAAACCGCACCCCACCTACCAAGTGATCGTAGAGCGTGTGCCCCGGAACGAGCTCTAACACTAATCCGATATATGGCTCTTGAACAAAGAGCGAATAGAGTTGGGCGGTATAGTCATTCTTCACCCGAAATGCATTTTCTATCTCTCGTTCGAGTCGTTTTCGAGCAATCGGATCTTGTGTAACCTCACTTGAGAGCAACTTCAGTGCAACGCTGCTGCCAACAGAAGTATCGATCGCCTCATAGGCGACTCCATTCGCTCCCGCACCGAGGAAAGAGGTTATCTCGTAGCGATCTCCAAGAACGTGCCCGATGAGCTCTTTGTACTTGCCTCTCTTCACACGATTCACCGTATATTTCTGTCTTCCTGAAGTGATATCCTCATTCCTATCATGTCTTACGACCACTCTGCCATCGTCCATCTCGCTCTTGGCTCTAACCAGGGGAATCGCAGAGAACACCTGCAAAAGGCTTGTCACCTCATAGAAGAACGGCTTGGAGAGTGTCGAGCGATTTCACAGATCTACGAAACGGAGCCACTTTCCACTCCCCATTCCTCAGAGCAAGAACGTGCCACTCAACAAAACTTTTTTAACATCGCCCTTTCCCTTGAGACCAAGCTTCCACCGATCTTACTTCTCAGGAAGATTCTCGACATAGAGTCTGAGCTTGGGAGAGACCGAGCCAAGGAGGGCCACTGGGGAGCCCGACCGATCGATATCGACCTGATCGCCTGCGGAGAGCAGTCACTCCATTCAGAGGAACTTACCCTTCCCCATCCCCGCTACCGCGAGCGAGATTTTGTGCTCCTCCCCCTCCGTGAGATCACACCAGAGTTCACCGACCCTGAAGACGGGACACCAATCACTGCCATGATCGCTTCACCTCAGATGCTACATACTTTCATTCGGACTCATCCATTCGAGCTGTACTGAAGGAAACTGAAGTTGCTGGACGTCTGCCAGAGGGACAATACCGACATCACCCTCGCATCTTCTCTCCGAGCATACGACGGAGAATCCGAAGCTGGAGCCATCGGGGGGTGATATGAGATCCGAATGCCAGGAGCTTTCCGGAGAGGCCAGGAACAACCACCGGAACTTTTCGGTGAAGAGCGCTGAGAGCAGCTTCTGCTACGGATGAGACCGACTCACCGGGGAGATCTTCAAAACCACCGGGCACTCGGGCTACTTCGGCGAACTCGGTGGCGACCGGCCCTGGACAAACGGCAACAACACGTATCCCCTTGTCGAGATACTCAGCATGCTGGGCCAGTGAGAGCGAGAGTAGCGCTGCCTTGGTTGCTGCGTAGCTCGCCATATATGGCAACGGCTGAAATGCTGCAATGGAAGCGACATGGATGATGTTTCCGTGTCCACGCGCCAACATCTGGGGAAGGACTGCGTGGCTTAATCGAAGGGGCGCAACGACGTTCACCTGCATCATCTCTTCTTCGCATTCTCGAGGAAGCTCCTCAAACTTGCCGAAGCTTCCGAAACCGGCGTTATTCACGAGTCCATCAACAGATTCACCTTCAAGATATCGCTCGAGCTGAGCCAGTCCTCCCTCTTCACGGGTGCGATCAGAGAGGTCTATCGACAATACTTCCGCAGAGCTTGCTCGTCGAGCGTTGAGATCCTCGGCAAGAGATCTGAGCCTCTCTTCTCGACGTGCAACGAGCACGACTCGCGCTCCCCGTCGGTGGAGCGCTCTCGAGATCTCCTCTCCGATACCAGAGGAAGCTCCCGTCACCACATATCGCTTTGCTTGGAACCGATCATCCATCTTGCCTGACCTCCGGCGCACTCAAAACCATCAACTTTCTCCGCCTCCATGCCCGTGGGAAAAGGATGGCGCATTCACGGAGGGCTCGAAGAGAACTCCACTCTCGAAAAAGGACACCACAAAGAACGAGGATATTTCTGATAAAAAATCCGGGAACGATCGCCTCCGGCTGCCGGAAGGGAGACCAGTGAAGGATCTGCAAGAGGAAACGATTGCGAACGGAGTGGCGATTGATTTCGTCTGAGAGATCCTTCCGCCTCTCGGGAGTTACCTGCCGGACGTGGTATCCGAAAGCCTTCGGAGCAATCAGCGAACGACCTCCGAGACGTTGAACCCGAAGCGCAAGCTCTGCATCCTCCCGATACGCAAAGAAAGCTTCATCAAAGAGCTCAACACGGTTGAAAAAGTCCTTCTCAAGTGCAGGAAACACTCGAAAGAGCGAATCATTGTTTTCGTTACGGCCAATTACCACTGCGGAGATACTCTCCGAAGAGATGAGGAAACACGCGCCACTCACCCCCTCTACGCAACAAGATATCCCTTCTGAGCCCGAATATCGCTCTCCGGCGAGGATATCAAAGTGCCGAAGAGTGAGGGTAAAACACACTCCAGCAGAATCAATGACAAGTGGTTTGAGCGGTCGAAGATCCGCATCAGCTCGAAAGAGAAGGGGAGCAACGATTAGTGGTGTGTCCACCTGCGTCTCTTGCTCCTCTTTCGAGACTCGCACCATCTCTCGGAGCGCTTCTCTCTCTAAGGAGAGATCTGGATTTACGATCAGCAAATAATCATATCCTCCCGCCATACACCGAGCGGCAGCGGCGTTATGCGCACCACAGAACCCAATATTCTCGCTTTCTCGAAAGAGCTCTGCTCCGAAGGCCTCGCACAACCGAGCCAAGGTATCCGGTCCACCATTAGCGGCTTCACTCGGTCCGTTCTCCGTTACCTGAAGCGCTATCTCGAAATCACCTTCTAACTCACGAAGGGAGCGAAGCACGTGTTCGAGGTAGGGAAACGAGCGGTAAACAACGATATGAATGAGGATGCTCGTCATCGAGAAGAGCCCCCCTAATCAACAACTCCCCAACTTTTGATCCGAGATCGCAGTGCTTCATGCTCTGCAGCGATCTCTTTCGGGAGTTTCTCTCCGATCTCTTCAAAAAAGGTCTTCTGCGAATCAAGCTCTTGATCCCAGTCTGCTCTTGAAAATGAGAGGAGTTCTTCCACCGTTTCAGACGAAAGGTGAAGTCCATCAAGATTCAGCGCTTCGGGTGGTGGTTGGATACCGAGTGGGGTCTCTCGTCCGGCTCCTGCTCCTTCCACTCGTTGGATAATCCACTCCAATACTCGAATGTTCTCGCCAAACCCGGGCCAGAGGAACGAACCATCACTCCCCTTTCGAAACCAGTTCACATGATAGACGCAAGGCATCTTCTCTCCACCTCGTTCTCCCATATCGAGCCAGTGCTGAAAGTAGTCTCCAGCGTGGTATCCGATAAATGGTCGCATCGCCATCGGATCTCGTTTAAGAGCTCCAACCGTCCCAACCGCAGCCGCCGTCGCCTCTGAGGCCATGGTGATACCAACGAAGGTTCCGTGTTGCCAGTTCTTCGCTTCATAGACGAGCGGGGCGGTACGAGCTCTTCGTCCACCAAACACAATGGCGTCGATCGGTACTCCGAGTGGATTCTCGAAATCATCAGAGATACACGGACACTGCGCTGCTGGTGCCGTGAAGCGTGAGTTGGGGTGTGCAGCTTTAGCTCCACTTTCGGGGTCCCACTCATTTCCGAGCCAATCCCTGAGCCGTGCCGGTGGGGTCTCCGTCAACTCCTCCCACCACGGTGTCATCGTATCGAGATCAAGGGCGGTATTCGTAAAGATCGTATTTGCTTTCAGCGCTGCCAGAGCATTCGGGTTTGTCTTCTCTGAAGTTCCTGGTGCTACCCCGAAAAAGCCATTCTCGGGGTTGATCGCATAGAGACGGCCATCTTCTCCGAAGTTCAGCCAGGCGATATCATCGCCGACGGTCTCCACCTTCCAACCGGCATCGAGATACCCTTTGGGAGGGATCAGCATCGCGAGATTCGTTTTTCCGCATGCAGAGGGAAATGCCGCACAGATATGATACTTCTTCCCCTGTGGGGTCGTGATAGCGAGGATCAACATGTGCTCTGCAAGCCACCCTTCCTTTCGGGCTTGAGTAGAAGCGATTCGAAGCGCAAAACACTTTTTCCCCTGCAGTGCATTACCGCCATAATTCGTATTCACACTGACGATCTCGTTCTGCTCGGGAAAATGCACGATGTAGCGTTCCTCCGGATCGAGATCTGCAATAGCGTGCACTCCGCGCACAAAACCGGTGTCCTCAGGCGAAAGGTGCGCGAGTGCGACATCTCCGATCCTCGCCATAATTCTCATGTTCGCGATGACATACGGAGAATCGGTAATCTCAAATCCAACCTTCGCGTACGGAGAGCCGCTTGGACCCATCAGGTAGGGAACGACGTACATCGTCTTTCCTGTCATTGAATTCTGTAAGATGCCATTTAGCTTTGCGCGCATCTCGGTTGGATTCATCCAGTTATTTGTCGGTCCAGAATCCTCTTCCTTTTCGGAGCAGATATACGTGCGCCCCTCAACCCGCGCCACATCATTTTGGTGAGAACGAGCCCAAAAACTATTCGGATACTCTTTCTCATTCAGACGAGTAAATGTTCCGTCCTGCACCAGAAGCTCTTCGATAGACCTTCGCTCATCTTCAGAACCGGTAATCCATATCACCTTCTCTGGATTTAGAAGTTTTCTCGACTCTTCAACCCACTCGCATACGTTTGGATTCTCGCACGCGGGTCTTGCAGAACTCTCTGCTACGGTCACGTTCTCCTGCACGACACCTCCTCATCATCCTTAAAAGGTCACTCACACTCGGTGCGTTGAGTATACTGCCCCTCAAGGAGATTGCAACGAGAGAGCGCTACCTGAAAGAGGCTCACCCTCCACGGAAAAGGAACTGAGAGTGGATGGCTGCATTGTGCACTCGCAGGTACAGAGGAATATGCGGTGGAAGACGCTCTGAGATCGCAAAACCGAGGAGCGCAGAGGTGAGGTCACGCTCCTCAATTGATTGCTCTGCGGCAAACCGCAAAAATCCCTTTCGCGAACATCCGAAGTAGAGCGCTCGTCCATCGCCCTCTCGGATAAGCGCCCCCAATTCATGAAAATGTTCAATTATCGTCCATGACGTTCGCGGATTCGAACTGACAAAGGCTCCCATACCGGGATCAAAGAGAAGCTGCGAACGGTGAACACCGCTCCGCTCGGCTTGCTCTGCTCGCTCACGGAAAAAGCGCTTGAGAACAGGAATGATATCAGAGGGGGGATCTTCGCCAAACTCATGCGGCACCTGGCACCGAGAAAACATGAGCACGAGGGAAGCACCACTTCCAGCAAGAACCGAAAACATCTCTGGGTCACTTCCGGCAGACACATCATTCACCATGACCGCCCCGTGCTCCAGAGCAAAGGCGGCGGTTCGAGCATGATGAGTATCAACCGCAAACGGAGTACCTTGAGGAAGAACGGAGAGTATCGGTCGAAGCCGTCGAATCTCTTCTTCTGCTCCAACACATTGAGAACCTGGACGGGTGGAGTCAGCACCGATATCAATCAACGCCGCTCCATCTCGGATCAACTTTTCAACATGAGAAAGTGCATCTTCTGGAGTGAGAAAATTGCCGCCGTCCGAGAAACTATCCGGCGTTGCATTGAGAATTCCTACGATATGTCGGGATGAAGATAAGCTTGCCGCTTCCACTCTTTCCATGACTACGGAGTTTCTACCGGTGTCTCTGGTGCTGGCTGAAGGGCGACGAGCTCTGTGATCAGATCTCGCAATGTATCCCGGTGTGAAATCGCCCGACCATCTACCCATACGGAAGGAGTTGCCTGAAGCCCCAAACGATTGGCGATCTCAATGTCTTTCCGAATCGCGACGAGCTGTCGATCAGAGTTCAGGCACTCCACAATGGCCTTTCGATCAAGCCCAAGAGGCGTAATGCTTGAACGGATCGCCGTTGAGATATCAACCTCAGCCCCCGCCTCAAAGGCCTCGAGCGTGAGCAGATACTCATGAGCTTCGAAAAAACGGTCCTGCTCTCCGGCACACCGAGCAAACTCTGCGGCTTCACAGGCGTGCTGATGAATTCCACGGGGGAGCGACGGGTTACACGCTGAATCAAGGGGATAGTTCCGATACTCGACGGCAACCTTTCCTTCAAACTCTTGCTCAATATCTCGGAGGTCATACCAAAAGTACCGACACGCCGGACACTCGTAATCGAAAAACTCAACGATCCGTATCGAGCCATTCCCCTTGCGATAGTCTCGTTGGTACCCTTCACTCCCATCAAAGGGGATCTCTTGTACTGGCTGGGCCTTCCAGAGCGAGAGCGCTACCGCACCTCCCCCTCCTCGCCCTTCTTTCGAAGTTGACGCAAGGAGCTCCGCAAACAGGCTATCTGAAAAAAGAGAGGCGACCACAAGTACACCGAGAAAGAGAAACCGAAAGAGCTCTCCACTCCAGCCATACCGCCGAAAGGACGAAAGTAAAAAGACTGGCAGGGAAAAAGGGAGCTGAGACAAGCGTCGGATGCCCCGTCCGAGAAAAGGAAGTACTCCCGTGGTTCGAGGAATGGAGAGTGCCACCACCGCCAAGAGGAAGCTCACCAGATAGAGCGAGAGGCAAACCGGACAGTACGCCGTTAACGTCTCCAGAGAGATCCAGAGCAAAACGAGGGAGGCAAAGAGTGAAACAAGGCAGGTCACCACAAAGGCAGCAAGAACATCTTCACTTTCTGGATCTGCCTTTCTGTCGTCTGAGCCGTCCGACGAGAAGCGAAGAGAGCAGGAGGCGAAAAAGAGCAGGAGGCTGCTGTAAAAGAGCGCTCCCCAACTTCCGAGGGAACGGCCGAGCAGCGCAGCGAAAGGACTTTTGATCGCCTGTTCACAGTTATACTGCGCATTAAAATTACACGCCGCCTCCCCAGCACTTGGAAACGCCAAAACATGCACATACTCATAGCTGCTGTAGAGCGCGAGTAACAGACCAAGGGTGGAGAGAAGTACCGCAGACCACCACCGTTTCGGGAACGCTTCTCGAAAAGAGAGGTGCATCATAAAGAACTCCTCAAAGGATTATGACTTTATCCAGTCCTGGATCTTCTGCTCCACAGCGGAAGTAGTAAAGCCATACTTTTCTGCAAGTGTGCCTCCAGGAGCTGACGCCCCGTAGTGGTCGATGCCGATCTGCAGCCCAGCAGCTCCGGTTACCCGCTCCCATCCTGTCGTGATTCCGGCCTCGAGAGAAACCACCCGAGCACCATTCGGGATGATTGCGGCCTGATCTTCAGCAGAGAGCCGAAAATACTGTTCAAGACACGGCGCCGAAACAACCCGAAAGGGAGTTCCTGCTTCGGTAAGATTCTTTGCCGCTTCCACAGCGATGGCGACCTCAGAGCCGGTTGCAACAATAACCCGGTCGGTAACCTGCTCTCCACTCACCACATACGCCCCTTGACGAATTGCATCAGGAGAAAACGAAGTCCCTCTCTCGATCTGTGGCACATTTTGGCGAGTAAAGAGGAGGGCGCTGGGACGGTTCTTCGTTCGGATGGCCATCTCATAGGCGATAGCGACCTCCATCCCATCAGCGGGTCGGTAGACATCGAGATTTGGGATGATCCGAAGCGAATGAATATGTTCAATCGGTTCGTGGGTGGGACCGTCTTCTCCGACCCAAAAACTATCGTGGGTAAAGACAAACAAACTCTGAAGATGGGACAGCGCGGCCAGTCGGATCGTCGGCCGCATATAATCGGCAAAAACGAGAAAAGTCGCCGTAAAGGGAATCCAACTCTTCGTGTAAGCGAGCCCATTGACCATCGCTCCCATCGCGTGCTCACGAACGCCGAACCGGATGTTCTTCCCAGCAAAGCTCGTGGCGGTGATATCGGAGCTCTCTTTGATAAGGGTTTTGTTTGAAGGCTCAAGATCTGCGGAACCCCCGAGAAAACCGGGGAGGTGTTTGGCAAGGATCTGAATGGCTTTTCCAGAGATTCCGCGGGTTGCCTCTTTCTCGATACCGGAAAGTGTCCCGAGCAACTCCTCGGAAAGCGCTTCCGGCACCTCCCCCGCCAATTGAGCCGAAAGCTGTGTGGCCTTCTCAGGGTTGTTCGATTTCCACTTGGTGAAAGCGCTCTCCCACTCCTGACGCTCAGCTTGCTTTGCCTGCACCCGCTCTTGGCAGAACGCTGTGACCGCCTCGGGAACAGAAAAAGAGCCCTCCTCTTCCCACCCGAGAGCTTTCTTGGTTGCAGCAAGCTCATCTGCACCGAGTGGTGCTC
Organism: bacterium; assembly: GCA_022763385.1. Lineage (GTDB taxonomy): Bacteria > Bdellovibrionota_C > UBA2361 > UBA2361 > RFPC01 > RFPC01. The sequence continues at coordinate 12,497 of JALEGQ010000091.1, forward strand.
CGTGAACTCCTGAGGTATCAGCCTTTGTGGGACTTCCGTAACCGATCGTCGTACAAGCGCAGATAATACTTGGCCGACCACTCTCAGCAACCGCTGCGGTAAGCGCTGCTCGGAGTGCGGGAAGATCATGTCCGTCACACTTCTGAACATGCCACCCGTACGATTCAAACCGTTGGGCGACATTCTCCGTAAAACAGACGTCAGTGCCACCGCCGATGGAGATCTCATTGTCGTCGTAGATATAGGTAATGTTTCCGAGCTGAAGATGCCCCGCCAGAGACGCAGCCTCTGCCGCAACCCCCTCCATGAGATCACCATCACTCACAATACCGAATACTCGGTTTCCGAAGAGCTCTTGAGAATACCGTTCCGCGAGCAGCTTTTCTGAGAGGGCGAGCCCCACACCATTCGCAAGCCCCTGACCGAGAGGACCCGTTGTTGTCTCTACCCCCGGGGTCATCCCGAACTCCGGATGACCAGGGGTGATGCTCTCCCACTGTCGAAACTGCTTCAGATCGTCGAGGGAGACCTCATATTGAAAAAGGTGCAGGAGCGAGTAGAGCAGGGCTGAACCGTGCCCAGCAGAGAGCACAAACCGATCTCTTCCCAACCAATCATGAGATGAGGCACCTCCCTCTGAAGCAGAAGCCGATCCCGGAGCCGTGGGATCAAAACGGAGAAAATCACTCCAGAGCAACGCCGCATAATCCGCCGCACCCATCGGCATACCAGGATGCCCTGAGTTTGCCTGCTCTACCGCCTCAGCGGAGAGAATCCGGAGGGTCTTCGCGAGCAGCTCAAGCTGCTGATCAGAAGATGGTGCCATGTATGTGTCCTTAACTCATTGAAACATTGAGACTTTCAGAAACTGCCCCAGGAGTTTACTGGATGTCCTCACAGAGAGCAAAGGAAGAGCACGGGGAACGGAAAAGTTCCGTAACCCCCAACCGTCCCCGACCTCGACAACTTGGCACGTCTCATGCTGAGTGGAAAGAGACCCTTAACAACACCAACTCCCATTGGTGAAGTAATACTGCCTGACTCCTCGTTGGGTGGGTGAAGAGATTCACCCACCCAACTTTTTATTGGGGATCGCACTCTGTCGAGGGGCTTTCTTATGGAGCGGCCTCGATAAATCGCCACACCTGAGCAATTGGGTCGAGTTCTTGAAGCCGTACGGCAACCCTCGCTCCTCCCTCTGGTCTTGCTCGGCCCTTGGCAGGGATAAGCTCAAAAAGCGGAAGACAATCTGCTTCTTCGAACTTCGCATGAACCCCCGACGAAAGCTGAAGGGGAATGCGGTTGGAAGCACATTCTCTAATCACACCGTTCAGCACTCGAGGAGCAGGAGTAGTCCCATCAGCCGCTTCAAAAAAAAGTTCTCTCGCCAGCATCTCCCACTGTTCAATCATCTCTTGCTCATTACGAGCTCGTGCGGACTGCTCAAGAAGATATTGGATCTTTTCGGAAGAGAGCTCGATTGGTGACTGACTTCCCCGAAGGCAAGCTCCAAGCTCCTGCTGAAGCAAGAATCCTCCCAATTCAGTACACGGAAAAATCCCGAACTGTCGCACCACCTCCTGAGAATAGGCGCCAAATCTGCTACCAAGAAGCTCAGAGATGGCTCCTGATAGCACACGGTGAGCCTCACGCCGGAGGAGTCGCTGGGGAGAGGGAACTTCCGCGCTCTGACGACTGCCTGTACACCTTTGATACTGAACAACCGTCTCATAGGCGAGATCCAGAGCATTCTCAACACGACGCTCCACTTCTTCTTCTTCAAACTCTTCCCAGTCTGCTACTTCGATCTCTCTTCCCTTTCCAAGCGCACCATCGATACAAACTTCCGAGAACGAGAGCGGAGTAACTGCGCAACACACCCCATTTCGATACGTTGCGCTAGCCGTGAGGGCATATCGTCTCGTTCCAGGAATAAAGGCGTGATTGCTTCGCTCGGACCGCAAAAGAGGGCCAACCGTACCGACAAGACCAGAGAGCGTTGAAGTGGGAGGATTCGGCCAATCGAGGGACCCTGGCAGGATATCAGTAACATCTGGCACATGAAAGCGAAGGGTCACTTCGTTTCGCTCCGCATGACGCTCCGCTGCGACCGCAAGCTCTGGGGTTTCATCCCCAACGATCCCCTCACCGAGTAAGGCTACATGAACACCATCAAGCAACACTCTTCGAGAGGGAACTTGCGTGCCTTCCTCCCTTACCCGAGGTTCCTCTTTTGGCAGAGGATGACAGGAAGAGCTACTAAGAAAACGTTTCACTGGGAGCACTTCGTGATGCTCGCCAAAGGCGTGTGCAAATTTCCAATACACATCAGACCACCGAGGAAACCCCAGCTTGACTCCGGCATTTGCCTGGAGAGCTCTGCAAGCTCCTACAAAAAAACTCTCTCTTCCTGAGCGAAATCCCCCCACTTCAAAAGACAAACGTCCATCCTGTTGCGGAACACATTCTCGAATCCCCCCTCCGGCAAGGGCAACCTGTTCTGCGATGATTGACTGCGCAACAGGATCATCAGGACTCATGGGAAGGGGCCAACAGATCTCAAACGAGGCAGTTTGACCCCCAACCGCTCTGTTGAGAAAGAGAGGGAAGCGATCTCCAAAAAGCTCTCGATGAAATGGAAGGTGAAACGTCGTTCCCCCACCTTCCTCAGGAACACATGAAACACAATCTCGCGGAAAGATCTTTTCAAGGCCTTGCTGCAGACGCTCTATCCCCTCATACGACCCGTTATCACCTTCGTGACGAATAACTGCCGACCCACCCTCATGAGCGAAGGAAAGTCCTCGAAAAGCCCGAACAGAAACCGCGTGCGCCACAAAGTTCGTCGCAATAAGGAGGCGATCCTGTAATCCTCTTAAATCTCTAAAAGACTCCTGAAAACCCCGTATAGAGCAGAAGTTATCATTCGAAAACCGAAGCCACGCCGGAGCATTCCCCGTAAGCGAATCAACAAAAATCTCCTGAATATCCCTCCGCGGCGGAAGAAGACTCTCAAGACGATCCCAAGAAATCGCATTTTTTCGAGATGGAGCTTCACCTTGGGACGAAAGGACACAGGGCTGGAAAACAAGAGAGCCCTTGATCTGCTCATTAATGGCCGCCAACTGCGTAATGAGCGCACCATAATCCTCACGCTCCCCCACGTAGGCCACCTGCAACCGCCCACTCACTAAACTCTTCAGCGTCACCTCCGGAGCCACCTCCCGAAGCCGCTCAAGCAATTCCCCCTCAGAGAGCCCTCGCGAAGCAACCGGCCCCCTCTCATTCGAATCAACATGAACTTCCATCCCTCCATCCTACCCCCCTCCCCCCACTAAGCTACCCTCACGGGTGTCTGACACCCCTCACCCTCCAATTTTTCTCCCCTCATGGGTGTCTGACACCCGGT
>JALEGQ010000092.1 GCA_022763385.1 bacterium
GTCTGAGGGTCGTTTCTGAGAAGAGTGATTGGTGTGGGAAGGCGAGCCGAATCTCTCCACGGACTTCTGCGAGCCGTGCTTGGTTTGGTTGAGAGAGTCCGCGAAACAGGAGGAGATACTGACCTGGCTGAGCGCCACGTTGGAGTCGTAACTGGATTCCTCTGTCGCTCCACGATACAAGACTTTCCCTCAGATCACCGAGAGGAGCTGCTGCGGCAGGGATGGGGAAACAGGCGCCGAGTCCAAAAAATACGGCGATGCAGAGACGGTGAGGTAGGCCCATGTGATGATGAAAGAGTTCTCTTCGAAAGCGTACAGATGTTTCTTCCTAGAGTGTTGCAAATTCCTCTTCATGTCGCCAATGGATTACGTCGCTACAACATTCTGAATGGTTTCTTTGAGATTCTGTTGACTCTGGAGAAAGTCTTCTCCGCCGGCTTCACTGTCGAAATCTACCCGTTGGGCTCTTGGGGTACTCAGAATTTCAGCAAGTTTTTTGTTGAAGGCGTTAATAGCGGCGGGATACTGGGTCTCCAGCCGAACGAGGTGCTTGCCGTAGTTCCTGTCATCGTACTCCATGAGGACGGAGAGATCTTGGGCGTATTCAGCGCCCTCTCCTGATTCTGTTCGCATCTTGAATCGTGCGTTGATGACGTGCCCGAATTCAAGGTTTGCACCTCCGATCTGCTCTGATATCACTACGACCGCATCGGGAAATAGCGCCACCCACACCGGGATATTCTGGAACTCATCACCGTAGTGCTGGGTGTACACTTCAAAGGCGTCTGTTCCATCGGGTTCGTGAGAGAGGTAACCCTTAAAGAGGAGGAGAATTTCAAGATCTGCCGATTTTATAGCGTATGCATACCGCCGCGTGACGGAGCGAGCAGCGAGATATTCAATGACAGAGATCGGCCGGAGCGATCTCCACCGGCGATTTGCCGAAAACTGGAACACGATCGGAGAAGAAAGGATGGAGCTCCACAAGACAAGTGGGCTCTGAAAAGAGATAGCGAGGGTCGCCCCGACGGCGATCAGGCTCAGGGCCCACATCACTCCGGCAGCGTGAGCCTTAGAGAGGATGGCGATCTTTTCCTCCGGCGGAATGAGTCTCCAGGCTTCTTCGCTAATCATCGATGTGTTTTTCCACGTTTGGTAATAATTGCCCGGTACTGCCGTTCGAAAGTGCCGACTTCATCGCCTGACTCCAGAAGAACCCTTTTTATTTCAACAACTTGCTTCTAAGTGTCACGGTGTCCTACCAGAGGAGCTGCACCTTTTACGCCAATCTTCTGAGCGGTCCTTCTCGCTCTCAGGTGAAGTTTTTTCAAAAAAGAGGAACCTTTTTTCTGCTGGAGACGATGAGGAAGGGAGAGCGAAATTTTAATGGTAGGCACCGTGGTGCCCGCGCGAAGAAAGGAGGAGAGAAATGATCGGACACTGCGAGTCAGCGGTGCTCTTCGGAGCAGAGGGGGTTCCTATTCAGGTAGAGGCCATCACCCGGCCTGGAAAGCCGCGCATTCAGATCATCGGACTCGGTGATGGTGCAGTTCGAGAGGCCCGGGATAGGCTCACTGCGGCGCTTCATGCTGCTGATTTCGAGGTTCCCGATCAGATCCTGATCAATCTCGCACCCGCTGATATGAAGAAAGCTGGTTCTGGGCTTGAACTCGCGATGGCGTGGGCAGTGCTGACCGCAAGTCGACAGGTAGAATCGCTCGCTTCGACGTGGCTCTTCGGTGAGCTCTCTCTCGATGGAGAGCTGAAGCCCATTCGAGGGGTAGCCGGTCTTGTAAGCTGTGCGGCGTTGCACGGAATTCAACGAGTGATCCTACCGATTGAGAATGAGCGAGAAGCGCTTCTTGTCGATGGGATTGAGGTTATTGGAGTGGCGAGCCTGAGCGACCTCCGTTCGGTCGTTGCTTCTGGACCAACACCTCTTTCACGAGATCAACCCGAAGAGAGTGAGGAGTACGAACACCAGGGATTTGAAGATGTCTTTGGGCAGGAGGCACCGAAGCGGGCCTTTGAGATCGCTGCTGCCGGAGGACACAACCTCTTGCTCGTTGGTCCTCCGGGATGCGGAAAGAGCATGTTGGCAGAGCGTTTCTCCTCCCTTCTTCCGCCGCTCGAACGAGCAGAACGGCTGGAAATCGCCCAGATCGCCTCGGCGATCGGTGAACCAATCGATGAATACTTGCGGGGGCGTCGTCCCTTTCGAGCTCCCCACCACATCGTCTCGGATGTTGGTTTGATCGGTGGCGGAGCGAATCTCCGTCCTGGTGAGGTGAGCCTTGCTCACGGTGGGGTGCTCTTTCTCGATGAGTTTCCGGAGTTTCAACGTCGAACGCTTGAGTCTCTTCGAGCTCCCCTTGAAACGAGGCGGGTAACGATTACGAGAGCGGTTGGAACGACGACCTATCCGGCGAGCTTTCAACTCGTTGCTGCGATGAATCCGTGTCCGTGTGGTCGGTTCGGAATGAAAGATCGTCGGTGTCGGTGCTCCCGGCATGAGGTTGCTCGGTATCTCAAGAAGATCTCTCAGCCGATTCTGGAGCGGATCGATCTCCATGTAGAGGCCGAGCCGGTCAATGTGCAGCATTTTGATCGGGAGCAGGAGGGCGAAGTGCTGATCGGTGTAGAGCGGGAGCGCCGTAAGCGGGTGCGTGATGCCATTCATATTCAGCAGCACCGCCAAAAAAAGCGGAATGGGGAGCTCTCGCTTCAGGAGCTACAGCCCTTCCTGGCGAAGGAAAGCTCTGTCACCTTTGATACGCTCTCTGGGAAGGGAGAGCTCAGTGCCCGTTCTGCCATCCGACTCCTTCGGATGTCACGGACGATCGCGGATCTCGAGCGGAGTGAACGGATCGAAGAGCATCACCTGATGGAGGCGTGGAGCTTTCGGGCACTGGAACGGATCTGGGAGTATGTCGAGGCTACATGATAGAGATGTTGTCGCGAAACGAGCGGAGCAGCCCGTGAACGAAACCAAGTCCGGCACCGGTTGCTTCTGGCCAGAGGTTTTCGGTGATCGTTTTGTTCAGTCCATCGATATTTGCTTTCTTCAGCGCCTTCATATGGTGAAAGCCCATCGACCATCCCGGAAATGAGCGTTCCGGAATATGCCCCTCCCCGAGTTTTACGATGTGGTGGTGGCGTTGATCCTTCTGGATGCAGTTGAATACCAGCTGAACGGGCTTCTTTGGGCCTTCAAGCACCTGTAGAAAGTAATCATCGCGGTAGAGGAGCATGCCGCTGACGTTTAGCGCACGGTTCTTCTCTCGTGCAGTGCAGAGGAGTTGAACCAGCTCACGAGTATCGAGCCTCCACCGAGAAACGGAGAGGTAGACGAGTTGGATCAGTTCCTCTGCCTCAGGTTTTTTGCCGTCTTCGCCTCCCGAAACGATCTTTGTATTCTGTGAGTCTCCCTCGCTCTCCATATCAAAGCGGGTCAACTGGAGGAGAAGTTCAGAGTAGTCTTCGACGGCTTCCTCTCCTGTTTCAAGAAGTGCTTCCTTGTTCTTTCGAAGCGCATCCAGGGCCTGAAAGAGGGCCGATATGATGCTCTCGGTAGGCCAGATCTCCTTGTTTTGGACGGAGGAGAGGACATCTTCACACACGTGACAGAGGGCCTGAGTATACGTGAGGGAGAAGAATCCCGAGGCTCCCTTTACCGAATGAAAGTGTCGGAGGAGCTCTTTCAGGATGTGAGGATCTTTCTCTCCTTGTTCGAGGAGGAGAAGAAGACGCTCGATGGAGCCATAGCTTTCAACCGCTTCGCTCACAAATTCCCTTAGATCTGGATCCATAGAGCATTTCCCTCGCCTTTCGGGGTAAGTTAGTAGGCAAATTCCCTGATATGGTATCGGTGAGAATACGGAAAATATAAAGAGCTTTCCCCTTGGTCGTTGCGGGCGCTACCGGAAAAAGTCGTCTTTAAATATCAGGTTGAAATCTTCAGTTTCCTTCGTCATCGGAGCTGGTTCGAGTTGGGATTCGTCGAAGGACTTATCGAACCCTCGGTAGAGATCAAAGAGTGGATCTTCATGAACGATCTCTTCTTCTTCCTCGGCTGCTTTTTGCTCCTCCGTTTTTTCAATATCGCTCTTCAGGGGGTCAGGAACGAGGTCTTTCGCGTCGTATTCGAGGATCACTTCTACCCGTCTATTCTTTGCTCGACCTGCCGCAGTGGCATTACTCGCAAGCGGTTTTGTATCCGCCATCCCCCGCACTTGAAACCGTTCAACGGGCAGCCCTGTGGCATTAATGAGGCCGTGGACGACGGTGACGGCCCGCGAGGCAGAGAGATCCCAGTTTGAGCGAAACTGCGTGCTCTCGATCGGGATGTTATCGGTGTGTCCCTCAACAACCACCTTTCCAGGGGAGTCCTTTACGACTTTGGAGATCTTATTGATGATTTCATCGAACTGCTGATAGTTCTCTGAGCTCCCCGGAGGGAACGAGGCATCCTCTGCTACCCGAATAATCACCTTGTTTCCTTCTGTTTCTACGGAGAGGTCTCCGTTGGCGATCTCAGAGGCGAGTTCTGTTCCGAGCTGCTTACTCTTCTTCGAAGCGAAGCTCGATACCTTCGCGAGCTCTTCGGAGGAGACCGCGGCCTGATTTGCTTCCGTCATCCCGCGAGCTTTTCCGGCGATCTGTCCGGACTGCTGGTCTTGGGTCTTTTTTGCCTTTTCCTTCTCCTCGCCCTTCGACCGTTTCTTCTGCTCCTCAATGACGTCGATGACGGCACTTTTCTTCTGTGCTTTCTTATCAGAGGGATCTTCCTCCTCACTCTGTCCCGCTTTGAGTTGATCGGAGTTCCACTTTTTTCGAAGGTCAAGATTCTCCTGAGGAACGACGTTCAGTATCTTCGGATCTGGTCGCCCAGAGCTAAACTCCTGTGCGATATGATTGATCCCCATCACTGCGTCGGAGAGCACTACCCGGCTCTGCACTCCGAAGGCGTCTTTCATCGATCCGCCGACCTCTTTGTAGAGCTGGTCATCCATGCTGGAGAACGAGAAGAGGAGAACGAAGAATGCGAGAAGAAGCGACATGAGGTCGGCAAAGGTCGCCATCCAGGCGGGAGCCCCTCCACCTCCTTCTTCCTCTTCGCTTCCGCCGACGTCTTCCATGGTTGGTATTCTCTTCTCGTGCCTCTCTCTCGAGGAAGGGGTCGAACGTTTTTAGCTCTTTCCGAGATCAACGCTATCTCGCTCTCCGCCAGGGAGGTAGGCGAGAAGCATCTCCTCGAGAACTTTCGGACTCATTCCCTTTTGAACTCCACTGACCGCTTCTAAAATGAGCATCTTGTTGTTCTTCTCCTCTTTGCTTCGATGGCCCAATTTGTCAGCGATCGGGATCGCCATCGCGTTTGCGAGGACCGCTCCGTAGAGCGTTGTGAGAAGGGCAACCGCCATCGCCGGACCGATCGAGGAAGGATCCGACATGTTTGACATCATCTGTACCAGTCCGATAAGTGTTCCGATCATTCCCATTGCCGGAGCAGAGTCCCCGATCCCCTTAAAGAGGTGCTGACCGCGCTCGTGGCGTTCAATGGTTTGGTTTATCTCAGTCGCCAGGATCCGACCCACGTATTCTTCATCGTGACCATCAACGGCGAGCTGTATTCCCTTGGCGAGAAACTCGTTGTTGATATCCACTCCTTCGAGTCCGAGGAGTCCGTCTCTACGTGCGATGGTAGCGAGCTCAATTCCGAGTCGGATGAGGTCTGTTGGGCTCTCTGCCTTGTGAAAGAAGGTCTTCATCGCGATCTTCATCGCAGCGAGAGAGTGTCCAAGCGGATATTTGACGAGCGTTACCGCAAACGTTCCAAAAAATACAATGATAATTGAAGGAACGTTGACGAAGAGCAGTGCCCCACCACCGATAAGGATGGCGAAAATAATACAGCCGAAGGTGCCCACAATTCCACCGATGGTTGCAATATCCACTAGCGACTCCTTTCCTCTCTGGTTACCTCCCGTTCATCCCGGAGGCAGTACGAGATTATCGTATACTCTAGTGTTCGAATTCGGCATTTCGGTGTGAGCACTTAAGGAAATTTTGCATGCGAACGCTGTTTGACAATTGGGTTCGGACTTGAAAAAGCGGCAAGAGCCCCACTAAGGAGGCTCTTACCGCTTCATGTACGACAACAGTACTTTACTGCTATTGCAGCGGATGAGATTCCTCTTCCTGCGCCTCTGACCGATCCTCTTCTGAGGAGGGCATCTCAAGGGAATCTGCTTCTCCATCCGAGAGACCGTCCGCTTCAATAATTCGGGTCGGCTCTCCAAGTGTTGCCTCATACTCTTCTCGAACCCGGAGTACTTTTCCGAGCAAGATAGCAAGAGGGGCAACAAATGCGGAGAGGAGCGCTCCCATCTTCGCCGCGCCCTGAAGATTCGCCTCTGTAAAGGCTACTCCAGCAACAAAGAGAGCCACTGTTAACCCGAGTCCAGCAACACATCCTGCGGTGAGGAGGCTCCTCCATCCCATACCAGCGGGGAGTGGGAAGCCCATCTTGTGACCGACCCAGGAGAAGAGAAAGATCCCAGCAGTTTTCCCAACCACGAGAGCAAAGAGGACGGCAACGGTGGCAGTTCCCATCGAAGAGAACTCCACGCCTGCATTTGCCAGTCCGAAGCCAAAGAGACCGAGATCTACTGGTAACTTAAAGTAGTGCTCAAAGGAGTTCAGGGTATCGTGGTGGTGATCACTTTCTCCCTCCGCGAAAAGCCCTTCATCACGCTCTTGGCTCGGCATAAACGGAACGATTGCAACGAGCGCCAGTGCTGGGTGAAGGTGAGCAAAGTAGAGGCCCAGCCAGCTCATGGTTCCGCCCACGATGAGATAGGGCCAGAAGCTCTGTACCTTTGCTCGTCGCATGCCGTAGGCTACTGCCATGGAAGCGCCGACCAGGGCGAGCCACATCGGTTTTACGGGGTGGTTTGGATCTGGATAGAAGATCGCGATGATCCCTAGACCAAGCCCGTCGTCCGCCACGGCGAGCAAGAGGAGAAAGCTCACCGCGGGGTGACCTTTTCCGAAGATGAGCCGTGCAACGAGCCATGCGAGCGCGATGTCGGTGGCGGTTGGTATCCCCCATCCGTTGGCGATGCTCTGGTCACCAGAGAGGAAAACAATCACAAAGTACGCCGCAACCGGGCCGAAAACTCCCCCGAGCGTGCCCAGTAGAGGGTTGATGGCTTTCTTTGGTGGATTGAGAGCGCCTCCTGGAAGGCAACTCTCAGTGATCTCCTTGGCTGCTATCCCAAAGAAGAGCGCCATAAAGATATCGTTCATCAGAAAGTGGAGGTTGTAGTGGCTGTGATGACCAAACGGTGACCAGTGCACTACCTCGTGGTAGCTGTGATGGTCGATGTTTGCCCAGCCAACCGCTGCGAGTACTCCGACGATAAGTGGTATTGAGAATTCCTGTAGGATAGCGACAGGAGTGCGCTTCGTGCTTACAACTTCAGACATCTTTTCCTCCCCAACAGTTACATCCATGTAGGGTCACATGCACAGGAAGGGGTTCGACGGAGTTCGAAGAAAACCTGAGATAGGAGAGAGAATTTTTTTGAGTAAGGAAAGAGATGGTGGTTTTTCGTAGGCTTTGACGAAAAAGGTGTTTCACTTCCAGTGAGGAATAGTGTTGTTCTTCTGGTTATCAGCCGATACCACTGATTAGGAAAATAAACATGTCACCTCAACAGTTCCAGATCTCACACGAGCTTTTTCTTCTGAAGGCAAGTTCTGACGAAACTCAGGAGAAGCTGTTTGTCGATATCGAGGTGGCCTCCCGCAAAAACATCCTTACTGCAAAGCTCCTGGTGCGGGAGCTCCTGAACCATGTCGACGAGGAGTTTCTCGACACGGCAGTACTTGAAGATATCGCCAAGATTCTTCGTACCCAGAACAAGGTCGAGTCGAGACGAATTGCCAAGGGGAGAGCACCACAGCCCGGAAGTGATGGAAAGCTCGTGTATCTTAAGAGGCGTCTTTCGTATACCCACGAGCGAGAGGACCGAGAGGAACCCGTGGTCTCTCTGAAGGACCTTTACCTCTTTGAGAACATTCGAGCGGGAGAGGCGGTCGCGCGGCTCTATCCGCCAAAGGAGGGGGTCGCCGGGAAGTCAGTATTTGGAAAGGAGATCCCCTCATCTGCAGGAAAGCCGGTGCAGCTCAAACTCGATGCGAAGACCTTAGAACGTGAGAGCGAAAAGAGTAGTGAGCTTGGCTATGAACGGATCGTTGCAAAGGTTGATGGGTATCTTGAGGTTCAGAGCTCAAAGCTGTTTATGCGAGAAGAGTTTCTGGTTAAGGGAAACCTTGATGTCCAACACGGAAACTTAAACTTTATCGGTTCTGTGGTGGTGCATGGTGATGTCCTCCCCGGTTTTACCATTGCAGCAGAGAAAGGAATTACCGTTGCAGGAAATGTGAACAAAGCAGAGCTGTACTCGCTGCAGGGAGGAGTTGTGGTGCAGGGGCGCTTTTTTGGGGAGAAGAGGGGAAAGATCATTGCTGCTGGGGCGGTACATCTCCGTTCCATACAAGATGGATTTGTGGATTCAGAGAGTGATGTTTTTGTTCAGGAAGAAGTGCGGTTTTCTACCATCCGGACTCGCGCAACTCTTCAGACCGGCGAAGCCACGGTCTTGGGAGGACACTGTTACGCTGTTGGTGGAGCTGATATCGGGACCTTCGGAAGCGAAAGTGAAACGGAAACAGAGCTTATGCTCGGAAGTGCAACAGAGGTCTCTGAGAAATTTCAGTTGTTGCTGAAGAACATCATCGATCATGAAAAGGGACTGGGGCTTATCGAAGCGCACCTTGGTCCGTATGCAAAGAACCCGGCACGGATCGCACTACTCGCTTCGCACCTTCGCCCAAAAATGGAGGCACTTGTTGAGAAGCAGAAGAAAGTTTCGAGTAGTTTACAGCAGCTCAAGGATAAAAAAGCTGAACTCCTCTCGCAGGAAGGGGAGCGAGCGCCAGTGCCGTTGTCTATTCGAAAGTCCTTTTACCCAAAGGCGGTCTTGATCGTTGGAGGACAGAGATTTGAACCCGAGAACCAACCACTAAGCGGACCCCTCTCTCTCGTTTTTGATGAAGCTCAGGAGGAGTTCGTGCAACAAAGTTACATCGCAGTGCCACCCCAAGCAGAAGTTGAGGAGAAAACATGACAAAAGAGAAGCAGAAAGAGTTGTTCGTGCAGGGAAATGCTCTTCAATATCATCTTCAGAATCAGTGTGTGGGAGGAGGGGGCCCGATGGACGGGAACTTTCTCTGTGCGAGCATTTCCGTTATCAATCCTCCTGCTCCCGTGACAGTTCTGTATGACTCGCCCCTTTCTGATGCGATGAAGCTCCTTCAAAAGAATCGCCTCGGATGTCTTTTGGTGGTTGAGGAAGCGGGACAGCTGGTCGGAATTTTTAGTGAACGAGACTTTGTCCTGAAGGCATACGGAAAAGAGGAGATGTTCTCAGAAGAGGTCTCAAGCTATATGACGAAGGAGCCGGTAACTATCACGCTTGATGACTCCGTTGCTTTCGCGCTGACTCTTATGAGTCAGGGTGGATTTCGCCACCTGCCGGTTGTTGATGACACGGGCACCCCGCTTGGAATGGTCTCTTCAAAGCTGGTGATCGACTATATCTCGAACACCGTAATGGAGGAGCTTCTTACCTTTGAAGGGGACAGTCTCTGATTATGACTCCTGCCCAGGGATGCGGAGTTTCATCTCAACCGTATTCGTCTTGGTTTCTCCAGTAAAATCTGAGGTGGTTTCTACGATGATGAGCTTGTCCTTTTCAATGGCGACCACCTCACCGTTGCGTTGTCCAATCTTTGTTCCAATGCGAACGGTGAAGCCTTTTCCCGTTGCAGATTCGACAATAGCTTTTGGGTCACCAAAGCCCTTGAGTACGGCAGTTAACCGGAGTTGTCCGAGGCCAAACTGTTCGAGCTCGGATTTTCCGTTATTTTCAATAGTCGGGCTAAAATCGAACGGTTCAAACGGATCTCTCATGCCTTCCGGATCGTAGACGAACTCTTCTTGAGGCTCCTCCAGCATGGCAACAAGTTCAGCCTGAGCAACATCTTGTTCGGCGAGTTCAATTGGAGACTCCTTCGGTGCGGTGAGTCGAGAGCCGTCTTGGCCAACCTGGAAGAACGTTCCCTTGCTCGAGTAGGAAAAGGGCTTCTTCGTGGCCGGATCAATCGGTATTGATGGAAAATATTCGGGGACCAATTCAGCAAGACTCACCGGAGGGGTGTTGCCGTTCTTTGCCATCCAGTCTCGTATAGACAGTTGGACGCTCATGAGCTGTCGTCGACGTGGGTCAATATCATCCCGCTTCGCGAGTTTCTCTGAGAGCGCTTCTTTGAAGGGTTTCACCGGTGGCCGAGTGAGCCGAATCGCCACCTGTGCTACGAGGAGGAGAACAAAGACTCCGATCAGGACAAATATAGAGGAAGACTGTTTCTTTTTCGCCATAGCGTATTGTTATCCCGATGCTTGGCCCCTGAAAAGCACCAATTCCACCAAAAAATCTGTCGCCTGACTGTCGATTCTCAGTAAAATGCCACCGGTCAATTCTCAGTAGAATGCCACCGGTATATTTAGATGTTGCATGAGCTGAATTAAGTCAACTCTTTCA
>JALEGQ010000093.1 GCA_022763385.1 bacterium
ACGGTGAATAGTAGCGATAGAAATGAGTTGTTAAGATTGGCGACCGAAAACGTTCGTTTACAACGTTTATTACGGCGACACGGGGATTTTAAGGAAAAGATCAGGGTTATTCGAAAGAAAAAGTTGCTCACCGCAGGAGAAGAGCAACAGCTGAGAGAGCTGAAGGCCAAGAAGCTTCAGAATAAGGATGCGATGATCGTGATGATGCGTTCTTTGGAGGGTGGGCAAGGGGCTCAATTAGCCTGATCGCGCCAGCCTGATCTGCCGGCTTAATTGCCTGATCTGCCAGCTTGATTGATAGCGCGTTCACCAGAAGATACGCTCGGCCCCTGGGAGTCGGGCTTTCTCAAATGGGAAGTGTTTGAGAGAGCTAGCCGACTCCCAGATGGAAGCATAGCGGGGAGAATGCTCCTCTCACCGGAGTTTCGCTCTCAGAACGGTGTGGAACTGAGGGCTATGCAGCACGTCTTCTCGTGCTAATCCGGTGTGTGGCATTCATAATCGCATATCTCGTCTTATCCGGATCAAAGCCGAAGTGTCGGCAGATCGCCCGGAAAGAAAAGATGTACTCTTCTTCTTCTGAATCCATATATTCTATGGCTTCATCTTTCAGTTCGCCCTTTGAGTTAAAATCTTCTACAGCACGAAGAATTATCGCTCTCATGAGCTCGTGAATTGGATCGTACCCGTTTCCCCACATAAACGAGAGATCCATTTGAGGTAGTTTTTCGCCACTCATCGTGTGTTACTCCAGTGCTTCTTCCGTGAATCACCTGCGCGAAAACCTCAAAAAAATGCCGTGTAACGAAGTCCCTCTCTGCGAAGCATGCAGAAGAGACTGGTTCGGGAAAGATCCGACAAGTCTTCCCCATGACGGTGTTATGAATCGACGCTGCTCTGGTGTTGCATGCTTTCGCAAAAAAGAGGCCAAAATTTCCGACAGAGCCTAGCGTGAGGAGGGCTACTGGAGTCTCTTCACCGTGTATTTCAGGAGAGCCTCAAGCGCTTGTCGGGCCTGTGCTCGGTGTGGGGACTCGGGCTCTCCAGAAAACGCCCTCTGTAGGTGATCGTGGCTCTCTTCAAGGAGGCCCTCAGCGCGAGCGATGTGGCTGCTGGCGAGTTCTTTTGCCTCTGCTACCACCGACTGTGCCGTTCCACACCGAAATTCTCGGATGGCTTGCTGAACAAGCTGCTCCCGTCTCGGGTCTTCGGAGCCCCCCCCGCTTGTTTCACGGCCTGTCTCGAAGGACTCTCCAGGACGAGAGGGGTACTGGGTGAGGAGGAGTTCTTCCGCGAGAGGATCGCCGCTCTCCAACCAGAGGACATTGATGATTGAGGGTTTCTGCTCAATGAGGTCTCCTCCGCACCTCTTGCCGAGAAGGTTCTCATCCGCGGTCACATCGAGAACATCATCGAGTATCTGAAAGGCGATTCCTATCTCCAATCCAAATGATTTGAGCGCTCTTTCGACCTCTGGAGAGGATCCTGCGACGTGAGCACCGGCGAAGGCTGCAAGTCCAAAGAGCGCGGCGGTCTTTTTCTCGGCGATACAGAGGCTTTCTTCTCGAGAGCTTCTTTGCTGAGAAAGCGGAACTTCCAGGATCTCTCCCTCGGTGAGGAAGACACACGCCTCTTCGGTCTCATTTACGATGTGCTCATCGAGACGAGAACAGAGCGAAAAAGCACGAACGAGGAGAAAATCACCTGTGAGCAGGGTGGCGGTTTCTCCGAACCGAATGTGAGGGGAGGGTTGTCCTCTCCGAATGGGTGAGCGGTCGATGATGTCGTCATGAAGAAGGGTTGCCATGTGGATCAGCTCAATACCAGCGGCCACATCGAGAAGGGGTTGTGGGACGGGTACAGGAGAGGCGGGTGCAGGAGAACTGTTCGGTGAAGCATGCGCCTTCCCAGCACACAGCGCATGGGTGATGAGGGCGAGGGCTGGGCGTATTCTCTTTCCCCCGAGGTGTAAGAGGTACTCAGGGATCTCGGTGAGGAGTTTCGAATCGGAGGTAAACTTTGAACGAATGAGCGACTCAACGTGGGCCATTCCCGGATAGTTTCGGATATACTCTCCGACCGAAATGGAGGTTGCCGCTTCACTATGGGCTTCAGATGTGGATAACGAGAATGAGGATGCCGAGTCTTCCATCACCTTGATTTTCCCTCGTTCATAGGAATGCTGTCTTACTGTATCGACAGGAGTAAAACACGAATCTCTTCAGTAGTCACCGTCGTGGCGATGAGCTTACACCATAGCATTCTTCGAGGATCTTGGTGGTGTCAAGGCCTTCCACTTCCTCTTCTGAATTCTCGTCGGGACGCCTCCGAAGTAGTCCAGGAAGGTGAGAGAGGGAAAAGAGCGCCGAGAGCTTCTTTTCGATATTCTTCTTTCTTGGCCGTTGAGAGTACCGCGAGTAGGTATAGGTGAGGTGAATGGTTCCGCCAAGAACCACTATTTTCCACCATCTCCATCGCAGGAGGGAAGAGATCGCGTGTCGAAATTGCTCATTCTGAAGCAGTGTTCGAAGGCGTTCGACCTTCTCTCCGTGTTCCTTCGGTGAGGGGGAGCTACTTCGGTGTACAGAGCAATCAAACCGGATGTTGAACCACCACGACGGTGAGCTCACGCGGGTGGCCAACTTGGCGAAGGTGCCACCATCTGAAAAAGTTTCAAAGAACCATCCCAAGATCCGAGGCAAGAGTTGTTCGGGGGGATAAAAATTACGGGTAATCACAAAATCTTCTCGAAGCTGTCGGGGTAGAGAAAATTGGAGGTGATGGGGATGAGATGTCCGCATCTTGGGTGACGTGGGGGCGTAGGTGATGCGAACGGGATGAGGTACTTCCTGGGAAGGAAGCTCATTGAGCATCACCACTACTGCGGGGCCGTACTCCGTTTTATGTTCTCGCCAGACTCCTCCAGGAAAGAGGTTCTTGATAAAGTCTCCGTTCTTCCGGTTGTAGGAACGGGAGAAAAACTTCTCGAGGAAGTGCCGCACCGCGATATGAAGGCCCAGCGCCATAAAGAGCACCGTCCCGCAGACACAGAACAGAAATGCGAAGAGTTTCATGGATACTGCCCTCAGACTCGCCGACGAAGCTTCCACAAAAGAGCGCGTCTTCGTGGAAGCTTCGTTGTCGAGCGCTCAAAAGTAAAAGTTTACTCGCCAAGCATCCAGTCAAACGCAAGTCCAACGCCGTATCCGGTTGCCGCCACAGCTGCAGCGCCTGCAAAGAGCGGAGCCCCGAGCAGCATACCACCTCCCATCGCTGCGAGCGAGGCCACGCCATACCCGGCGGCGGATGCGGCGACGCCCTGAAGGACGGACTTTGAGGCAGTGAGGATGGTCTTCTTTCCTGGTTTCCCTCCCTCATCGTGTACTGCCTCGGCGAGGTCGAGCACTCCGAGCACGGAGTTTCCAACGGCACCAACCTTTGAGACGGCCTGAGAGAACGGAGTTCGGTAGTCGAGCGCCTTAGGTACCCGCGATACATCGATCTTCGCGGAGTCCGTCGCCGAGAAGAGCACGGACTTTCCATCGATCTTCTTCGCGACTGCAGGAAGGTACTCCGTAAAGATCTCATCTGGGGCGGTCGTAGCACCGGCGACGACATCAATACTGCTCAGATTGAGAGAGCTCTTCTGCTCCTTCCACCATCCTCCAAGATCCGAGAATCGGTCGAGAACATACGCCGATCCACTCTCCAGCGCCTCCATCCCTGAACTTGCCGCTCCATAGATCCGAGAAGAGAGGCTTTCCGACGGCGCGGAGTGGTACCCCACCGAGTAGCTCTCCGGAGCTGCCCGAATTACTGGTCCTTCCGACCGATATCCCTCAAAGAGCGGGACCGCCGAAGGGGCCACCAATGACCCTCCCCCGTGGCTCCCCAATCGATTTACTTCTGGTGTCATAACACATTCTCCATATCTACAACGTTTCCAAGAAAAACCACCCCGACCAACCCGAGCAGCTTTTCCCTTCACATCCCTGATCGTCCCAACCCCCAGATTTTGTGCGTAAAAAAACAAAAAAATCCCCACCCCCCAAAAACAACAACCATTCCACCCCCTTAAAACCCCCCCAGCCCCCAAGAGCCAAAAATCCTGGCTCCGCCAAGTTTCGGGGGGAAATATAGAAATGCCCCCTAGGGGCAGAAATCTTGGCTCCGCCAAGTTTCGGGGGGAGACATAGTTTCGGGGGGAAATATAGTTTCGGGGGGAAATATAGAAATGCCCCTTAGGGGCAGAAATCTTGGCTCCGCCAAGTTTCGGGGGGAGAAACAGTTTTTGGGGGGAGAAACAGCCAGCCCCTCAGGGGCAAAAATCTTGGCTCCGCCAAGTTTTTGGGGGGAGAAACTGGCGTCCCCTAGGGGGCTCGAACCCCTGTTACCAGCGTGAAAGGCCGGTGTCCTAACCACTAGACGAAGGGGACGCCTGATATAGACCATATGGAATACCGATTCAGGCGATGAAGGTCAAGGGATCGGGGAGAACTTCTTAATATTGACCAAATTTTGGCAGCAAAGCAGTCTACGGGCCAATTTTTATGCAACGCTGGGGTTCATATCCATGGCAGCTTGTGAGATCTCTGAGACGGTACTGGAGCGTGCAGCTTTTGAGCACGGTCTTCTTTTTTTCGGCGCCACTCCGGCATCCGCACTCTCCGAGAACGAGTTCGATCGGCTACGGGAGTGGTGCCGTGCTGGCTATGCCGGATCGATGGAGTACATGTGTCGAACACCCCAGGTACGAAGCGACCCGAGGAAGATCGAACCGAGGACTGCCACGGTACTGAGCTTTGCGATTCCCTATGCGACTCCCAAAAAGGAAGCTCTCCGTGAGGGGCACGGCCGAGTCGCTCGATATGCCCTCGGAAGGGATTATCACCGGGTCATTCGAAAACGACTCGATCGGCTTGGACGAAGTCTTCTGCAATCCAAAAGGGAGCACTTGTGGCGTCCCGTAGCCGATTCTTTCCCTCTTCTGGAACGTGGATTCGGCGCTTCTGCGGGCCTCGGCTTTGTCGGCAAGAATACCATGCTCATTCGACAGAGACTGGGAAGCTTCTTCTTTCTTGGAGAGGTTCTTACTGAGTGTACCGTTCAACGAGGAGCTCTCCCATACCTCACTCTTTTGAGTGACAAGGAGCGAGGCGATCCCCGTGCAGATCGAGGGAGGTGTGGAAGCTGTACGCGGTGCTTATCTGGGTGTCCCACCGGCGCCTTTGTGGCTCCGCACGTCATGGATGCCAGAAAATGCATCTCATACCTCACAATTGAAAAGAAGGAAGCTTTTACCGAGTGGGAGAGTCGCGCTCTCGGTGAATGGGTCTTCGGGTGCGATATCTGTCAAGAGGTCTGCCCCTTCAATCATCGGCGACTGACGGAGGAGTCGTTTTCGGTCTGGGAAGAATTCAGTGGTCGAACTCCTCCGATGCTCCCGCTCCTTCCGCTCTTTCTCCTCCGGGATGATGAGGCCTTTCGTCACCGATTCCAGGGGACTCCTTTCATGCGTCCGGGAAGGGTTGGGCTGCTCAGGAATGCACTCTCTGTGCTCCTCAATACCGGGGCAGAGCTTCTGTTGCGAGAGGCGTTCGATCTCCTCACAGATGAACGCGACCCGGTGCTGCGTGCGGCCGTCTCTGGGGCTCGGAAGAGGAGTGCTCTTAAGAATCAATGACCTCAATCGTTGCCGTTGAGAGGGGAGTAAACTGAGGGTTTCTCGTCCGGAATGTATCTCGATCGTCAGAGTCTGTGACGTCTACATCAACCGAGATGGTGCTTTCTTCAAGGCGTCGTCGTCCCTCAAGAAGAAAAGTTATCTCTGCCTGTGGATTGTTGAGCTCAACCAGGGCGGTGTCGATGTAGAAGAGAAAATATTTTGCTTCATCTGCGAGGACGATTCGAGGAGCGAAGGTAAAATCGGTACTTTCTGGAAGTTCAAGTGTTGCGGAATCCTCAATGTAACCGAGTGTTGACGGGGTGAGGACCTTCACGATAAGTCCGTTAAAGTCGGTCGCGCGAATCTCTCTGAGATGAATCGAGAGGGTGACTCGGTCTCCAGAGTCTATCTTCCTCGGAGAGACCTGGATGGTGACCGAGGCTGGATTTCCATCATCGGCGGAACCACCCCCACCTCCACCGCATGAGGGGAGTACGGAGATGAAGCTGAGGAAGAGGAAAAGCGAAGAGATCATTCTTTTGTGAAGCGAAAACATGGCTGGTCTCCTTGAAGTTTCTCTATCGCTCTGTTTGGTCTTCACCCTCAGCGCTCCCATCGCTATCGTTAAGAATCGTCTCGTCTCGGTGCACGAGCATTCGAGCCAGCCGATCTCTCATCAGATCATAGAGGAGAGGATCGGAGGGGCGATAGCTGTTCAGTATCTCGATGGCTTCTTCATACCGATGTCGGTCAGCCAACCAGTTGGCAACAAGCCGAAAGCGATCGGAGAGTAGTCCTTCAGAAACTCCCTGTTCTTTTGCGATGGTGTACTCCTTGAGAGCGTTTCTAAAATTTCCATCTTTCAGGTAGATATCTCCGATCAGGAGGTGGTAGAAGTGCGGATTTTCCCACTCCTTGCGCTCCTCTTCCCGGAGCCGTGCGGCAATATGTTTTCGGTATGATGCTATTGCCGAGTGGTAGTCTCGTTGGCGTTCAAACCGTTCGGCCTCCTCGAGATAGCGGGAATAGCTTTCCCACTTCGTATGAGACGAGCAGGAAGAGAGTGCGAGGAGAGAAAGGGCGATAGGAGCAATAAGAGGAAAAAAACAGAGGCAAGGCGATGTACGGCTGAAAGGTCTACGGCTGAAGCTGTGCTCTGTCATGTTGCAGGAAATTCAAATACTGTTTTGAGCTGAGTCGACCCCCTTCAGGAAGGGTCCTCCACCGCTTGTGAAACCAGACCCACTGCTCCGGAGCAGAACGTATAACGTCTTCGAGTCTTTTGTGGTAGAGAGAAAGTATCTCTTCAGTAGAGAGAGTCGGTGAGAGAGGCGTAACTCGGACGAGATAGCTCCCACTCGGTTCTCTGAGACAGAATGCCGTTACTATCTGAGCCCCCGTTCGCCGAGCGAGATCTATGAGCGCTGAGGGGGTGATAACCTCACGTCCAAAGAACGGTGAGAAGGCACCGCTTACTCGGGTGTCTTGGTCTATCAGTGCTGCTACCGTCCTCGCCTCCCGGAAGGCGGTGATAAGCTCCTTCTGGGCCGTTTTTCCTCCGCGCCAGATAGTGGTTACCCCGAGTTCTTCTCTCTGTTCTCGGAGGAGGGTCTGGAGGCGAGCGTTTCGAGCCTCACGAGCGACGGTAACAACTGGAATGCCAAGGGAGCAGATATGTCCCGCCATCAACTCCCAGTTTCCGAAGTGGGCGGTCAGCGCGAGTATCGGCTCTCCCGAGTCCCGTAACTGCTGC
Organism: bacterium; assembly: GCA_022763385.1. Classification (GTDB taxonomy): domain Bacteria; phylum Bdellovibrionota_C; class UBA2361; order UBA2361; family RFPC01; genus RFPC01. The sequence continues at coordinate 7,419 of JALEGQ010000093.1, forward strand.
ACCAGCTCAATATCTTCGCAGGCGATAATTCCCTTCGAATCGTGAGAGGGATCCGCGGAAGCGGAGATCGCCTTGCGGAGATCCACGCACTCGAACGCGATCCGGGTAAAGTGCCGAAAGACGGAGAGGGCAGCGTGATCGGGGTCGTCTGCACGAAGAAAGATGCGGAGCTGTTCCTTGGCAACGAGGTAGTCTCGACTCCCACTCAGCTGAAGAATTCTCCCGATGAGCGAACCACAAAGAGCACCAAGATTAGATCGCAACCGGAATGGAACGAGGGCGAGCAGGCGAAAGGTGAGGCGAATCATGTCTCACTGTTCTCCTCATCACAATCTTTCGAGTTGATGTGGAATAATAGGGCATCTCGGAGTGATTCGGAGGTCACTGCCCCAACGATGCTGAGGGGGCCGTCCTCTTCGGTGGAGTCGCTCTTTTCGTATACGAACAGGGGAAGGGCGGTTCGTGGGTCAAGGCAGAACTCGAGGGCGTTTTCCTCGCTACAGAGCAGGAAGCGACTCTCCATGAGAGCGGTGACGAGTTCTGAAGAAATTTCATCCCGCAAGATTGCACCGCTTCGCATGAGCGTGATGCGATCGACGTATCCGAGGAGTGTCGAGTTGTTCAGCACTGGAAAAAAATCTTGGCAGCTCTGAATAGCCCTCACTTGAGCCTTCTCAATAGAATCTCCACGACTTAGCGTCACCATATTTTCAAAGGGGATCACGGCCTCTCTGAGGGGGACCTCCTGAGCACAGCTCCCGACGAACGCCACCCGCCGCCACCAGAGAGAGCGACACACGGTGAGGAGGAGATATCCTCCTATCGCAACCGGATGGAACACTTCGCCTCCAAGCGAAAGTTCTCCCGCTCCGGTGAGGAGGGAAAAGAGCAGTGTGGTCAGAAAAATCGGTACGGTTCCCTGTACCACATGATCGCGAAAGCTTGCTCCGAGATCATGTGGAGGGCAGAAGGGCGCAACGAAGAGCACGGCTGAGTACCAGAGCAGGGCATTGAAAAGAGAACGCAGAGAGTCGAGAGTGCTGAGGTCGTTCGGTGAAATGTATGCCTGGGCGAGAGGGGGGAAGACAGAGGCAAGGAGATATACCACGAACAGGGTGGCAAGGCTTGCTCCGACGGTTCGGAGAGGAGCTCGGTTTAGGCTTCGCCTCTCTCGGTGGGCCTGCATGCGTGAACTGATCTCGGTCACGAGCGCTTCTGTCGCCTCCTCCTCCTGCGAACGGTGTTTCGCAGCATCAGACTTCACGGTGTCAAACTTCACGGTGTTAAACTTTACCGTGTCGAGATCGTCATCTTCGCCGAAGGAGCGAAACACCAAGCTCGGGTCGACCACCCCCGTCAACGAAAGGACGAGTGAGGGGGGGCGAGAGCGAAACAGCGCTCCAGCGATCATATGGCCCGCAATCTGTGCGAGAAGAACCAAGAGGAGGCATCCGACCAGAGCGGCCGCCAGCCAGATGTCGGGCAGCAGGAGGGTCGCTGCGACAGCATAGCCCCCTATCCAGAGGAGGAGAGCCGGGCTGAAGGTGATGTATACTCCATTCAGCGAGAGAAAGTTCATGGTTCCCTGGTGCAGCGAGATTCCGAGGAAGCCCCCGGTGCGCCGTTTGCGACGAACTGTGTCGAGAAGGGCCGTAGGGTCTGATGGATTGTTCTCTCGCAAGGTCATACGGTAATTTCTCCCTACTCCTATGGTATATGGATTCTGCTGCTATACAAGGGGTGCCCTGGTCTTGTAGTCTACTCCCCCAGGAGGCTACCGAAAGCGGACGGATTTCACCGTCTCACCGTGGGTGAGCCGGTGTGCAACGAGATGGATCCACTGTTTTTTCTCATATTTTCAGTTTCTGGGACGATAGTCGTTTCGGCCCTCTGCTCCCTGATGGAAGCCTCTCTCTATGCGGTGCCCCTTTCGTATGTCCGCTCCCTTGAGGAGAAGGGGCTGCGGTCAGGAAAGATCTTGTCCAAGTTCAAGGCTGATATCGGACAGCCCATCGCGGCGATCTTGATCTTAAACACCCTGTCGAACACGGGTGGAGCTTCGCTTGCCGGTTGGGCTGGCGGAAAAGTACTCTCGGAGAGTGGTGCGGTTCTTTTCTCGATCGCTTTTGTCGTGGCGATTCTCTATCTCAGTGAGATTATTCCGAAGACGATCGGGGTGACCTACGCGAATCAGGTAAGTCGCGCCCTCGCGTTTCCACTTCAGATTCTCGTTCGAATTTTGGCGCCGTTTATCTTTCTCTCGCAGTTTATCAACCGTCGGTTAAAGACCGGTTCGGCCTCTCTCTCGGTTTCTGAAGAGGAGGTAAAGACGCTTGCAGCACTTGGTGCGGAGGAGGGCTCCCTGCAGCGCTTTGAAGGATCGGTGATCTCCAATGTCCTCGGTCTCGACGATCTGATGGTGAGAGATGTGCTGACACCGCGCGTGGTTGTTTTTCGATTGGATGAAGAGGTTCAACTCTGTGATATTCGCGACGAGATGGTCGACTGGAACTTTTCTCGAGTGCCACTCTTTCAGGGGGAGAGGCCAGATGACCTGACCGCTTATGTGACTCAACGAGACATCTACCGGGAGATACTGAGGGGGAATGACGAGATCTCATTGAAGAGCATCAGTCGAAAACTCGAGACGGTTCCGGAGCTGCTACGGGTTGACCATCTACTCCTTCGGATGTTCGAGAAGAAGGAGCACATCTGCGCGGTGGTTGATGAACACGGGGGACTTGCGGGGATCGTTACTTTAGAGGACGTGATCGAGGAGATCGTGGGTCGTGAAATCGTCGATGAATATGATACGGTAAGCGATCTTCGGACCTTTGCTCGAGTCTTGAGTTTTATGAAGTCACGCTCCCGTCGTAGGGGATTTTCGAATGGAAGTGCAGAGAGCTCCTCGAAGAGGGCGGCTTCCGGGAATACGAACCCTGAGGAGACCGCAGGAGGGGAGGCAGCGAAGGGAGGCGCCGTGAAAGGAGAAGGGGCACAGAAGGTTCACCGGGAACATTCTGCTCTTTCTGGCGAGTCGAAGGGAGATTAGGGCGAATCCTATACAGAGGGCTCCCAGAAGTAGAGCGGTCGTTCGGGGATGCCGGCAGCAGGGTGGTCGGAAAAACCTCACCTCATCACTTTTTCACGCGAGAGTTTTATGTCTCAGAGTTTTTCAATCCCAGACTTTCCAGTCCTGACCGATGAACGGCTCTGGCTGGTCACCGGAGGGGGTGGTTTTATCGGTTCCCACCTCGTTGAGCATCTGCTCCGGAATGGGCAGCGGGTTCGCGTGGTGGATAACTTTTCCACGGGAAAGGAAGAGAATCTCAGCGGGCTCGTGGATAAGATGTCAGGGGCAAGATCGGTGCGGGATCTCCAGGGCCGGCTCGAGGTTCTCAAGGGGGATATCCGGGAGTTCGCTCTCTGTTGCAAAGCGGTTGAGGGAGTCGACTACATCCTTCATCAGGCGGCGCTCGGCTCTGTTCCGCGCTCGTTTGCAACTCCTGTTGAGACCCACGAAGTGAATGTATCCGGCTTTGTGCACCTCCTCGAGGCCGCGAGGAGAGAGTATGAACGTTCTCCGCAACTCCGTTCTCTCGTCTACGCTTCATCGAGCTCGGTATACGGCGATCATCCTGCCCTCCCGAAGCAGGAGATGAACATCGGAAGAATGCTCTCCCCCTATGCGGCTTCGAAGCGGGCAGACGAACTGTATGCCCAGTCCTTTGAATCCGTCTCTCCGTTCCCCATTGTGGGGCTGAGGTATTTCAATGTTTTTGGCCCCCGCCAAAACCCAACCGGAGCCTATGCCGCGGTGATCCCGAGGTGGGTTGCGGCGCTGCGCGCTGGGGAGAAATGTGCGATTTATGGTGATGGAGAGACCTCTCGAGACTTTTGTTACGTAGAGAATGTGGTCCTCGCGAATCTGCTCGCCGCTTTAGCAGGGCAGGATACTCTCGCGGCCTTCGGATCGGAGAGAGTCTTTAATATCGCTGGAGGGGAACAGACCTCACTGCTGGAACTCTACGGACTCCTCTTTTCTGAACTTGGAATTTCTGGCTCCCGTGAGGAGAGGTGTGAATTCCGTGATTTTCGAGAAGGCGATGTGCGGCACTCGTTGGCAGATATCTCTCAAGCAAAAGAGGTGCTCGGGTACGCCCCACGGGTCTCCGTGCGCGAGGGGATTACGAAGGTCGTTCACGCCCAATAACCCGCTGGGGCCAAGAACCGTTTGATCTCAGTGCAGCAATTCGGTATCCTCTTCCAAGCCTTTAATGCGTTCCAGAGAGTTCGCCAAGGATACCGTGATGAGACGATTTTCCCCGTTATTAATACGTCGGGTTGGCCCGGCTGCGAATGTGTCAGCTGCCAACTGGGCATTTACCTACTGGGCATTTACCTACTGGCCAGTTGGTAAATGGCTATCAGGTCGAGCAGATAGCTGCGTTTCTCGTAGCATGAATGACCTTGTTTCTTTTCTTTTTCTCTCTGTATTTCCTGTTTTTATTGTCAGATGGAGTAGTGTATGAGCAGTTCCCCTGAGCTGAAAACGGTGATCGATGCGACGCAGATGAAGCGAGCGATCACGCGGATTAGTTATGAAATTCTTGAGCGGGATGCGAATTCGAAGGGGATCGCCGTTGTTGGTATCCGGACCGGTGGAGAGTTTATCGGAAAGCGTATCCAGGCCGCCCTTCAGGAGTTGAGCCAGGAAGAGATCCCATTTGGAGTGATTGATATCACCCTGTACCGAGATGACCTGTCCCATTCTGCAGAGCAACCGACCTTGAAGGGAACGGAACTTCCGTTTTCGGTGTCCGGCAAGAGGATTGTGCTCGTTGATGATGTCCTCTTCACCGGGCGAACCGTAAGGGCTGCCCTCGATGCCATTATCGATTTTGGTAGGCCCTCTCGAGTGGAGCTCGCGGTGCTCACCGATCGAGGGCATCGAGAGCTTCCTATTCGGCCAGATTATGTGGGGAAAAATATTCCGACACATCCCGATCAGTTTGTTGAGGTGACCCTTTCCGAACTCGGAGGGGCAGATGGGGTTCATGTCGGGGAGAACTTTGCTTCCGGAGATGAGGATTCGGAATGAACGAGAGGTCGAGCTCGCTACGACATCTGATCGGAATCAAGTCGCTCACGCGCGAGGAGCTACTCTCCTTTGTGAACGAGGCAGAGACCTTTGTGGAGGTTTCTGAGCGCTCCATAAAGAAGGTGCCGGCTCTTCGCGGAAAGACGATTCTCAACGTGTTTCTTGAGCCGAGCACCCGCACCAGGGTGAGTTTTGAGATCGCCGGAAAGCGACTCTCCGCCGATACGATTAACATCAGTGGCTCTGGTTCTTCGCTGTCGAAGGGAGAGACTTTGCTTGATACGGCACGAACGCTACAGGCGATGCGTCCCGACATTCTTGTTATCCGGCACGGTTCAAGCGCCGCACCGCAGTTTCTTGCAGAGCGGCTTCGGCAGACCTCGATCGTGAACGCGGGAGACGGGATGAACGAGCATCCAACGCAGTGCCTACTTGACCTGCTTGCGCTTCAGTGTGAGAGCGGAGCACCGCTCGAAAAGCTTTCTGGGATGACCGTGGCGATTGTCGGTGATATTCGGCATTCGCGGGTTGCGCGGAGCCACATATGGGCGCATCGACTCCTTGGGAATACCGTTCGCCTCATTGGGCCTCCCGGGCTTGTCCCGAGAGAGCTCGCAGATGAACAGTGCTTCGGCAAACACGTTGAGATCCACCACCACCTGGAATCAGGCCTGAAGGGCGCGGACTTCGTCATCGTTCTCCGGGTACAGAAGGAGCGACAGAAAGAATCCTTTATCAGCTCGTTCGATGAGTACAGCCGTTTTTATGGAATTTCCTCCGAGAAGCTTCAGCAGTGGTGTCCGGATGCGTTTCTCCTTCATCCGGGTCCTGCAAACCGCGGGATAGAGATCACGGGAGAGCTGCTCTACGCCACCCGTTCTCTGGTAGAGAAGCAGGTTCGGTATGGGGTAGCAGTTCGGATGGCCGTGCTTTTTCGTTTTGGGAGTGTCCGCCATCACTTCGAGGATGATGAGAGCGAGGAGGCGAGTTCGGCAGACGGGATAATTGGTGGAGAGATTGAAGCATGAGTGGGAAGTATCTTCTGAGTGCTGGTGAGATTGTCGGTGGAGGAAGTGCTTCCTCCCAGGAAGGCAGTATTCTGATCTCTGATGGCAAGATAGAGGCGGTAGAGTACGGCTCGACCCCTGAGGTCAGTGATGACTACGAGGAGATCGATTGTCGGGGAAAGTGGCTCATCCCAGGTCTGATTGACGTGCATGTTCATCTGCGGGAGCCGGGCTACGAGTGGAAAGAAACGGTAAAGAGCGGTGCCGAGGCAGCGGTCGCCGGGGGATACACCGCTGTCTGTTGTATGCCCAATACCGAACCGACGCTGGATCATGCGGAGGTCGTTCGATTTGTCCGGGAGCAGGGCCAGCAGGCTGGCCTCGCAAAGGTACTGCCGATCGGTGCCGTAACTCAGTCGAGAAAGGGAGAGGTTCTCGCCCCTCTCTATGAACTTCGTGAAGCGGGGTGTGTCGCATTCTCGGATGATGGGGATCCCGTGTGGGATGCTGGAGTGATGCGTCGTTCGCTTGAGGTGGCGAAGGATCTCGGAGTTCCGATCTGTTGCCATGAAGAGGACAAGTCTCTCTCCTGCAATGGGGCGATGGATGAGTGTGCTCACAGCTATGCCCTCGGTATTCGTGGGTGGCCGGCCGTCGCTGAGGAGGTCATGATCGCTCGTGATATCGAGCTTGCCCGTACCACCGGAGGTGCCGTACACCTCTGTCACGTTTCGACTGCTCGAGGGGCTCTCCTCGTGGAGCGGGCGAAGAATGACGGCATTGCGGTCACTGCTGAAGTGACTCCACACCACCTGATGTTGAGTCACCGGGATGTCGATGGAGTCGATACTGCCTACAAAATGAGCCCTCCGCTGCGCTCTGAAGAGGACGTAGAGGGTCTTCGAGTTGCAGTTGCTAATGGAGTGATCGACTGTATCGCCAGTGATCACGCTCCCCACGAGCCCGACTCGAAGGAGGTTGAGTTCGAAGCGGCAACCATGGGAATTCTCGGTTTGCAGACAAACTTGCCAATAGTACTCCAACTCGTAGCGGACGGGGTGCTTTCGAAGGAGCGAGCCATCGCGGCACTCTCTTCTCGACCTGCTAAGATCTTTGGGCTGGATGGGGGAGTGCTTCAGCGAGGAAAGATCGCGGATCTGGTGGTTGTGGATCCCGGTAGTCGGTGGAGTTTCGACGTCTCTTCGAACCGTTCGTTGAGCAGAAACTCCCCCTTTCTCGGTACCGAGTTCCCGGGCACGGCGCTCTATACGTTTGTAGATGGGAGGAAGTTTCTTGCGGATGGATATTCTTCCTCTGCGAGAAAAGGGGATTCTTGAGCACCGATGGAAGAAGGAAGAGGGCGATTATGACAGAGAAGAAGCAAGCAAGGGGCATCCTTCGCAAAAGAGATGGAGTGCCGGGAAAGCTGGTGCTCGCTGATGGAACGGTCTTTCGTGGAGAGGCCTTCGGAGCGTTAACCGAGGAGAGCGCTCCGCGAGTTTCTGAGATCGTTTTTAATACGAGTATGAGTGGGTATCAAGAGATCTTGACCGATCCGAGCTACATGGGACAGGGGATGTGTTTTACCGCCCCTCAGATTGGGAATGTGGGGTGTAACTCCCTCGATGTAGAGGGAGAGCAGGTGTATGTTTCGGCGGTGTTTACGAGAGATCTTTCACCGCTCGTCTCAAATTTTCGCGCGGAAGAGTCCCTTGATGCGTACCTCAAGAGACACGATGTGCCAGCACTTACCGGTGTTCAAACCCGTGCCCTGACTCTCCATCTGAGAGATCACGGAGCTCAGATGGGAGCGATCGGCTCAGAGCGATATCTCGACAGTGAATTGCAGGAGCTCGCCCGCTCGCAGGGGTCGATGCTAGGAAAAGACTATGTTCAGGAGGTCACCTCGAAAGAGCCGTACGAATGGTATGAGCTTCCGTGGGACCCGGAGAGCAACACCTTCCCCCGTCTTTCGCCAGAGGAGGTATGGCAGCGACCGCACGTTGCCGTATTGGACTGTGGAGTGAAGCGCAACATCCTCCGCCTCCTCTTAGCAGAAGGGTTCCGAGTGAGTGTTTTGCCGGCGACAAGCACGGTTGAAGAGATACACGCTGTCAGGCCAGATGGGGTATTTCTCTCGAACGGGCCAGGAGATCCCGCTGCTCTTGGGGGGATTATCGAAGTCGTCAAGGGGCTCGTTGGGACGGTTCCACTTTTCGGAATCTGTCTCGGGTGTCAACTCCTGGCGCACGCCGTGGGAGGGAAAACCTATAAGCTGAAGTTCGGTCATCGGGGTGCCAACCATCCGATTCTTGAAGTCCAGTCGAGTAAGATAGAGATTACCTCTCACAATCACGGCTTTGCGGTGGAACGGGAATCTCTGCCGAGTGAGGTGTTCGTCTCTCACGTCAACTTGAACGACGATACCGTAGCTGGGATAGCTTTGCCCGAGAAGAGGGCTTTCGCGGTCCAGTATCATCCGGAGTCTTCGCCGGGGCCTCATGACTCGCGGTACCTGTTTACCCGGTTTTTCTCGCAGGTCATTCAGTAGGAAAGGGAACGTCCGAACACACGTAATTCATTGAAGAGAAGAAAAAGATGCCAAAGAGAGAAGATATTCAAAAGATACTTATCATCGGTTCTGGTCCGATCGTGATCGGGCAGGCGTGTGAGTTCGACTACTCTGGAACTCAAGCTGCCAAGGCTCTTCGGGAAGATGGTTTCGAAGTTGTCCTCGTGAACTCGAATCCGGCCACGATCATGACTGATCCAGACGTTTCTGATCAGACGTATATCGAGCCAATCACGCCGGAGACCGTGAGAGCCGTCATTGAGAAGGAACGTCCCGATGCTGTGCTGGCTACCATGGGAGGGCAGACCGGACTGAATGCGGCCCTTGAGCTGCATGAACTTGGAGTATTTGAAGAATTTGGTTGCGAACTGATCGGAGCTCGGGTCGAGTCCATCACGATGGCCGAGGATCGGGAGCTTTTTCGAGAGGCCATGGACGAGATCGGCCTCTCATCAGCAAAGAGTCGGATTGCTCACTCGCTCAAGGATCTCGATGCGATCGCGGACGAGCTCGGATTTCCGCTGATTCTTCGTCCCTCGCGTACCTTAGGTGGAAGTGGCGGAGGAATAGCTCAGAATGCGCAGGAGCTCAAGCAGCTCACGGCGTCAGCGCTCCAAGCCAGTCCCAACGGCGAGGTTCTTATTGAAGAATCCCTGCTCGGATGGAAGGAGATAGAGCTGGAGGTGATGCGTGACCGCAAGGACAACGTGGTGATCGTCTGTGGGATTGAAAATCTCGATCCGATGGGGATCCATACGGGTGATTCCATCACGGTTGCTCCAGTTCAAACGCTCACGGATAAAGAATACCAAGAGCTACGAGATGCAGCGATCGCCGTGATGCGGAAGATCGGAGTGGAGTCTGGGGGCTCTAACGTACAGTTTGCCCTCAATCCAAAGGATGGCAGGATTATCGTCATTGAGATGAACCCGCGGGTTTCCCGATCGTCGGCCCTTGCCTCAAAGGCGACCGGGTTTCCGATTGCCAAGTTCTCGGCAAAGCTCGCTGTCGGGTACACCCTTGACGAGATTCAGAATGATATTACCCGCGAGACTCCTGCCTGCTTTGAGCCGGCGCTCGATTACGTGGTCGTAAAGACTCCTCGTTTTACCTTTGAGAAGTTCCCCCTCGCAGAGCCGGTGCTCGGAACCCAGATGAAGTCTGTTGGGGAGGCGATGTCATTCGGAAGGAGTATTCGCGAAGCGCTACAGAAGGTTCTCTCCTCGCTGGAGGTGGGAGCAGATGGGTTTAGCCTCGGCGAGAAGTACTCGAGCCTTGGAAAACAGGAGATTGTTCAGGCGTGCGCTGCTCCTTCTCCGGAGAGGATTTTTATCGTGGCGGAGGCCTTTCGAAAGGGGGCCTCACGAGACGAGGTCCACGAAAGCTCTCGAATTGATCCGTGGTTTCTCGCTCAGATTGAGTTGATTGTCTCGGATGAGGTGCAGCTTGCAGACTTCGCAAAGAATTCATCCTCGGCTGAAGAGGTTCTGGAGGCCCTCTCGAAGGAAGATCTCGTCGCGCTGAAGAGTGATGGCATGAGTGATGCTCGGATTGCTCAACTGCTCTCGGTTCCGTCACTGTCTGGGACGGACGCTCATTCTTCGTGGCAGATCACGGAGAGTGATATCCGTGAGAAGCGCAAGGGCTGTGGGATTGAGCCGAGTTACTCCCTGGTTGATACCTGTGCTGGTGAATTTGAGGCGTACACCCCGTATTACTATGCGAGCTATGAGCCCTCTCATCACGCCGCGGGTGAGAGCGCCGCGCTACGACGCAATCCGAAGAGCAAGGGAACGGTCATTATTCTCGGCTCTGGTCCGAATCGGATCGGACAGGGCATTGAATTTGACTATTGCTGTGTGCACGCCGTCCTTGCCCTTCGTGAGCACGGGTATGAGGCAGTGATGGTGAACTGCAATCCAGAGACGGTCAGTACTGACTACGATACGAGCTCCCGGCTCTACTTTGAGCCACTTCACCTCGAGTCAGTGCTGAACATCTGCGAGCGCGAGCAACCTCTCGGGGTGATCGTTCAGTTTGGGGGGCAGACCCCTCTCAAGTTGGCCCAGGACCTCGAAAAAAGTGGTGTTCGGGTACTCGGAACCTCCCCCGATTCTATTGACCTCGCAGAGGATCGACACCTTTTTGCTGATGTCATGAAGAGGTTAAAGTTGCGCCAGACTGAATTTGCCTTTGCGACTTCGGTCGATGAAGCCGTTCAGAGTGCGGATAAGATCGGATATCCGCTCGTGATTCGACCCTCGTTTGTTCTTGGAGGGCGAGCGATGAGAATCGTATTCCAGGAAAGTGAACTTCGGAACTACATGCAGGAAAGTGTGGATGTGTCACACGAACGACCGGTTCTGCTCGATAGGTTTCTTCATAACGCGATCGAGGTAGATCTTGATGCGGTCAGTGACGGCAATGAGGTCGTGATTGCTGGAGTGATGGAGCACATTGAACGGGCTGGAATTCATTCCGGTGATAGTTCCTGTTGTCTCCCCCCTCAGAGCCTCTCCTCGGAGGTGGTTGATCAGATGAAGGCCCAAGCAACCGAGCTTGCGCTTGCTCTTGAGGTGAAGGGCTTGATGAATATCCAGTTTGCGGTTTCCCCGGAGCAGGAGATCTACGTCCTTGAGGTGAATCCGAGAGCTTCTCGAACGGTGCCCTTTGTGAGCAAGGCAACCGGTCGGCCGTGGGCGAAGGTGGCGGCCCTCGTGATGGGGGGAAGCTCTCTCTCCGAGGCGCTTCAGGCCTATCCTTCGAAAGAAAGTATGAGCCAATTTTGGTCAATTAAGGCGTGTGTCTTCCCATTCAAGAAGTTCCCGGGGGTCGATACGATCCTTGGGCCGGAGATGAAATCTACCGGAGAGGTGATGGGAATTGGAAAGACCTTTCCGGAAGCCTTTGGAAAGTCGCAGCTCGGTGCCGGGGTGAAGTTGCCGATGAAAGGGACAGCTTTTCTGAGCGTTCGGGATATGGATAAGGAATCACTTCTTGAGATTGCGAGGAAGCTAGCAGCGGTAGATTTTCAGCTTCTGGCAACGGAGGGTACGGCTCGTTTTCTTGAGGAGAATTCGGTCGAGGTACAACGGGTAAATAAGGTTCGAGAGGGGTCCCCTCATATCGTTGATATGATCGGAGCTGGCGAGGTTCATCTCGTCATTAATACCCCAGAGGGGCATGGCACGTTTCTGGATTCACGGTCCATCCGTTTGATGAGTACCGAGATGGGAGTGCCGCTCTATACCACAACAGCGGCGGGGCTCGCCGCCGTGGAGTCCCTCTGCCTGCGGGCGGAAGAGGGCCCGAGTGCTCCAGTGGAAGTCTCATCGCTCCAGCAACTCTTGAAAGCAAGTGAAGGCTCCTCGGTGGCATTGTCGGCGTATGAGGGCTCTGCAAGGGTCGTGGGGGGTGAAAACCTTTGATCTCTCGTAGCTTGAGGAGATATGCTGAGCGTTTTTGCCCGAGAATGGTCGGAACAGTGCTGCTGGTGGGTGAACAAGAGGGAATATTATGAAGAGACCGATGACTCCACGGGGGTATGCGAAGCTTCGAAAGGAATGCCAACGTTTGAAGGCGATGAGACCGCAGTTGGCGGAGGCCATCGAGGTTGCTCGGGCTCACGGGGATCTCTCTGAAAACGCCGACTATGATGCGGCAAAGGAACGATCAGGGCTTGTTGAGGCCAAAATTCGAGATCTCGATGCGAAGTTGGCGAATGCCGAGGTTATTGATCCTTCCCGTCTTCAGGATCCCGAGAGCGTTGTTTTTGGTGTGACCGTTGATACGGAAGATCTCGATAGTGGTGAATCAAAAACGTTTACTATCGTCGGTGAAGATGAGTCTGACGTTCAGCAGGGGCTGATCTCATTGGAGTCTCCTATTGGAAGATCACTTATTGGAAAGCAAGAGGGGGATGTCGCAAAGGTTCAGCTGCCAGGTGGCTCGAGAGAGTTCGAGATTATGGAGATCCGGGTCGAATATAGTGCCGTCTCGGAGGAAGTTGAAGAGGAAGCTTCTCAATCGTAGCACACTGCTCGGAGTAGTAGTCCCGTGATCAGCGAAGAAACTCTCGATGAGATACGAGAGAGAGCCTCTCTGCTCGACTTTGCGAGCGAACTTGCTGGCGTGAAGCAGCACGGAGGAGGAATCTTCGCGATCTGCCCTTTTCACCACGAGAAGACTGGCTCCTTCCATATCAAGGAGGGAGGAGAGTTTTATCACTGCTTTGGCTGTGGGGCTTCTGGAAATCTTTTTGGGTTTGTGATGAGGACGATGGGTCTCTCATTTCCAGAAGCGGTGGAGGTGATCGCCGCCAAGTATGGCATTTCGGTGAAACGCACCGAGGTGAAGAAGGGAGCTCCAGGGAAGGATAAACGGCACTTGCTGAAGAAGCTGAACCTCCTGGCCCATCGGTTTTTTTTGCAACAATTACAAGAAGCCCCGGCCTCTGTCCACGAGTACCTTCAGGAGAGGGGGCTGGAACAAGAGACGAGAGAGAAATTTGGCCTCGGCTACGCTCCTCATGACTGGCGGGTGCTTGCCCAGTTCTTGTTAGGAAAGAAGGTCCCAGAGGAGCTGATGCTCCACTCTGGTCTCGTGAAGCGAAACTCACGGGGAGAGCTCTATGACGCGTTGCGGGGAAGGGTGGTATTTCCGATCCTCAACGGTGAGCGAGTGCTCGTGGGGTTTGGAGGGAGAATACTCCCTCCGTTTGAGTCTGAAGAAACACCAAAGTATCTCAACTCCCCGGAAACGGCGCTCTACCAGAAGAGCAGGGTGCTCTACGGACTTCCGAACGCGGTTCAGGCAGCGCGCTACCAGAAGGAGATCTTCGTGGTGGAGGGATATTTTGATGTTATCTCGTTGGCGCAGTCAGGGGTTGAGCAGGTCGTAGCGACCTGCGGTACCGCGCTGACCGAAAAACATGTCCAGGCACTGCAACGGATTGTTCGAAAGATCTGTGTTCTTTTCGATGGGGACACCGCCGGAGAAGATGCGGCGGCAAAGGCCTTTCCCGGCTTTTTGAACAGTGGGGTTGAGGCCGAGGCGATCTTTCTCCCGGATGGAGAGGACCCGGACTCGTTGGCGAAGAAGAGCGGAAAAGAGCTTTCGGCGCGGTTGAGTGAGATGCCCCGTGAGAGCCTCTTCGATTGCTATCTCCGGTGGCATGCCCGAAAGAGCGGTGGCGGAGAGCTGGCCACCTTGAGCCCTCGCCAAAAGGCAGAGGTGGCAGAGAGCGTGGCCGAGGTGCTGCGGGCGACGAAGAACCCCATTGAGCTGGATGAGTACGTGAAGCGAGCAGCCTTTCTGCTGAAAACGGAGGCAACCCTGCTCAAACGGGTTCTGGAGAGTGCGAGAAGGGGCAGGGGTAAGGGGCAGATCGAGGCAAGTGCTTCGGAAGGGGGGCCTCTCGGGCGGGAGGAAAGTCGGAGAACCGCCGCTCCCTCGGAGTTTCGCCACGTTCACCAACTCCTGCTCCGTTCGATTATGCTCCTCAAAGAGCCAGCCCTTCAGGAATTGAAGGAGTCCCCTGAGGTTTATGCTAACCTCCCGAGAACACTTATTTTATTTTGCGAATCATTCGGTGAATTTCTCTCCCAGGACGTCTCTTCTGATGAGGCCCGCAAGGACCGGATTCGGGAGCTCCTCCTCGCCTTTGGGGCGGAGTGGTTGCACTTCTGGAGGTCGAGCTATCTCATGGCGCGTGAGCCCGACTTTGACCGAGAGAGACTTTTTCGAGACTCTCTCTTGCGGCTAGAAGAGGAGCGAATACTGGAGAAGGTGAAGAATATTGACCTCGTTCTGGAACAGGAGGGGGATGAGGAGCGGAGGGCGCAGCTCCATCAGCAGAAGGTGAAGCTCGCTCAGGAGTTAAAGTCTGTACGGTAGCTTCTCGGAGGAGCGCCAGGGGGGACCAGAGCTCTTTTTGGAAAATTCGACCCTCTTCATGGAATAATTTTGAGGGTTCGCTATACTTGGCCGGCTGTTACTCCGAATGTGTTCGAGGGACGAATTCGTTCAGGGGGGTGCGGCGGAAAAATAGGGGGAACGCGGGTGGCGTCAGCGAAGAAATCAACAGGAAGAAAGAGGTCTACAACGGCGAAAACGCAGAAGAAGCCGACTTCCAAGAAGACTTCCTCCAAGAAGGTGGCGAAGAAGAGACCTGTGAAAAAAACGGCCCAGAAGAAAGCATCACCGAGTGCAACTTCACGCAAGAAGAAAGCGGTGTCGAAAAAGGCGGTGTCAAAGAAAACGGCACAGAAGAAGACGGTATCACGGAAGACGACTGCCAGGTCGAAGAAGGCGGCTAGCGCTTCGAAGCAAAGTCGTAGTATCACTTCCTCTGCTACAAATAAGACTACGAAACGGGGAACGGCAACAGATACAGTGACAAGAAAGACAGCAGCACAAAAAAAGAGCGGTCAGCCAGCTCTCTCAACAGTAAAGAAAGCTCGGTCAAAAAAGGGATCTCGCGCGGAGGAGCCACTGCGTGAAGAAGTGGTGGTTGATGAGGTGGATGTTGACGAAGAGTTTTCTGAGGAAGATGAAGACTTTGGTGATGACGAGGCGATAGACCTCGAGGAAGTCCTCTCGGATGATGACGATGAGGATAGTGACGATGACCTGCCGAAAAAGTCAGCGAGCAAGGCAAAGAAGAAATCTGACGACGATTTTGATGAGGATGACGAGGAAGAAGAAGAGGTCGTTGATGACGACGATGAGGATGATCCAGACTTCGCTCGTCGACGGAAGAAGGGGGTAGATAACACTGAGGAGCCTCTGCTCCGAAGACCCGAGGAAGGGGTGCCGTCGAGATATTCTACGGACGGGGATGAGTACAACCTCGGAAAAGGGGCGGACCCGGTTCGCATGTATCTCCGCGAAATGGGGAATGTGAGCCTCCTTACCCGTGAGGGTGAGGTGGAGATTGCGAAACGAATCGAAGAGGGGCAGCTTGCGGCCCTCTCCGAGACCCTTCGCCAGCCGTGTGCACTCGCCTATACGGTGGAGCTCTTTGGCCGAGTAAAAGAGGGCGAAGTTCGGCTGCGAGACCTCTTTGTTGAGGAAGAGGCAGAAGAAGGAGCTGACGAGGATGATTCTGATGATGATGACAGCTCTGGTGCCGATGGAGAAGGAGGTGATGGTGTTGATCAGAAGACCGCTGCTGATGAGGAAGATGAGCGGCTTCGGAAGGAATTTGCGCGAAAGTCACCGGCCTATAAGAAGGCTCTGAAGGATACCGAACTCGCCTTTCAAGAATTGCTGAGCAAGAGAAAAAAGGGTGGGAAGGCGTATGCTGAGGCTGAGAAAAAGTATCTCAAGCAGCTTGACCGAAATGCGACAAAAATTGAGAAACTCAATCTAAATGGAAAGCAGTATAGCGCCATGGCCGTTGAGGTGCGGGACCTGCACGACTCGTATCTCAAAACCCGTTCGAGTCTTCGAAAGTATGCACGGAGAATCGAGCGTGATGCGGATGAGCTGCTCGAAGCGGTAGACGAGCTCGTTTCTGATGATCAGCTCGCATTTAAGCGGGTTTGCCGTCGTTTCAAGATGAAGGCTCAAGATGCTCGCGAGATGGGTGAGGCACTCGTTCAGGTGAAGCAGGAGAATGATACGATTCAGGATCGTATCTATATGTTTACTGAAGAGTTTGATAGGCGGGTTACTGTCCTGAAGGATGCCGAAGAGCGAGCCTATATCGCCAAGCAGGAGCTTGTTGAGGCGAATCTGCGGCTCGTGGTTTCCATCGCGAAGAAGTATACGAACAGAGGGCTACAGTTTCTCGACCTGATTCAGGAGGGCAATATAGGGCTGATGAAGGCGGTCGATAAGTTCGAGTACCAACGAGGATATAAATTCTCAACCTATGCCACATGGTGGATTCGCCAGGCGATTACCCGAGCGATAGCAGACCAGGCCCGGATCATCCGAATTCCGGTGCATATGATCGAGACCATCAACAAGTTGGTCCGAACCTCTCGCTCTCTTGTTCAGGAGCTTGGCCGTGAGCCGATTCCTGAAGAGATCGCTGCGCGGATGGAGATTCCGATTGATAAGGTTCGTAAGGTCCTGAAGATCGCCAAAGAGCCGATCTCTCTCGAGACGCCGATAGGTGAAGAAGAAGATTCTCACCTCGGAGACTTTATCGAAGACAAGCGGGCCGTATCGCCTTCCAACGCTGTCGTGAACATGAACCTGCATGAGCAGACTCGACGGGTTCTGGCCACCCTTACACCTCGGGAGGAGAAGGTGTTGCGGATGCGTTTTGGTATCGGAGAGAAGAGTGATCATACCCTTGAAGAGGTCGGGCAGAACTTCGATGTGACTCGAGAGCGTATCCGTCAGATTGAAGCAAAGGCCCTCCGAAAGCTCCGCCACCCGAGTCGAAGCAAAAGGCTCCGTGGCTTTATAGAGTAGGGGCTTTATAGAGTAGGGGCTTTATCGAGTAAGTTTTGGGGAGGAGGCACCGTGAATTCGCCGACACGTTTCAGGAGAGGACTTTATCTGCTTGTGGCTCTGGTCGTGATGGGGGTTTCGGGGTGTGGACGTTACGGTCCACCGCTTCCCCCCGAGGCGTATGCTCCGGCCGCCGTTCAGCAGTTGGTGGTGAGTGCCTCTGTGGAGGGGGTTCAGTTTCAGTGGCAAAGTCCGAACGATGACCGGAGGGGGCTCGAGCTGAGAGATCTCGCGTACTACGATATTCGACGGGTTGAAACGGATGACCTCGCTGCTTTTCTCGAAGAGCCCATAGAGGAATCGGAGTTAGTGGGGCGGGTGTATGATCGCTCCACCCTGATCTTAGAAGAGAAGCGTCGCCAAGCCCGACAGAAGAAGCTCCCAGCCCGGAAAGTTCGCCTCGAATCAGCCCTCCGAACCCACCATTTTCTCGACTCTTCTGCCCGTCCTGGCAGTACGTACCTCTATCTCGTAGTGCCCGTCACGGAGAGGGGAACTGCCGGCGAGGTTCTCCAGTACGTACGGGTGGTCTTCTCTGGAACATCGAGTCAGGTGTCCTTTTTGGAGAGCTCTGCGTTTGAGAAGCCCTACCTTCTCAGATTTTAGCAGGAAGGGGACGGGAAGATGTCGAATCCTTTCTCGCTTCACCATTTCTGGAAGCTGGAGGCGTGCGGAAACACCGCCGTCGTCATGAGGGCCGTATCTTCCCAGTTTTCCAAGGACGATGTTCGCACTATCCTTTCTGAAGAATACGGGCTTGGGGCGGATAACCTCTTGCTCTACACGACGAAAGGTCTGCCTCAGGGGCTTGATATCGTTGTTGATGGATACAACGCCGATGGAAGTCGGGTGGGATTGTGTGGGAACGGTGCTCGGTGCTTAAGTTGGCTGGTCGAGTGGCAAGAGGAGCTTCCCAGCGGTCCTGCGAGCACGGCAGGTGTTGGTTCGAGAGGAGCTGCCTTTCCGAGAAGAGAGATGATGATGGATGATTGTCGTCTCTCTACTGAGGTGAAGTCCCTTCGGGAGGGGAGGGTTTCACTTGAGCTCTCTCCACCCTCGTTTGATCCGGAGTCTGTTCCCTACACCGGCGATGCCTCACGTTTTGATTTTCGGTTTGGAGGGGTGACCTACGATGCGGTGGTCGTGTCCACGGGAAACCCTCATGTGGTCCTCTTTTCTGACGAGGAGCCCACCGAAGAGAAGATGATTGAGCTTGGGTTGTCACTCGGCGGAAACGTCTCACTCTTTCCTGAGCGGGTCAATGTATCGCTCGCTTCTGTCGGGGAAGGCTCTCGCGTCGTGGCTCGGATCTATGAAAGAGGGGTCGGACTCTCTCCATCGAGTGGCACGGGATCGGTTGCCATCGCGACCGCTGCCCGAAGTTTTCTCGGGGTGAAGTCTCCTCTCGAGGTGGTGATGCCGGGGGGGAGTCAGGTGATTGAGTGGGAGGGGGGAGCTTCCCCGGTGATTTCCACCACGTTGGTACGTCTCATCGCGGAGGGGCGATACCGTCCTTTCGAAAGCAGGTGAATGCTCAGCCATCACTCGGCAGGACTGGTAAGATCTTGATATCATAGAACATTCCTTGGAGGCGTTTGGGCGGCTTCTCTCCGTTCAGAGAAAACCTCTCGTCTTATCAACCCTTTAGCTTTCAATCTTTTTGAAACTGTGACAACTTTCCTCTTGCGTCACTGATGGGAGTCTGGAAACGTGACAGTGGGGAGTTGAGAGGTGTGGTAGCCAGGTTGCATTTTGGCAGTTTGGCGATGTGAACCCTGGCTGTTCCCATAAAGCATCTTCTGCCATCTCGGTAAGGTGGTCATCTATGTGTAAAGGGAATGGTGTCACGTCGTGGTTGCCGCCCTCCTTCTCGTACTAAAGAGGTTAGAGAACGTATGAAGCGCGAAAAAGCAAACTACATGATCCAATCAGTCTCTCACGCTATCGACGTTCTTGAAGAGCTCGCTCACGTACGGGGAGAGGTAGGAGTGACGGAGTTATCAAAACGATTAAAGCTCCACAAAAATAATGTATTTCGACTTCTTGCAACTCTCGAGCTCCGTGGATACGTCGAGCAGAATCCACAGAGTGAGGACTACCGACTCGGAGTAAAGGTTCTTGAGCTTGGCCAGGCCTATCTTATTCAGAGCAACGTGGTCCAGCGTTCTACTCCGATTTTGAGACGGCTTGCGGATGAGACTGGTGAAACCGCTAGTCTCGCTATCCTTCAGAATGGGCAGGTTCAGTACCCGATCTCATTTGAGCCGAAGAAGCCGGTTCGGGTTGCTGGTCGGATTGCGACCTCTGTCGCCGCGAAGCAGAGTGCGGTGGGACGATTGTTGACGGCCCAGCTCTCTGATGCGGCCCTCGATGAGATTCTCGCTCCGAATACCGCACAAGACGCAGCGATTCGGAATCAACTTTCTGAGTTAAGGGGATCTGGCAAGGTGCTGGATAAGGGTGCTACGGAGGCGGAGGTGGTCGCGCTTTCGCAGGTAGTACGAGGAACTGGGAACACCATAGTCGGTGCTATTGAGGTGCTTGCTCCGCAGTTTCGGGTGAACGTTTCGGCGCTCGAAGAAGCCCTTGAGCGTTCAGCAACTGAGCTCTCCAGTGCCCTTGGTGGGACGAAAGCGACGCTCTCTGGCGCAATCGAAAAGAGTGACGGTCGAGAGCTCACTTCTGCGGTATAGAGGAGCGGCGGTGTACGCGTCGGTGGTTTCGGGCGTGACCTCACCTTTTGTGGGGTGAGGAATTGACGCTCGGTCTGCGTGGTCTTCTTTTTTCGGGAAGAGTGGTGAAGCAAGTGCTTTCGCACTTGGCGGTGTGCTCCGTGCCGGCGAAGGGTCGGCGGGCAGTGTAAAACATGAGGCCGGTGAGTATGGATAGCTATACCGAAGATCAGTGTGCCCTTCAGGAACAGGCTCGAAAGTTTGCTCGGGGGGAGATCCTCCCAGTTGCGGCCCAGCTTGATGAAGAGTCGCGCTTTCCGCGGGAGGTGCTTGCCCAGGCTCAGCGTTTAGGGTTGATGAACCTGACTCTTCCGGAATCGTGTGGAGGGACCGCCCTCTCTCTCGTTGATTGCTGTATCGTGCTGGAGGAGATCGCGGCCGGTTGCGCTGGAGTGGCGACATCCCTCGTGGCAAACGACCTCGCTCTCACCCCGATCTCCCTTTACGGCGACGCTGACCAGCAGGCTCGTTTTATCGGTGAACTCATCTCCAACGGAGGGTTCGCCTCGTTCTGTCTAAGCGAGCCGGGAGCAGGATCAGATGCTGCCGGATTGAAGACTTCCATAGAAAAGACCGCGAACGGGTATCGAATTACTGGTGAAAAGCAGTGGATTACTAATGGGGGAGAGGCCTCGCAGTACACTGTGTTTGCTACCCATGATCGTTCGCAGGGACATAAGGGGATCTCTTGTGTGGTCGTTCCAGCAGAGAGTGTTGGTGTCTCGACCGGTCAGCATGAGAACAAGATGGGACAGCGGTGTTCTAACACCGTGAGTGTCACCTTTGATGGGGTTGAGGTGCCCGCCGAGAATCTGATCGGCAAAGAGGGAGAGGGCTTTCGTGTCGCGATGCATACCCTCGATGTCAGTCGTCCCATGACCGCCATTATGGCGGTCGGTATCGGTCGGGCGGCCTTTGAGCATGCGAGGGGCTACGCTCTGGAGCGGAAGCAGTTTGGACAGGCGATCGCTGAGTTTCAGGGGATACAGTTTATGCTCGCTGATATGGCAACTGAGATCGATGCGGCTCGCTTACTGACTCTTCGTTCTGCACGACTCGTAGATGAAACGAAGCGTTCCTCACTTGAGTCGAGCATGGCGAAGCGTTTTGCTGCCGATATGTGCATGAAGGTGGCGACCGATGCCGTGCAGATCTATGGTGGCTATGGATATACGAAAGATTACCCGGTCGAGAAGTTGATGCGAGACGCGAAGCTTCTGCAGATATATGAGGGGACGAGTCAGATACAGCGGCTAGTAATCGCTCGCGAGCTGCTGAGAGAGTCGCGGTGATGCGGTGGCAGACACGAGTTTTCTGAAGAGAGGAGAGATTTCATGAGTGCGGAGGGAGAGAACGCTGCGGTATTCGATGCAGAAGAGGCTTTTGAGCGAGTCGACAACGACAAGGAGCTCTTCTTTGAGCTTGTTGAGATGTTTTTTGGTGATTACGACACCGTCCTCGTCGGGATTCGAGAGGCCATTGAAGAGGGCGAACCTCGTCACCTTGAAGAGCGCGCTCATTCAGTGAAGAGTGCACTCGGAAATATCGGCGCAATGAAGGCTTTCTATGATGCCCTCGCTCTGGAGAAGCTCGGTAGGAGTGGAAGCGTGGAGGGCGGAGCAGAGCTGCTTGCCGCGCTGGAAGAACACGTCGCTGCGTACCGGGTTGAGATCGAAAAGCACCGTTCGTAGGCGAATGAAGCGAATCTCGTCTTTCAGATAAGAGCTTTTGTCGCGCTTACTTTGTGGGAGCAAGGTTTGCTTCAATCCAAAACTTTCCGGAATCACATTCGAATTCAATGGAAAGGACAGGGCTCTCAGAGAATTGCTTAATCGAAACTCCCTTTCCCTTGATGATCATAGGGGTCGCCATTTCGAAGGAGTGACCGTTCTCATTCAGGAGTTTTTTTACCCCACCGGTGATCATGTTCGTCAGTTCACCAACGGCATCTTCAACATCCTCGTTGAGTTCGGTAAACTCCTCCATCAGCATCTTGCTGACGATGGAGAGGATCGTCTGCTGTTCAAAACTCAGGGTCATATTCCCACTCACCTGGGTGCCGGCCATACCGATCAGGCCATTCAGTTCTCCACGGGTAAGATCCCCTTCCTTCCGGCTTGGTTTTCCGCCACGAACCTCCGTTGAGGCCATGGTTTGGAGGACGTTCACCGTTGAGGAGATAAACGGATTAATGTATTCGGCTTTCATGAGTTACTCTTCCTTACATTTCTTGCAGGCGTTCCTGGTCTCGTGACTTGGTTTCATCTGAGCCTTGTGAGGAGCAAATTCGGTGTACTGAAGAGGCGTGTCGTAGTTCCATCTCCAGACGACATCAGTTTGCCCTCCATCTTTCGAGTTCGCCAGATCCTTTAGATGTGCTTGGAGGCTTGCTTCAAACTCCGAAAAAGAGAGGGAGAAGGTGGTGCGAAAGGCCTTCCGAAACTCTTGTCCCCGTCGGAGTCGGTAAAAAAGCTCTTTTACTGTTGAGGGAGATTGTTCATTCAGCAGGAGCTTCACCGCATAGAGGCTTTGGGCATAGGCTGCCGGAACCATCTTTTGGGGAAGCTTGGTAAACCCCGTCTGGAGCAGGTGTAGTGGAATCATCCTTTCTTTTTGAACCCAGCGTTGGAGCGCTTGCCGGAGGATGGGGTGCTCCGGACCTTCGAGGAGTTGAGCAATTCCTTCGTCAAGCCAACCGGGGCAGGCTCCCTTGGTTTGATGATCGATAACGGCGTGTACGAGCTCGTGTCGTACCGCTCTCTGAAGTTCCCCCTGTTCGAGGTCTCTTCCCCGGTGATGGGAGAGTTCACTTGCCTGTTTCATTGGGATGATGATCCGGGAGCGGAGGTAGATCGCGTTCGTCCACGTGGGAAGTTTGAGGGTGCGATAGAACTTTTTCGGGTTCATCAGCTCTACCTGGGTTCGAAATCCGGTTCGAATTCCGAGGGTCGTGCCGATGGTGTCGAGCTCATGGTGGAGCTGTTTCTTCAGCCCGTCGGCTGCCGTTTGGTACTGAGGAGGAAAAACGAGATGAAATGAGTGATGAGATTGGTCTCCGATGGGCGCATAGATGAGTTGTGCGGATGCCGCATTCTCTTCAAGGGGAGTTGCCCCGGCTGGAATCGAAAGCAAGATGCAGGAGAGCAGGAGGGCGAGGGCCTGACCCGATCGCCAAGAAAGAGCTCCCCCTTCACGTCCCCTTGTCTCGTTCATACCCCTTTGCAGCCGATAATGGATTTCGATCATAGTCGGAAAATCGGCAGAAATCGAAAGGAACATGAGAGATATTCTCCCTACACCTGGGGGCTGTTGAGGGGCATACTTGATTTTCATCTCTGAGAGAGGTACCTACGAGGGGCACGATTTCGGAATGGAGAAGAGGGAGAAGCGATGAGTGGTCAGATAAATGGTCGAGTTCGGGAGATTTTGCAGTGGTACCGGGGAGAAAATCTCGGGGTCCAGAGGAATCTCGCTCTCATGTTGAATAGCGGTCGGCTCGCTGGCACGGGCAAGATGGTGGTGCTCCCCGTGGATCAGGGCTTTGAGCACGGCCCGGCTCGGACCTTCGGCCCGAATCCGGCGGGGTATGATCCGAACTATCATTTTGAGCTGGCGATAGAGTCCGGCTGCAGTGCCTATGCGGCACCGTACGGACAACTTGCTGTTGGTCACGCCGACTATCTCGGGAAGATCCCAGTTATTGTCAAGATTAACAATAATGAGTGTCTCCATTCGAGCAAGAATCCTATTCCGGCGGTGACCTGTTCCATTGCGGATGCGCTTCGTCTCGGAGCCTCAGCAGTAGGATTTACCATCTATCCCGGTTCTGGGATGAAGAAGGAGATGTATGAGGAGATCCGTGAACTGGGAGAGGAAGCCCGGTCTTGTGGTCTCCCAGTGGTAATCTGGTCCTACCCACGTGGAGAGCAGATCACTCCTGACGGAGAAACTGCGGTAGATATCGTGGCCTACGCGGCACACATTGCCGCCCAGCTCGGGGCTCACATCGTAAAGGTGAAGCCTCCGGTCTCTTCCATCGAGCTTCCCGCGGCCAAGAAGGCGTATGAGGAGGCGGGGATTCCGGTGAGCACCCTGGAGGAGCGTACTCGTCATGTGATTCAAAGTACCTTTGCTGGAAAGCGAATTGTTATCTTCTCTGGAGGAGCGAGTAAGGATGACGAGGCGGTCCTGGAAGATGTGAAGGGATTGAATGCCGGAGGGGCATTCGGGAGTATCATGGGTCGAAATGCCTTTCAACGGCCGAAGGAAGAGGCCCTCGCCCTGCTCGAGAGCGTCTTTTCGATCTACGGAGAAGGGCTTTCCTGACCTCTTTTCTCTTCATCTCCCGTTGTATAACGGGAGAATCGTCCTTATTATAGAAGGATAGCCGAGCAATTGGAGAAAAAGTATGGAATCGACGAGCGAAACAGCAGTTCCTGAATCTGGAGCCCCTGAGTCTGGAGAGGGGTTTATCCCGACGGATGAGCGGCCTATTCATTTTACCGAGGCTGCGGTCAGTGCGGTGCGGGAGGCCATCAAGGCTGAGGGAGAGGAAGGCGATGCTCTGCGGGTCTCCGTTATGGGCGGAGGGTGCTCCGGTTATCAGTATAACCTCGATTTTGAGAAAGAGACTCGGATGGGCGATGTCTCGATTCCGTTTGGCGATGTTACGATCATCATCGATTCGGTAAGTGCGGGGTTACTGAAGGGCACCGTGGTTGATTTCGTCTCTGGACTGAATGGAACCGGTTTTAAGTTCGAAAATCCGAATGCCAACCGCACCTGTGGTTGTGGGAGCTCTTTCGGGTAGTGAAGCGCTCTTTTGGCCTTGCTGCAGTAATCGTCGCGATCCTGTCCGGATGTACTCCTGTATCGGGGGGAACCGGAGCCGGGGGGGGAAATATCGGGCGGGCGTCTCTTCGGTCGCCGGTTCAGTATCTTGATCGGCAGCAGGTGGTCCGAGAAGAAGTCGCCAATCATCCGACTGCCTTCTCGGCAGCGGGGGACCAGTGGCCCTCTCTCTGGAAGCGCTCTCAATTGCTCTCCTCCGAGTATCTCAATGTGGATACGAACCCGAAGGTCATTCGTGGCCCATCGGAGGGGGGCTTCCACATTCGCCACTTTCCGAAGCAGAACAGTCTGAAGCAGGGCAGTCCAAAACAGAACAGTTCGCAGCAGGGGGAACTTAGGCACGCCCCTCCGTACGCCTACGAGATTCTCGCAGTTCGTCGTGATGCACAGAACGACGGCCTGCTCTCGGTACAGGTCAATGTGGTCAATCTTCAAAGCGGGAAGCAAGATCGTGATGCCCGTCTTCTCGCAAGAAATATCGCCCGTTTTCTAAAGACCGGCGTCTTTGAGCGCGACATTCCTTTCTCGCACTCCAAACCTCTTTAGCTCTTGGGGCTCCTTTTTTATTGGAGCGCCTCAATTTCCTGATTTTTCGTGATCTTTTCCTGAGCGTTTCCTTTTCCGCTTCAGATCGTCATGTCTGGTCCGTATCACAACGACCTCTGCTTCTGACCAGAAGGTACTGGTCGCCTTGAGAACCAAATGCTGTTCAGACAGCAGCGGCACTCAGGGCTTCGAAGGATTCGAAGAAGAAGGTTGTATATGTCGTATCGTTGTTTTCTTTTCCTCGGGGTAGTCCTCTCCATCTTTTCCCAGAGCGGGTTCTGTTCTCCCTCGGTCTATCAAGGTGAGTATCTGGTACAGCTCTCTCACGCTACCCGTGCCTCTGGCGCGGAAGCCGGGTATCACCTCGTACAGGTGGATCGGGGATTATCACTGCGTAGCGCACAGGCTCAGGTCGTAGAGTACGATCAGGCTCGCGTTCGTGCCGACTGCGCCACCCTTGCTGCTGACCTCGGCAGTGACCTCTCACACTGTGAACCAAACGCCTACTGGGAACTGCTGGCGACACCGAATGATCCGAAGTATGGCTCCCTCTACGGACTTGAAAAGCTGAACTTGCCGGCGGCATGGAACAAAACCAAGGGATCTCGAGGCGTGATCATCGCCGTACTCGATACTGGTGTGGACTACACTCACCCAGACCTCGCCGCCAATATGTGGCGCAATAGCGGCGAGATCGCTGACAACGGTATCGATGATGACGGGAACGGCTACATCGATGATGTGTACGGTATTGATGAGTTTAATGAAGACGGGGACCCGTACGATGACCACGGTCACGGAACGCACTGTGCGGGTACCGTGGGAGCTGTTGGCGACAATGAAGTTGGAGTTGTCGGGGTCAACTGGAACGTTGAGATTATGGCGCTAAAGTTTCTCAGTGCGGGAGGGGGCGGAAGTACGGTCGATGCTCTTGGAGCGATTGATTATGCTATCGACAACGGAGCTCGGGTGATCAATGCCTCTTTCGGTGGTTCATTCTATTCCCAGGCGCTCTACAACGCGATCGAACGGGCAAATGAAGCAGGAGTTCTCTTTGTTGCTGCTGCTGGGAACAAGACTCGGGATAATGACGAGGAGCCGAACTACCCCTCAAACTTTGACCTCCCGAATGTGATCTCGGTGGCCGCCTCCGACCAGAACGACAAGCTGGCGTCCTTTTCAAATTACGGGGATGAGAAGGTGCACCTCGCAGCCCCTGGCGTTCGGATTCTCAGCACCTTTCCGGGAAATCGATATGCCGCGTTGAATGGAACCTCTATGGCGGCTCCTCATGTCGCTGGACTCGCTGGACTCATTCTCTCGGAATACACTGACTATAGCGCCCTCCAGGTAAAGAATCTCATGATGAATACCGCCGACGTGATGGAGTCCTTCGTTGGAAGAGTGCAGTCCGGTGGCCGGATTAACGCGGCTGCAGCGCTCCAGGCAAATGGTTCTGCGAAGGGAGAGAGCCCAGAGGCCGGCTCAGGGGGAGAAGAGTCTCCTGTCTCCGAACACCGGGTGCGTCTGAAGCGGAAAAAGAGAGGCCGGAGATTTCAGGCTACGGTGCTCGGTGGTACGGAGGGGGCCCTGCAGGCGGTAACTCTTCAATTGAGGAATCGGTCGGGAAGTACTTCGTGTGAGCTCGGAGAGCTCGAGCTCGGAGGGAGGACTCGGGTTCACTTTTCGGTACCGAAGAGTGTGGCCTTCACCGCCGTTCAGGTAGGAGAGGTGCAGTCACGAGAGCTCCGGGTGAGTTCACGATCGCGGTCTCGGAAGAGACGACGCGCACGTCGGACGCGTTCACTCGAGAGCGTGTGTGGTCGAATTGCGGTTCGGATGCGCTCGCTCCGGCCTCGGTGATACAGAGAAAGAGTTCTTTTCTTCTCGGCGTACGGTGTCTATCCTCGCCATCAGATAACGATGGGAGGAGAGATGCCTGATACTCAAAAGCTTCGAGATTACGCTGAATTGATCGTTGCTCACGGGGTGAATGTCCAAGAAGGACAGTGTGTGCTCGTTTCAGGGGAGGTCCCCCACCGAGAGCTCCTCTTGCTGATCTCACAGTTCTGCTATGAGCGGGGTGCCTCATTTGTTCAGGTAGAGCTGACCGATGAGCGGTTTGCTCGGCAGCGAGTCGATGCCTCTCGAGAGGAGGATCTCTCTTCGCTCCCACGCTATATCTCTCAGAAGTACGATTTTTTGGTGGAGGAACAGGCTGCCACCGTGAAGATCGTTGGTCCTGAGTTTCCCGAGATCATGCAGGGGGCCGAACCACGAAAGACGAACCTCGCAAGAAAGACGGCATACGAGGCAAAGAAACGGTTTTACGATGAGGGAATTGACACCTCTCGGGTTCACTGGACCGTAGCCGCTGGTGCGACTGAGCGGTGGGGAGAGCGAGTTTTTCCGGAGCTTCGCGGCGAGGCGGCGTGTGAAGCGCTGTGGGAGGATATCTTTGCTCTCAACCGTATCGGTGCTGGAGACCACTTGGAGCAGTGGGCGGTTCACGATGAAGCGTTACGGCATCGAGCGGCTTGGCTTACTTCACTGAAGATCGCTTCGCTGCACTTCGTCGGAGAGGGCACAGATCTTCTCGTTGGACTGAGTGACTCAGCGATTTTTCAGGGAGGACGGAGCAAGAGTGGGCGGGGAGTACTCTTTGAGCCCAATCTTCCAACAGAGGAGTGTTTCTCCACCCCAGACTGGAGGCATTGCGAGGGGACAGTTCGGGCTACTCGTCCGTTCTACGTCAATGGAGAGCTTATTCAGGGGCTTCAGATGACCATTCAAGGTGGTGAAATTACAAGTTTTTCAGCGGAGAAGGGATATTCTGTCTTTGAAGAGTATCTTGCTAGTGATCCGGGGGCGAAGAGGTTGGGGGAGGTGGCACTCGTACCGATCTCTTCTCCAATCTTTCAGGCTGGTCGGGTGTATGAAGAGATTCTTTTTGATGAAAACGCCGCCTGTCACATCGCGATCGGATCGGCGTATCGATTCTGCGTTGATCTTCCGAGCGACAGCTCAGATTCGGAGTATGAAAAGGTGGGATGTAACACGAGTTCAGTGCATACCGACATCATGATCAGTGATGAGAATACGTCTGTTTCAGCGGTGCTTCGCGATGGTTCACGCCGAGAACTCCTCCGTCACGGAGAATGGATCGGGGAGTGATCCGCGATGCATGAAGTGAAAGGATCAGTTCACTGAAAACTTTTTCGAATTCATGACATCAAATTATACACTTGCCAAACCGTAGTTGGGGTGGCAACGTTAAAATCGCGTATGGATGTACCTGCGCTCGCTGGGTTTATCCCATGCGGTTTTTTAATGATCAGTTTCTTGCGCTCGCTTTCTGAAGGTTGTTCAGAAAGAAGGTTTTTTGAGTTCTCCTTTCGGAAGAAGGCGTAAGTAAAGGATAGCGAACAAACTTCGCACATTGAGGAGAAACCAACATGGCGACGAGAAAACGTACTGCTTCGAAAAAACGAAGCACTTCAAAGAGCGCTCCAAAGAAGCGTTCTGCCGCTCGTAAGAAGACGACCAAGAGGAAGTCTACTGCGAAGAAGGCAACCAAGAGAAAAGCAGCAAAGAAGACCTCTGCAAAGAAGTCTTCGGCAAAGAAAGCCACTCGTAGAAAGGCAACCAAGCGGTCGACGGCAAGAAAGTCAACTGCGAAGAAGGCCACGAAGAGAAAGGCGACCAAGAGAAAAGCAGCAAAGCGGAGCACTGCAAAAAAGAGCACTGCAAAGCGTAAGACGACGAAGCGTAAGACCGCTAAGAAGTCAACTGCGAAGAGAAAGACCACAAAACGGTCTTCTACAAAGAAGAGAACCGCCCGCAAGGCGACAAAGAAGCGCTCTACGGCGCGGAAGGCATCTTCTGCCAAGCGAGCTCCAGCTCGTAAAAAGAAGGCTACTCGACGTAAGCGATAACTCTCTCCAGAGAGTTACGCACGAGTAACTTGCTTAATTCCCCCTTCTTTCGGCACTATAGGCTCTCTTGAGGGCTCTCGTCGGGAGATGGGGGGTTTTTTTTGCCCGAAGTAGGAGAAAACAATACGGTGAGGATCTGACATGAAAGCAAACGATATTCGAAAAGGGACTGTCCTACTCCACAACAAGGCTCCTCATCGGGTGATGGAGTTTCACCACGTAACCCCAGGAAAGGGTCAGGCGGTGGTACAGACCAAACTTCGGAATCTTATCTCCGGTTCTCAGACTGAGGTTCGTTTCGGCTCGACCGAGGGGGTTGAGCTCGCCGATGTTTTCTCGTTTAAGGCGACCTATCTCTATTCTGATGGCGGCACCTACTATTTTATGAATAGCCAAGACTATGAGCAGCTTCCGCTGACCGATGAGCTTCTTGGGAGCGACGTGCACTTTCTTCAAGAGCAGATGGAGGTCGAGATCACGACCTTCGAAGAGAATCCGATCGGGATAAAGCTCCCTCAAACCGTGGTTCTGACGATCGTAGAGACCGAACCGGAGCTGAAGGGGGCTACCGCGAGTAATTCCCCCAAGCCGGCAACAACTGACACTGGGCATACGCTTTCCGTACCAGCCTTCGTGAAAGAGGGGGAGAAGGTCGTGGTGAGCACGGATACGGGAGATTATCTGAGCCGAGCTGAAAAATAGCGCCCCCAAAAAAAAGGTAAAGTTCTGAGAGAGGGAGACCGACCCTCTTTCTTAGCGAGGGATCTTCCCAGGTACTTGCACCTGACCGCCAGTCGGGACATCCATGAGTACCGAACCATGGCTTAGCCTTGAAGAAGGCTAACCTCCAAGTGGGCGCTGCAGAGGCACGCAGCGCCCCGTTTTCTCTCCCAATATTCCTTAAAATCCGAGATCGACGCCCACCTGCTGTGAGCTTGCTCGTTCGGTCCCGAGCCGAGAGCCGAACAGTTGTCCGCCAGAGAAGATGACCCGGAGTTCGAACGAATCACTGCCGTCAGGTCCGGCGCGGAGCGGGAGGGCGAGATCAATCCGTACGACCCGCTCTCCGTTTGACTTCGGAAAGGCGAGTCGAAGTCCTACCCCGACATTCGCGAAAGTATTATCTGTGTAGAGCTCTCCGAGGCTCTCTCTCGTCGCACCACCCACATCAGCAAAAAACGCCATCCCGACACTGATCAGGTCGTAGACATTCTCAGCGAGGTGAATACGGTCCTCGAAGTTCAGTGCATACCGCTTATCACCGGTAAAGGTTCTCGCATCGTATCCGCGGAGGATGTTATCGCCCCCGACAAGGAGCTCTTTATCAAAATCGAGATTGTCGGCGTAGTCGAGGAGTGCTCGAAAGACGAGGGTGTGGTAGCCGAGAGAGCGTCCCCCGATCTCTACCTCTCCAAGGGGATTAAAGTACTGTCCTTCAAGCGAGAAGATGGTGTTCTCAAACCCTTCTGATATGAGCCGAGATTCTATTCGGCTCTCCCATCTCGCAAAGCTTAACCCCTCTAGCTCGTAGCCATCTCCGTACGAAGTGCTCCAGAGCAAGGTATCTTCACGAGACTCAAGGAGGGATGGGGCCCACTGTACGGCGCTACTGAAGCGCTCACCGAGGTTAAAGTCCTCAACCCGCACAAAACGGTCGATGTAGTTCCTCCGAATAAAGTCCTGCTCGATAAATTGATACCCCGCCGTTGGACCTACAAACTTTCGGTTCTCGGCAAGTTCTCCTCCTTCGGGACGAAGTGTTTCGGGATCAACACCGATATCTTCAAAATCTGAGGCACTCGCCTCTCGAAAACTCTCCGAGAGGTACTGGAACCCGAGTTGGAAGCGCTTTAGGGCATCCTCTGGAGAACCGAGGGTGAAGGCGTATGAGCCGCCAACTCGTTCGGTCTGTTTCCGATAGATGAATCGTTCCTCGGCAGCTGCGAAGAGTCGTTCGATCGTGTCTCCGAAGAGAGCGCTGTGAGACCACGCGGTCTTCTGCGCCAGGGAACGGAACGGGTCTCCGATGTCGTACAGGTATTCCTCTCCTTCCGCCCCGTTCGCGAGACCAACGACCCCCTGGTACTTTGTTCCGAGCAATCGACGGCTATCAAAGACCGCCTGCAGGGTATCTGCCCCCTCATCCTCCCGGTAGAGGAGCTCTGCTCGATTTCCGGTCCCCAAAAAGTTTCCTTCGGAGATTCCCACCGACTTACGAGTTCTTCCGTCTCCGGAAGCAAAAGACATCTGCGGGATAATGGTCCACGTATCCTGCACTTCGATGACGACATCCACGACATCGCCCCTATCGATAGGAATAACCCGAATATCTCGAAGGTAGCGGAGTGTACGCAGCACTCGAGCCGTCTCAGAGAGAAGAAAGTTACTGTACGGCTCTCCCTCTTGAAACTGAACTTCTTGGAGAATCATCTTCTCGCGCGTAGAGATCTTCAACCGGTTCGCCATGCGATAGATGGCGTTTCGGGGTGGATCAAAGATCCTTCGAATCTTCACCTCAACCGCGCCAAACACCTTCTCGGGGCTCTCTTCGATGTGGTACTGCTGAATAGCCTGTGGCACCCCCTCCTGAGGTGGAGACGGCGTTTGTGCGTGGAGTGAAGAGGGGGAGTGGGTGCAGAGAGTGAGTATCAGGGAAAAAGCGCTGGCAGCGAGTAGTGGGGAGAATTTTGCTCTCTCACTCCAGAGAAGGGGCGTCCGGATATGGGGCAGCGGACTTCTCTTCCTGACCGGCAGAAAGAGGGCAAAGAAACAGATTGTTGCTTCGAGAGACTCCACGATACAATAGAGATGTGGTGAATCGGGAAATAGCTGCAGCTTGTCGTAATTTTTAGCGTCCAACTTCTTTCCGTTGCATCGCAGATACTGTTGCCATCTTCTCAGGAGTGGCCGTGGCAAGCGCGACAACCCTACCGCTGTCACCGTAGCAGGAAACCTTACTCGAGCTAAAGGGAGTAATCATGAATGACACCCGTGAAGATGCGAAAGAGCAGAAAGGCGCCATGGAGCTTGACCTCGAGGCCAGCGTCGCGAAAAGCCTCTTTCTCGGCAATATTATAGAGGAGAACCTCTTCCCCTTTCCGAAAATAGAGGCAGAGGAGACTGAGACCCTAAAAATGGTCCTCGACTCCATAGACAAGTTCCTTGAGGACCATAGAGAGGACTTTATCGCTTTTGACGAGCAGGGGGCACAGCCAGAGGCCTATATCGAGAAGCTAAAAGAGTTGGGTCTCTTTGGTTTAATCGTCCCTGAGGAGTTCGATGGCCTTGGATTTTCGAATAAATCGTATGCTCGGGTGCTCCAGCAGACCGGCCGGTATGATGGGTCGACCTCGCTCACCATCGGAGCTCACAGCTCGATAGGAATGAGGGGCCTTCTCCTCTTCGGGAATGAAGAGCAAAAAGCCCGATATCTTCCGAAGCTTGCTACCGGAGAGCTCGTAGCGGCGTTCTGTCTTACGGAGGCTGGTTCCGGTTCAGATGCGGGATCGATTAAGACGACCGCTGAGCGTCAAGAGGATGGAACGTGGCGACTCTCTGGGGAGAAGATCTGGATTACAAATGGTCCCTTCGCTGATTTCTTCACCGTATTTGCTCGTACCGCTGGGGAGGAGGGGAAGCTCTCAGCCTTTATCGTAGAAAGGGAGTGGGAGGGGATTTCTACTGGGCCGAAAGAGGACAAGATGGGAATTCGGGCCAGTGGAACCTGTACCGTCTCATTTGAAAATGTTGCTGTACCCGCGGAAAACCTCCTTGGAGAAGAAGGGAAGGGGTTTAAGGTGGCGATGTCGATCCTCAATAGTGGCCGCTCGGGTCTCGGTGGCGGCTGCGTCGGCGGAATGAAGGAGTGTATCCGGCTTGCGACGGCTCAGGCCTCACAGCGCAAGCAATTCGGAAGGCCGATCTCCGAGTTCCAGCTCATCAAGGAAAAGATCACCCGCATGACGGTGCAGTGTTATGCAGCCGAGAGCTTGATGCTGCTCGTTGCGCACTACAGTGATTCAGGATGTCGTGATTACTCCGTTGAAGCGGCGATCAGTAAGATCTTCGGCACCGAGGCGCTCTGGTCGGTTGCTCACGATGCCCTACAGATCGCCGGTGGTAATGGGTTTATGAAGGAGTATCCGTATGAGCGGATCGTTCGTGATAGCCGAATAAATATGATCTTTGAGGGAACAAACGAAATCCTTCGCCTGTACATCGCGTTGACGGGATTTAAGGGGGCAGGGGAGTATCTGAAGGAGATCGGAAAGAGTGGCGCGAATATCTTTAACGATCCGATTAAGGGTTTTGGGGTGCTTTCGGGATATGCATCGAAGAAGTTTACTCAGCTCACCTCGCTTGGCAGAGATCGTCTGGAAGGTGTCCACCCGCTTCTCGAAGAAGACGCCGCACTCGTTGAACAATATGTGATTGAGTTTTCTCGGGCGGTGGAATCTGTCCTTCGGAGATATGGCAAGGAGATTATAGGAAAGCAGTATATCTCTCAGCGGATCGCCGATACCACCATAGATCTCTTTGCCTCACTCGCGGTGCTTTCGAGAACGACCGATCTCATTGAGAAGAAGGGAGAGGAGGGCACAGAGACCGAACGAAATATCGCCCATCTCTTCATTCAGGGAGCAAAGCGACGGATGAATCAAAATCTTCGGCGCATTGAGATTAATGAGGATACCCTTCAGACCTCTGTTGCGGATGCGATCTTTGCCCACGGAAAGTATCCCTGGGATATCATTGAACGGTAGCAC
This sequence comes from bacterium, assembly GCA_022763385.1. GTDB lineage: Bacteria > Bdellovibrionota_C > UBA2361 > UBA2361 > RFPC01 > RFPC01. The sequence continues at coordinate 41,395 of JALEGQ010000093.1, forward strand.
AGGGTGTTCGCACACCAGGCGGAGGGCTTTTCTTCGACATCCTCGACGAGTAGTTGAGCAATAGTGATAGCGGAAAATCTCGGCTCGTCTGCGGAGTGTCTCTGAAAAGCCCTCCGCCTGGGGGGCTCGGTAATCTCCTACGCTTTTTTCTACGCTGCTTGTCGAGCGCGGGAGTTCACTAACTTATTGTCTATCATCTAGTTTGCCATAGCTCCCTGTCTTTCCAGACATCATGCATGGCTTCGATATTATGCCCGTCAAGGTCATAAACGAAACACGCGTAGTAGTTCTCAGTGTACTTTGGACGCGGTCCAGGAGCTCCATTATCACGGCCTCCAGCTCCGATAGCAGCTTCGTAGAAGTCATTAACTTTCGTATGGCTACCCACACGAAACGCAACGTGAACACCGGTTAGCTGCTTTGGTTCTCCGGGTTGGTAAATCTCAAACAAGCCCTTTCCAATATCAAAAGCCCAAAAACTCCCGTCGTTTCCGAAAGCAATCTCGTAGCCGAGGGGCTTAAAGGCTCTTTGGTAAAAATCCTTGCTCTTTTCGACATCGCTCACTGCGATGGTGACATGGTCAATCATTGGTTTCTCAATCAGAACTCATACAGATGACAATGAGCATGAGCTGTTCGAGCCCAAAGAGCAAGAATCAGCTCGGTGAATTGATACGTCCTCTTAGCTCCCATACTTTTTAATCAGAGCTTCAACTTCTTGGCGAAAATCATGTTCGTATCGGTTCTTGAATTCGCCGATAGTACAGAACGTCTTAGAGTCTTTTACTTTATCCGGAAACAGAATCCCGTTTAGGTGATCATCTTCATGCTGAAACGGTCCCGTGGAAATCCCTTTGACTATAAAGTCAAGTGGAGAGCCATGCCGATCCAACCCTTCAACTCGAATCTCGGCATATCGGTCTACGACACCCCTTAGGTGCGGTATCGACAGGCAGCCATCGTAAATGTTGTAACGCTCCTCTGATAAAAAAGTGATTCGAGGATTAATCACCACAGTGAGTGGAATGTTGGGCATGTAGGGGTAGCGTGGGTTGTCGATGTTCTCGACTACAAAAACGCGCTTTAAGACAGAAACCTGTGGTGCGGCTAAGCCAGCTCCATTCGCAATTCGCTTCGTCTCGATCAGATTGTCTACGAAAGATTGAAAACTGTCCGTTTTAATCTCTGACGCAGAAACTTCCTCAGAAACTTCGCGCAATATCGGATTTCCAATTTCAACGATAGCGAGTTCCATACTACTCCGAATTCAGGACGTATCGGGCAAGTCAAAGGTAGCTACGCCCTTGAGCTTTGTGGTGTACTCCCGGTATGAGTGCGGGCTCATGGGATGGACGTCGCCTATAGGAGCGTCGTCGCCACGGTGAAGAATATCATGGTATTAACTATGAGTCGAAAGGTAATTGCGTGGGTATGAGGCGGGTGGAGAAGACGCTGGAAGATTCTGGGGGGGGCTCCCGGACCTATCCTCATTATGCCCGAGAACTTTTTAACCGTTTCTTTCTGGTAACAGTGCTCGCACCGCACAATCTGGCACTGTTCTTTCAATTTTTGCGAGAATTTGGGCTCGAATACTGTCGGAAGGAGCTATGACGACTGCGCTGTCCCAAGGTATCGCATCCCCCTCGAGAAAGGACTCAAGAGACTCAGTGGCAACGAATTCGTCTTCAAACCGAATCGTAGAAGCTCGGAGCTTTCCAATAAATACGTAGTCGATTTGAACTCCGTGCTCTGATGCGGTAAGCGACATGTCGTCAATATCACTGAGAATATGGTTATCTCCTCGCGCCATACTACCGTAAACGATAGCAGCAACAAGGTCGCATGAGTGGCCAAATCGTCCACTCGCACCGCAGGAATCGTACACCATCAGACCGAACTCGTTTAACTGTCTCGTTCGCATCTCCGCCAGTTGACGAAGCAGTTCTCGATCAATCTTAGGGAGAGCACTGTCCAGGAAGCCATCTATATCAGCTGACGAAAACTCGCTGGCTCTCTCAATAATGGAAATCATCTCTCGAGCAAGGGACCTAGTCCTAAAATAAGCGAATAAGTTCGTATTTTCTTGACGAGAATTCCAGATATTCTGTTCTGAAAAAGAGAGCGAGAGGACCTGTATGCTGAGACTTCAGCGAGGAAGATGAATGAAATTGAGGGGTGTTTGAGGAGCGTTTTTCTTTTTTACTAATCGGTGATGGTCATATCAGGACTAATGCTGTCCCCTTTTCGTTCTGGCCTCAAATCGTTATCGCCGTGATGCTCGTTGTTCTGGGACTTCGAGTTTTCGTTGGCTCCCTATATCCCCCCCGGCGTCTGGTTAGCAATTCTCCCCTATACCCATTTCCGAATAGACTCACTCCTTTTGGGAACCCTTCTCGCCTACTATTATGTTTTTTCGTATCAGAAGCTAAAATCTTTTTCCGACAGGTACAGAAGCCTGCTCCTCTTCTTCTCGACCCTAAGCGTCCTACCAGCGTTCCTTTTTTCCCTAGAGCGTTCACCAAAAATAATGGCACGAAGTGCCGTTGTTTTTGGTGAGGAGCTCTACCCCCGGAGGGAAGGCAAATAGCGAGCCTCTGAAAGGATGCTGTCAGGCCCGAAGGGGCTGTCTCTATTGAGAAAAAGGGAAAGCCTACGGCTTCCTCTATCCCCTCAGGTGAACGCTCTGTGTTGTCCCGCCGGGGGCTATATCGCTCCTCTAAAACAACGGCACTTCGTGCCATTATTTTTGAGGATCGCTATAGATGACGGTCGATATCTGTATACCTTTGGGTTTGCCGGTATCGCCTTGGGCATGGGCGGTTTTTTGATATTCTTCGTGCTCTCGGAAGGTAAGTGGAAATCCATCCTCCTAAAGCACACCCAGCCACTCGTCTTGCTCGGGAGATACTCGTACTCGATCTATCTCTGGCATATGTCTTTTTACCCCAGCGTTGCATAAAAATTTGTTCGTAGAGCCACAAGAGTAGTGCAGATTGGGGCTTTGGGCGAGTTTTTAGGACGAAAGTGTGCTGCACGTACAGTGAGGTCTAAAAACTCGCTCAAAGTTTCAAGATGTGCTGCTATTGTGGTAGCAAAGCAGTCTACGGGCAAATTTTTATGCAACG
>JALEGQ010000094.1 GCA_022763385.1 bacterium
CAACGCGGTAAAGAGGCACTTCGGGCAGGTACAGCACCACGAATCGGTGTAGCACCCCACATTGCAGCTTCGAAAGATCGTAAAGTACTGATCACACTTTGCAAAAGCGGCACCGATCTGAACTTCGTTCAGGGGTCTCAGAAGGCTGAAGTAGGTGATGTCAGGAGCAAGAAATTGTCGCACATAGTCGGAGAAGATCTCTTCAAAGTGAAATGATTTTGAATACTGATGGTTTACATCGGCACCAAGCACGTTTCCTTCAGAGGCACTTCCTTCGTTCGAGAGAACGATCTCCTGCTTTTGATGGATAAAAGCAGAAACTACGGTGGTGAATCCGAGCAGTGCTGAAAACGGAGTATGTCCGTTGAGAAAGCCTTTCGCGTTGTAATGTTTGATCTTTTCGTCAAGGTCACGGCGGACGAGCAGGCACTCCTCTTCGGTGTATCCTGCAACCGCTGCGGTTCGGAGGCAGGCAGGTCGGGGGTTGAGGAAAAAGAGGGTGTTCTCCGCTCTCTGCTGCTGGAGTACCTCCAGGGTCACGATAGAGTCTTTGCCTCCGCCGATGGGGATGATCGCACCGCTCGCCCCGAAGCGGGGAGTCGGTGTTCTCTCTCCGGGAGTTATCTCGCCTATAAACGAAATGAATGGATCGTTTTCCTTCAGAGATGGTCCTGCCGGGATCTCGTTGCGGTACCGGAACTCACTTAACCCCTCATAGAAGAGTGCCTCCCAAAAGGGAACTTCGGCAGTGGTGAGTGCTCCAGCAGGAACCACAAAATAGGGGGAACAGGTGAGTTTCCAGTAGCTCAGTGCCTCAATCATCCCGAGTCGAAAGAGGAGCTCTTCGGTGTGTTGGCGTTCCTCTAAGGAGAGTGGCTCTCGTGGGAGGGGAAAGGAGAAGGTGGAAGAGAATGAGTCGAGCGCTTCAATCTCATAGTCGAACTGAACGGCGAGAAGAGTACGGTGATCTCTGTCTGGCGAAGACGGCCATCTGACCTCCATGCCGACGAACGAGAACATCGGGTGTTGGTGTCGGAGGGTGTGAAATTTCTCGGTGCTCATGCCGAGAGCATATCGTGGAGTGGATGCAATGTCAGTACGGGCCTTTTCGGATCTCAGCGAAGGCTTGAGCGACCACCACGCGGAGGTGAGCAAGGGTCACTCGAAGCCAGCCGTGCGCGCGATACTTTCGCGCACTTGTTCCGAGAAATGAGTTGATGGGGAGAGTGGGGATCCGATGTCGTTTTACTTTCCAGGCAAAGAGGTGATCCTCTCCGATTGAGGCTCCTTCATGAAATCCACTCAAGGAGAGGAAGGATCGCTTTGAAAGACAGAGCGCCTGATCTCCAAAGGGAAGGCCGCATACCCGTGAGCGAAGCCAGACTCCCACCTCATTGAGGAGCATGAGTGGAGAACGATGGGTGAAGATGAGGTCGAAATAGAGCAGTGCCTCTGGAAAGCGTTGAATTCCTCTTATCAGGGCAGGAATGGTATCTTCAGAGAGGGTTGAGTCTGCGTGGAGAAACCAGAGGTGCTCTCCCTGAGCAAGATGTGCCGCTCGATTCATCTGGCAGCCCCTTCCCGGTGAGCCTGCTACTACCTTCACCTCTGAGGGGAGCTCTGTGATCTCTTCTTCGTCGGTGACTGAGAGGATTATCTCTCGAATCTCTCCTCCTTCTTCGAGTGCCTGGGGCTTCATCTCGAGAAGGTGAGCGATGAGCCCTCGTACCTGAGGTTCTTCCCCCTTCAGCGGGATGACGACAGAGACGCTCGGGTACTTCATCAACAGCAACTATCATGTTCGTGAGGGAGTGAGAGTTCTTCGTGTCCCTCTTCTGACGAAAACATTCCGAAGTGTCGTGAGCGGTCACCAATAATCTCAAAATACGGCGCAAAGCGGCTCTGCTCAAGGATGGCGGCGGTATTCCCCGAGACCCGTACCGGTCTGTCTCGCTCGAACGAGATCCGATCATCGAGCTTGAAATGATGGGCTGCTCCGAGCATTGGGGTCCGATAGATAGCTACCTGGCCGTAATCTTCTGGTCCATCTTCAAGATCACTGATGTGAAAAGCTCGGATCGTCTCCGAGAAGAACTGTACCATCCCGATCTTCTCGTGGATCGCTCCATCTTCGAGCGTAACCGGAGTGGTTGATACGGTCCGATAGTCTCGGCAGCCGATATCTCGCAGCATCCTCCGGAAGTCTTCAGTATAGAGCGCTCCAGAGAGGCACTCTCCCCGAAGGACTGGATCTTCTTGGAGTTCCCTTGGGATTCTCCGGTCGGCAAAGACATCTGAGAAGTAGAGCTCGCCTCCCGGTTTGAGCACTCGAAAGATCTCTCGGAAGAGCTTCTCCTTGTCAGGTGAGAGGTTGAGGACGCAGTTGGAGATGACGAGGTCAAAGGAGCTCTCCTTCAGATCGAGAGCTTCGAGCTTTTCCATCTCTCCTTGTCGAAAGGAGAGAACTCCTGGTCGGATTCCAAGGCTCTTCTCATGGAAGGGAAGCCACCGCTCTGCTACTTCGAGCTGCTCCGGTGTCATGTCGACTCCGAGCACACGTCCCTGTTCCCCGACAAGGGCTGCCATAACGAGGCAGTCTCGACCTGTTCCACACCCGAGATCAAGCACGTGTGCCCCTTCCAAGCCGAGCGGAATCGGAGAGCCGCAACCGTATGATTTTTCGTGCACCTCACTCTGAATCTTCGCAAGGATCGGTCGTACGTGAGGTGGAACAGCTTCGACGGAGCAGCACGCTGATGTTTTGAGATCCGAGGCGCTCTCCAGGGTTGAGCCGTAATACTCAGAGACCGCGTGAAGAAGGCTCTGCTGATCTGTTGTTTCATTCATATCGCTACTCCTTAACCCCAACGTTGCATAAAAATTTGTTCGTAGAGCCACAAGAGTAGTGCAGATTGGGGCTTTGGGCGAGTTTTTAGGGCGAAAGTGTACTACACGTA
>JALEGQ010000095.1 GCA_022763385.1 bacterium
AGACTGATGCCGAGGGGGATCATGTTGAGGGTGATGAGAAATATACTCGCAAGCATAAAGACAAAGCTTCCGAAGCTGGAAACGAGTTGGGCGCTGTGCTCCCAATCGAGGCGGAGAAAGAGCGCTCCAATGGCGAGGCCAAGTGCGATAATCCCCGCACTGAGAAACCAGCCGATCAGGAAGGTCGCGATAATCACGGGGAGCGAAGAGCCGAGCGCGATGTTCCCCGTGGTGAAGGTAACGCTCGCGAGGATCCCGATGGGAGGAAGCCAGGTCCAGAACTTATTTCGGAGGACATCGTGAAGCGAAAGGGGCGAGGTCTGGAGCACCCAGAAGGCTCGCCCTTCAAGAGAGAGTGCGGGAAAGACAAGCCGGGTGGCGGCAGCCGTGGTGACGAAGGCTCCCATCGATGCATTCGTAATAAAGAAGAAGGCTCGCCAGGAAGCCTGGTCCTGCTCGTTGAGGACATTCACAAGCGCAAAGACTCGAAGGTTGTAGATGTAGATAACGTACAGGGAGAAGAGCAGGACGAGCTGGATGACCTGCGGGAGATCGCGGTAGAGCATCCGGTAGTCCTTCAACAAGAGCGCAAATGAGGGAATCGGGAGCTTTCTTCCGAGCTTAAGCTGCGAGAGGGTCTGTGATATCACGGAGGCAGAGCGTCGCTCCTGTGCGCTCCGAGTAATGGCAACGGGAAACAGCACGGTGAACACCCCGTACGAGAGAAAGAGGAGTGCTGCCATCGTGCTCCAGAGCAGCGCTATCGGAATAATGGCGGCTTCTCCTTCACCGAGGAGTAACCCATCACACGCGAGGGCAGCCCAGTGCGAGGGAAGCCAGAGGACGTCAGGAAATGAGAGTACGGTGAGGATTCGGAGGAGCTCTTCGAGGCTCCGTTTCTCGCTGAGATTTCCTCCGATAAAAGATCCCGCTCGAACGAGGAGAACCACCACGGTGGTCAGTACGATTCCGAGCAGCATGCGGACCTGCCCTGGGGTCACGAGTGAGATGATGATGTGAGAGGCGAGCACGGCGATCGTTGCTGGGATCACAAAATACGGAATAAAGACGGCGAACCAAGAGAGGTAGTAGGTGTACCCCGCCCCGTAGTGCACCCCAAATGCAGCAAGAAAGGGGATGATAAACGATAGCGGCATCCAAGCGCACTGCAATACTACGGTCAGGAGCTTTGCACAGAAGAACTGTGCGCCACTCACCGGTGAGGCGAGGATCAGATCCCGATCTGAAGAGAGGAAAAAAGCACCAACCGCGGTCACCGAACACGAGAGCGTCAACATCACAAAGAGGAAGAGGAGCAGGATAGAGAACGGAATTTTGGGAGGAAAATAGGCCACCGATTCGAACACGGCGATCCGCTCAAGAGCAACCTGAGTACCAAAGAAGATCGCCAAAAGCGTCCCGAGTCCGAAGAGAGAGATTACGAAGTCACGGAGACGTGCGCCCGCTCCGTATCCTCCCTTGCTCCACCGGTTCCAGAACCCCAGCCACCTCGGCTGGAGAAGTACGATCGGAAAGCTCATTGCTTTTCTCTCCCAATAGGTGCAGCCAGCGAGAACATCGAGGTGAGGCCACGAAGGTGTCCGAAGCTCTTCTCGTACTCATCGATGAGGATCGGTTGCCGTCCGCGCTCATCGCAGGCCTGCTCGACTCTCTCTTTCTCCGTGCGACCGTCCTTCTCCGAACCCGTCGCAGAAAGGGGCACTGGCTCTACCGCTCCAGAGAGAAAAGAAGGAAGCGCGGTCTTTCCCTGGAGAAACTTCTCCGACAACGCCGTCAACTCGGTCAGCGCTTCCGAACGGAGGACAAAGTTTCCCGGCTTCGTTTCATACATCTCGATAGGTCCAGGAATCTCTCGGGTCAGACCAACCGATTTTCCAGCGACCTCACTCCGCAGCTGCACCCGCAGTGGATGTACTCCACTTGAGTCTATTGAGAGTGGGGTCCCGAGCACGGTCATCCGAAGCGAAGCCCCGGCGAGTTGGTTGAGCGAGTTAAAACTTACCCCCCCTCGAAAGGTCGCCGAAGAGGACTTCCCCTTCCACAAGGTGAAAATTTCGCCATCAGCAACGAAAGAATACGCTCCATCGTAGTAGAGCTCATACGCAAACCACCCCGCACATCCTCCATCACGGTGACGAAAGACCACGCCGTGGTCTCCGTACTGGAGCTGAGGGGAGGAGTCTGGCCGATCGTGACGCCCAATGAGCTCCTGGTAGAGAAAAACGCTCCCGATTGCCGTCACCAGAGTTCCGATAACGGAGATGAGAAGCGCTCGATTGGGCCTTCCAAATGACATACGACCTGCGGCAAGCTGTTGCGTGGTACGGAGAGTTTTTCCATCCGGCCGGGATGGGTGATCTCAACTCGTATTGTGATGACCATACCGCCTCCACCGCTTCTTCCGATAGGGAAGAACCGGGGAAAACCGGTATTTTGCCACCGAACACGGTAAGGAAAAGTGATGACAGATGGTGAACCCCCTGCGGCTGAAAAATCCGGCTCCCTCCTGACGGGAACGGCGATCGTGGGAGGATTAACCGCGGGAAGTCGCCTGCTCGGATTTGTCCGCGATCTCCTCATGGCGCGACTCTTCGGAGCTTCGCTCGCGGCAGATATGTTCTTTGTTGCTTTCCGCATCCCCAATACCCTCCGCTCGTTTTTTGCGGAGGGGGCGCTCACCTCCGCTTTTATCCCGGTCTTTGCTGAAGAGCTCGAAGCAGACCGCTCTGCGGCCCTGCGGTTCTACCGCAACGCTCTCGGTACGATGCTCGGCGTCACCGGTCTCGTCGCGCTCCTCCTCTTTTTGTGGGCTGAAGAGGTGGTGCTCGTCTTTGCCCCAGGATTTGCCGAAGAACCGGAGCAACTCCTCCGTACCGCGCAGTTGCTCCAGGTGATGTTGCCGTACCTCCCCTCCATCTCGCTGGTCGTCCTCATCAACGGGGTCCTCACCACTCTCCACCGCTATGGAGCCGGAGCCATTGCCCAGGTCTCGGTGAATCTCTGCCTGATCATCGGAACCCTCCTCGCCGGCTTTGCTCCCGAAGGATCACAGGTCGAGGTCGTAGCGTGGTCTGTTTGTAGCGCCGCGGTCATTCAATATCTCATCCTCTTTCCCCTTGCTCGTGCCTCCGGATTTCCTCCGATTCCGAAGCGGCCTCGCTGGACCCCCCCACTCCGAAAGATGTCACTCCTCATGATTCCAGCACTCCTCGGTGCAGCGGTCTACCAACTCACCATCCTCCTCAACACCGTGCTCGCCAGCTTCCTCCCGACGGGAAGTATCGCGTGGCTCTTCTATGCTGACCGGATTGCACAGCTTCCGATCGGAGTTTTTACCATCGCCCTCAGCTCAGTCCTCCTTCCCCAACTTGCGCGCGGTCATGCCCGAGGGGATAGCAATGATCCGCTCCTCCGACTGCACTCTGCCTTTCGATACTCACTCTACTGTCTCACCCCCCTTGCTGCAGTACTGAGCGTGGCCGCTCCCTCCTGCATCGCAACCCTCTTTGAACGCGGAGAGTTCACGAGCAGCGATACCGTACAGGCGGCAAGGGCTCTCCGGTGGTACGCCCTCGGTCTCGTTCCGCTCTCGCTCTACTCGGTGCTAAGCCGACACTTTATCGCCCAGAAGAAAACGGCTATCCCCGCTGCTATCGGCGGTGTCGTACTCTGCTCTTCTTTTCTCTTCTCGCTCACCCTGATGGGTCCGATAGCAAAAAACGAAGGATCCGGGATCGCCTCACTCCTCACCGTAGTCCAGAACGCTCTTCCCCTGCGATGGTC
>JALEGQ010000008.1 GCA_022763385.1 bacterium
ATTTTGCAGGTTTTCATCCTGCGGGATCGTTAGGACGCTCCCTTCTCCAAGTACAGGAGGTGATGCGGAGTGGTGATGAGCTCTGCACCGTTTCGCCGGAAACATCGTGCTCAGATGTCATCCGAGCAATCACCGATACGAAGGGGAGACCTGGCGCGGCAGTCGTTGTCAACGATACTGGGGAGCTGGTCGGAATCTTCACCGATGGAAATCTGAGGCGCTGTCTCTATTCCGGGGAACAGTTTCTCTCCGATCCCGTCAAAACCCATATGGGAGAGAATCCGAAGTCGATCGGTCCAGAGAAACTGATTCGCGAAGCAACGGCTCTCATGACCGAAAAGAGAATTGACCAGATCGTCGTTGTTGATCGGAAGAATCGACCTCTTGGCCTTGTGGATATCCAAGATGCCGTATCCGCTCGAGCTCGTTAGGCACCTTTTCTCGCCCTCTTCTCCTGACTTATTCGAAATTTTACCTTGATTCTTAGGATACAACGGTCGACATCACCTTCATAATAGAGTACCGGTGGAGGTGAGAAGAAAAATCACTCTCCACCCTCGGAAAGGAGCACTAGTGGATACCCCGATAGACCTGAAAGAGACCGTGCGAAACCTGCTCGCGAGTCAGCAAGAAGCTATCAATGAGGTACACCAGGAGCGCAAGCGCTCTCAGCCGAAGATTCATCAGCGTGACCTCGAGCTCGCGGTGACCGTCCTCCTGGTCGACCTCGCTTCAGCCGATCAAGAGTTTGATCAAACGGAGTATCAAGTCATCGTTCATGGCCTCATGAGGATGTTTGGGACGAAAAAGCACGAGGTTTCTGCCCTCGTGAACCAGGCTCAGACGGCCCTACAGAACATGCGTGGCATCTCACGGTTTGGGGATCTCTTACGATCGAACCTTCCTGAAGAGGAACGACTCGTTATCATGGATATCATCGAAGAGGTCATTCAGGCTGACGGGGTCGAAGACGACTACGAGATATTCTTACGTCAGAAGCTAAAAGGCCTCCTCGGTCTTCAGCAAGCTGAGGCCCTCCAACAGTAGGCCCTCCAACAGTAGGCCCTCCAACACTACTCCCTTTTTCCGCTCCAGAAGCTACAGGTTCTCTTTAAACTGCCGACCTTTCCCCGTGGACGGGATTTTTTACACCCGCTCCGTACAGGATTCTCTCTGCCGCTGCCCCAGGTTATACAGGCGGGAGAGAGAGAAAACAGTGAGGTTATGCAGTGGTAACAAGTATCGGCGATAAGGGTGTCGGATCCCTTATTCAAAACTCTCTCCGTAAAACTGATTCAAACAAAAGAAAACTCTTTGGTGAGCTCTCTTCTGGAGAGAGAAGCTTCTCCTCAGACGCTGCTGCGGGAGCAATTTCGGCGCAGCTCGAGGCTCTCGACAGTGCGCTCTCACAAGGAACGCGGAACACGCGAGATTTCATCTCAGTCGCCGAACTTCGAGGGTCCGCCATTGACCAGGTAGCAAATCTCCGGGATCGGCAATCGGAGCTTGCAAATCAGGCCGCAAATGGAACGTTGAGCGATCAACAGCGCTCCGTACTGAATGAAGAATTTCAGGCGCTAGAACAGGAGATCTCACGAATAGAGGGAACCACGACCTTCAATGACATCAACCTCTTTGATGGCAACACCCTTACGGCGCAGGTCGGGGCAGACTCCTCGGAGAATTCACAGATCTCACTTCAGTCGATCGATATCTCCTCCTCAACAGAGAGAAACATCCTGACGGCAGATGCGGCACGAACCGCCCTCGATGATATTGCAACGGATAGAACAACTCTCTCCAATATTCGAGCAACCGACGGAGCGGCTGTTGCTCGACTGGAAACTGCTGCCGAGAACAACGAGTCGACTCGTCTCGCTCTTGAGAGCGCTAATTCGCGCCTTCGAGATGTAGATGTCGCCAGCACTTCAGCCGAGATAACTCGTCAGAACATTCTTGCTCAGCAACAGACGGGGCTCCTTGCACAGGCAAATCAGAGCCAACAGACCGTGCTGAACCTTCTTCGGTAGTACGTCATGAAGGTCTTTGCTGCTTCTCTTCTTCAGAGTACCTCTCTTCAAGGCTCTTCTTCCGCCCTCCGACTAGATAACCAACGAACTACCCGTTCGAGTGGAGGCGAAGAGGCAACATCAAGTGAGGTCTCTCAACGACTTACTGCTGGAGCCTCACTCCAAGCGAGTCAGGCAACGAGTGCCTCGCGAATTGCTCAGAATGCTACGAGTGAGATTCTCTCCCTCCGAAAGCAACAACAAACACTGGTAGAAGAAGCTCAGATCTCGAACGATCCCGAGCGGCGAAGCCTTCTCCAAACTGAGATCGATACCCTCGACACCGAGATACAACGGGTTCGAGATGAAGCCGTGGACCGAAACGGGAACCAGGTTCTCAATGGACAGACCTTTGTGATTGAGGGCAATGACGTGGTCTCTCTCGCAAATCTCAGCTCTATTGCAGCAAGTTCCGGAGTTGATGTCTCAACGGCAGATGGAGCAGATGCGGCAGCCGTCTCCTTCGAAGACATTATTTCGAGCGCCAATGCAGCAAATACCGCCTCTACGGCAGCAGCCACCAAGGCAGAGGGGGTCTTGGCAGAGATCACGAGCATCGAATCTGAGGCGCGATCCAGCGGGAGTGCTCTCGCCTCCGTTGATGACGCCGCTCGGCTCTCTGAGACAATAGCTCAAGAGATTCAAGGACTTACTTCGCAAGCTGAGTTTTCAAATCTCCGGGCCGAGAACGTGCTTGGACTCCTCCAGTAATTTTTCCTCTCATTGAGGAACCATTTCACTCCTTCTGGACGATAGAAGAGTGTGATGGAAAAATATTGCTTTTCATATGAGAGAGAAGAGAGTTCACGGGACGAAGACAGCTCTGCCGGTTTCTCGCTTGCGGAGCTCCTCTTCGCCCTGAGCCTCACCCTCGGAGTGAGCCTTTTCGCTGTGCCTGCCTTTCAGGATCTGCAGGCCACGATGCGGCTTCGCCTCCTCGAGAGAGAGGTGCGCTTCCTCCTGCGCGAAGGAGAACGAACAGCCCAACTGCTTCACCAGCCGGTTGATTTTTTTGCTGAGGAGGAATACTTCCGCCTTCGGATTCAGGACACGACCACTGACCTGCAACGAGTCTCGATTCCAGAAGAGGTTACCGTCACCTTCCCTCAAACAAAGCTCACCTTCTTTCCACAACAGGTCTCCTCTCCTGGCACTCTGCTCCTCTCTCTCGGGAGCACTCAGTGTGCCATTGTTCTCTCACTCCGGGGACGAATTCGGAGAAGCTGCTCATGAATGGCTTTTCACTCCTTGAAACCGTGGTCGCTCTCTCACTCTCCCTCACCATCATTGTCCTTACCTGCCAAAGCGTCACCTCCGCAACCTTCCTCCTGAGGGAAAGTAGCGGAAAACGACAGCTCTGGAGTGAAAAAACTCCCATGAGATGTACCCATCATGACGTGCTCAGTGAGGAGATTCTGTTCTGTGAGAGCTCAGAAAAGGGAGTTCCACATCTTTACGTGAGAGAAAAGTGATGCTTCTTGAAAAACTGCTCTCACTCGCACTCCTCCTCACCCTGACTGCGATCTCCTTCCACGCGCTTCCCGGAGTACAGAGATACCTCGAAAGGCTCTCCCAGATGACGGAGCAAGCCGAAAAGATCCGGGCACTCGGGGTGCTCTTTCAACAGATCGCTACAGATCTTGATAGTCACCGTCTTCCGCTGCTCCCAAAGGTGCATCCTCCCGGCAAGCTCTTATATGGCGATGATTCTCCTCACCCCCTCTCCCTTCGAGACGGAGCAAGGTCTCTCCACGCCGATTCTCAGGTGGTTACCGCCCTCCGGATTACCCCGAGAAGTTGGACACGAGTAAGCGCTTCTCATGAAGTGTGTCGTCGATTTCCGAAAGAAGCACATCTCCTCGCATTCACCGGAGACCTCTTCTTTGAGGCCAACAGTTTCCGGGGAGCTTATGACGAAAATGGGTGTGCCCCTCTCGTGGTGTCCGTACCGGAACGGAGTATCTTCTTTATTCAGCCCGAGAAAGCGGCTGCTTCACGGATCTCCCTCATTACTCCGATCCGTGAGCTCTACTCACTCATCGTGACCGAAAGCCGAGAGCTCCGATATCTGCAACACCGCGGCACTGAGATTATCGAAAACCAACCCCTTATCACTCGCGCTCCACTCCTGACGATCTCACCGCAGGCGAACCGAAGAGGCCTCCAGCTCTCCCTCGTGCCCTCTTTCGACTCCCTCGACAAGAAGATCGAGATGAGTTTTCCCGTACATCTCGAACGAAAAGAGCTGCACGCTCTCCTCCTTCAACAGGCTCGGATTGCCCGGGAGGAAGAAAGATGAGTGCCGCGGGATCATCAAGAAGTTCGGGAAGTATCTTGCTCTCCCTCGCTCTCCTCCTCGCCCTGCTCGGCTTCGTCTTGAGCACGCTGTGTACCGAACAGATCCAACTCTACCGCAGCACACAACAGATACGAGAAATCACGGCAGCCCAAGAGCACGCACTGGGCCTTCTCTTCCGCTCTCTTATCACATCAAGAGATGACGACCTCAGTAGAACAACGCACGGAGAGTGGAGAGGAAAAGCCGTAACGGTAACGGCCCATCTCGCAAAACCGGCAGCTAATCGAGTGCTCTATGAGCTTTCGGACCTCTTCTCTGAGGCGACGGATTGCCCCTTCAGCAATCTCCGATCACTTTCACCGGTTCCTGCTTATCTCCTGCGCTCCCCATTTGCTCCCGTTGCTGTTACTCACTGCCAGCTGAATACTCTGCAAGAGACCAGCTCATTTCGAACCACCGCCAATATCGAACTGCGAAATCTGACGACTCCTGAGGAGGGAATGGTGCTCATATCAGCTGGGTTCATCGCCCTCAGTGAGCAGATGGTTGCAACCGGAAAGAACCTCATCATCGCTGGAGGCGATATCTTCATCCAAGAGATCCGATTCCGAGAAGGAGAGAATCACCTGGAGATTATCTCCCTCGGCGGAGGGGTCGTAGTGCAACAGGTATCCGGCACCGGCACGCTCTCGTTCGATCCGCTTACGCACCTCTCTCACCCGCTGAACATTACAAAGAGAGATGCCAGTGTTTTTCTTCAAAAGAGCACGGGGTGGATACTCGGGCTCAGTCGATAAAAAGCTTGAGGACTCTTACGAAGAGATATCCCGCAACCGAATCTGCACCGTGCGCTCTCGTCCCTCTCGCAGGAACCGGACGGTAACGAGCGACCCGACCGTGAAGCGGTCAAGAGCTCGGTAGAGGTCGTCGTTATCATTTATGGTGGTGTCATTCAGGGCGATCAGGACATCTCCGAGGCGGTTCACTCGACCGAAGCGGTCAACCTCCGTTCCCCGGATGCCAGCGATCTTTGCTGCTGAGTCCGCTGGAACATTGGCAACGAGAATACCTCGCTCTATGCCGAGGCGACGAGCAATCCAGTCATCAACGATCTCTACTCCTAGGCCGGGCTTCCGGGCTTTCCCATACGCAATGAGTTGGGGCACGATTCGATTTACCGTGTCGACCGGAACCGCAAATCCGATTCCCGCGCTTCCCCCTGAAGTACTGTAGATCGCGGTATTCACTCCGATCAGTCTCCCCGCGCTATCGAGCAACGGGCCTCCTGAGTTTCCTGGATTAATCGCTGCATCGGTCTGGATAACCCCCTGAATCGGTCGTCCGGTAGCCGAGGCAATCTCCCTCCCAATGCCACTAATCACACCAGTTGTGAGAGTTTGGTCCAGCCCAAAGGGATTCCCAATAGCAAACACCTTCTGTCCTACCCGGAGATCCCGTGATGTTCCCACGGGAATTGCTTGCAACTTCTGCGATGGCGACTCAATCTTCAGCACAGCGATATCTTTATCTGGCTCTGCTCCAACGAAGCGGGCATCCCAATCGCTCTGATCAGCAAGCCGTACACGAAGTTTCTTACTTCCACGAATAACGTGATAGTTGGTCACCACGTACCCCCTCTCATCCCAGATAAAGCCTGATCCCGTCCCCCTCGGGATCTCTAGTGGGGTAAGCGAGAAGAGATTTCGCTGGAGGGCGATATCAATTGAGGTGATGTAGACGACACTCGGCGACGCATTTTCGAAAAGAGAGATATTCGAACTCTCTTCAGCGGTGAACTTTCCACGCTCGGCAACAGAACGGGGTCGCACTGTCCCCGTTCGAATACCATCAGCAGAACCTGAGAGTGGCCCCTGAGAAAAGCCAACGACCGCGTAGTACACCAGTAAGGTCAGGAGGAATACTTGAGCAAAACGAATAATCTTCATCGTATGTGAACCCCCACCAACCAGCTACAAGATATATCTCGAGAGATCACTATTCTGTACGATCTCTGAGAGGCGCTCTTTGACATCCTCAATCGAAATCGATACCCGTGTTCCCTTCTTTTCATGGGCAGAAAAAGACAACTCTTCAAGAACTTTCTCAAGAATCGTATGTAGCCGTCGAGCACCGATATTTTCCGCGGTGCGGTTTACCTCTTCCGTAAGCCGAGCGATCTCTCGGAGTGCATCATCTTCGAACGCAAGCTCGACCCCTTCTGCTGCGAGCAGCTCTTGGTATTGGCGGGTGAGCGAGTTCCGCGGCTCTGTGAGGATCCGGTAGAAGTGTTCAGCAGAGAGGCTTTCAAGCTCAACTCGGATCGGGAAACGTCCCTGAAACTCCGGCATAAGATCGCTCGGTTTTGAAATGTGAAAAGCCCCAGACGCAATGAAAAGAATATGCTCGGTACTTACCGAACCATACTTTGTCGCGACAGTTGACCCCTCCACGAGAGGAAGGAGGTCTCGCTGCACCCCCTCTCGAGAAACATCCGGTCCCTTACTTGAGGACTCTTTCCCACATACCTTATCAATCTCATCAAGAAACACGATCCCGTTCTGCTGGGCCCGATCGAGAGCAAGCTCCGTGACCTGCTCAATATCAACGAGACTCTCCAGAAGCTGCTCGGTCAGCACTCCACGAGCGTCTTTCACCTTCATCCGGCGCTTTTCTTTCTGCGGCGGAACCATGTTAGTAAAGAGATCTTTGATCTGCCCCTCGATCTCCGCTAATCCCTGTGGCCCCATGACCTGCATCTGAGTCGCTACCGGCTTCGAGAGCTCTATCTCAATCTCACGTTCCTCAAACTTTCCTTCACCCAACAGTTTCCGCAACCGCTCGCGAGTGGGATTCTCTTCCACAGGCCGCTCCTCATGGGAGAGAAGATCCTCGGCGGCAACACCGTCACCACCAGCAGGAGCTTCACGTGAACCGGGAAGGAGGAGATCGAGGATCTCTTCCTCCACCTCTCGCTCGGCTCGCTCCCGGATGAGCTGTTGTTGCTCATCTTTTACGAGCG
Organism: bacterium; assembly: GCA_022763385.1. Lineage (GTDB taxonomy): Bacteria > Bdellovibrionota_C > UBA2361 > UBA2361 > RFPC01 > RFPC01. Next base: position 7,388 of record JALEGQ010000008.1, read on the forward strand.
CAACGGAGACCTCAACGAGATCCCGGATAATTGACTCGACATCCCGTCCAACGTATCCGACCTCGGTAAACTTTGAGGCTTCGACCTTGACGAATGGGGCTCGGGCAAGCTTTGAAAGTCGGCGCGAGAGCTCGGTTTTTCCCACTCCAGTCGGGCCGATCATTAAGATGTTCTTGGGTGTAATCTCATCACGAAAGCCATCGTCGACCTGCATGCGCCGCCAACGGTTGCGAAGGGCAACCGCTACCGCCTTCTTCGCCTCCTTCTGCGCCACAATATACTGGTCGAGCTGATCAACGATCTCAGGCGGGGTGAGCTCACGGAGGGCACACTCCTTTGCATTCGGGGATTCGGTTCCCTCTTCACTCTCTTTTTTCATCGAGGAGAACTCTCCCTTACTCGCCATCTGTTCCTACCTCTTCAATCGTAAAGTGTGCATTCGTAAAGGGGCAGATCTCAGCGGCAATCGTCATCGCCTGCTCTGCAATCTCTCGCGGTGAAAGGCCAACATCAGCGCGCAGAAGGGCTCGAGCGGCGGCAAGAGCAAAATTTCCTCCCGAACCAATGGCGAGTACTCCGTCATCGGGTTCAATGACATCTCCCATTCCAGAGAGGAGGTAGAGATGGTCTCCATTCCCGACGATGAGCATCGCTTCCAACCGACGGAGTGCTCGATCTGTTCGCCAATCCTTTGCGAGCTCCACCGCAGCTCGGCTCAACTGGCCCCCAAACTCTGCAAGTTTGCTCTCAAACCGTTCAAACAAGGTGAATGAATCCGCTGCGGATCCCGCAAATCCAGCAAGAATCTCTCCATGAGACATCTTCCGAACTTTCCGGGCTCCCTGCTTAAAAACGGTGTTGTGGAGGGTGACCTGTCCGTCCCCGATCAGTACGAGTCGCCCCGCCTGCTGAAGCGCCAAGATGGTCGTACTGTGAATATGTTGTTCTGTCATACCTGAAGATTCTCATGCTCCATCAATAAAAGGTCAACCTTCACCGAGCTTTCCTAAGAGCTGTACCGAGCATCGGCGGCACTCAGCAAAATTTCCGCGAGAAAACTGCTCTTCCAGCTCAATATAGAGTGGAAGAGCGTGGGAGTCTCGCTTCATGGCTCCCTTCTGTAGTATCTGAATTCTCCTCCGGAGGACGTCCTGTGCAGCCTGAACCTGCTCAACCGTGAGGATTTCGTCGGCATCGTGTGCGGCCAGGAGCTTGGCGAGGGCATACACTCGAAAACGATCCATCGCTGGCTCGCTCCGAGAGAGTTGATCCTCATGCCCACCGTGCTTGGTAACGAGCACTTCTCGAACAAGTCCGACGGATTCCCGTGGTGTGATTCGAATCCAGAGATCGTAGTCCTCACAGACGGGAAGATTCTCGTCAAAGACACCGTAATCTTCAAAGATTGTCCGGTGAAGAACAACCGAAGAGGGGCTGATACAACAGAGTTGAAGAGAGCGATAAAAGGCCTCTCCATCAGGCATCTCGTGAATCGCCTTCTGCGGAAGATACGTTCCGTTTCGAAACCACTCTTCCTGACACTGGGAGATACGAAGTGCTCGATGTTCCGCGTGAAGCTGCATCTGCGCCGAGAGCTTCTCTGGCTTCCAGAGATCATCAGAATCAAGAAAGGCGATCCACTCTCCTGAGCTGTGCTGGATGCCAACATTTCGAGCAGCAGAAACCCCTTGAGGTGGAATACGCCGGAACTGGTGAGGCCCCTCACTCACCAGTTGTGCCGCCTCAGAGAGATCCTCAGTGGAGCCGTCGTCAACCACCACAAGCTCCAGATGAGGGTATGATTGGGAAAGGACTGAACGGATCGCCCTGACCAGTAGGTGTGGCCGGTCCCTCACCGGGATAACTACCGAGACGAGAGGGTGCCCACCAGCGGAATAAGACTCCCTTGATTTCACTCTTCCCCCCCTGAGGTGTACACTTCAAGGATGCGTTTAATCGTCGTTGCTCTCCGCCCCGAGGCGGAGCCTTTTATCACTGCCCTCAAGCTCAAGCGTGACCTCGCCGTTACGGCGTGCGAGCTGTTTCGGCGCGATGATATCGCACTCGTGATCACCGGCACCGGGAAAGTTTCAAGTGCTATCGGAACGACATACGGCATTCAACATCTCCTTTCAGAGGCAAGAAAGTGTCACGATAGTACCGTACACGAAAAAGCACTCACCGTCTTTAATATCGGGACTGCTGGTGGCTCTCCAGATCATCCATTGGGCACCCTTGTTCGTATCGTACAGATCGTAGACCGTGAAACTGGTGAGACTTTTTCTCCTGACCTTACAGTACGACATCCCTTTCCTGCAGCACGTCTCATCTCCGTTGAGAAACCACTCGCAACACTCGAAGAAGATGACAAGCTGTTCTCGGTTTCAGATATGGAGGGAGTTGGATTTTTTCAGGCAGCGCAGAAGTTCATTCCATTGCAGCAGATTCATCTCTTTAAGGTGATATCAGACCACTGTGCTCCAGAGATGCTGACTCGAGACTCCATACAGACGTGTATAGCGCAAGCTCTTCCCGAGATCACCGATGCGATCTCGCGATCCGCTCAAGAGCTCTCTACGACCGCACAGCAACTATTTCGAGGAAAGGATCTCACTCAACTTGAGATGGTACGTGAAAGGTGTTCTCTCACTTCAGCGCAACAAAAGATTCTGAACGACAGGGCCATGGCCTTCCTTTCACTCTCAGAAGGACCCCTTCCAGAACTTCTTGCCGGTACAGACCACCTGGAGCTCTCTACAAAGGTTCAAAAGAAGAAACTTTTTTCCAGAGTCCTCGAAAGACTCTCCCCTCCAACACCAGAGCTCTATCAGGTGCGAAAACGATCGCACTCAGAAGAGAGAAAGAGCGGGAGAAGTCGGCCCCTCTCTCATATCTATGTCGAAAAAAGTGCAAGAGAGCATAAACGGACGGAGCAGATCCTGTCTCGCTTTCCGGATGCGACGGTTATCCCAATCACCCACTACAAGGAGGTTTTTAATCGAAATCAGCAGCGATTTCGAGATCAGAAGAAGAGTCAACAACTTATTCTTGCGAGACGCGAGAATGAGTTTCTCTATCACGGGAGTGATATCGCTCCCGACTTTGGGGAAGAGAACTTCTTCTACAACACCCTCGCACTGAACTGTATCTATGATTGTGAGTATTGCTACCTCCAGGGGATGTTTCCTTCTGCTCACCTCGTCGCATTCGTTAATAGCGAGGATTTTCAGAAGGCCATCTTGGATCGTCTCGAAAAGCTTCCCTCGCTGTATCTCTGTCTCTCCTATGACACCGATCTCCTCGCTATTGAAGATCTCTTCGGATATGTTCGAGAGTGGATAGAGTTCTCTCGGAACAAGCCGCTCACTATCGAGGTCCGAACAAAGAGCGTCGCCGTTCAGTCGCTCTTGCACACCGAGCCTCACCCCGGAATCATCCTCGCGTGGACACTCTCTCCGGAACCGTATGCTGCTCAGTTTGAGAAGGGAACTCCCAAGACAGCGAGTCGACTCCGCGCCATTGCAAAGGTTGCTGCTCATGGGTATCGAACCCGAATCTGCATTGATCCGATCATCCCTCTTGGGAACTGGAGGGAAGAGTACGGCAAGCTCTTGCGAGATATCGCCGAGACGGTAGATGAAGAGAGCCTCTCAGAGCTGAGTATGGGGACCTTTCGCATCGGGAAGTCCTACTTTAAGGAGCTTCAGAAGGCTCGCCCAGGGTCACCGCTTCTCTCCCACGGACTCACCGAACAAAATGGCATCATGCACCTCTCTGAAGAGCGTGCGGTCCTTGAGTATCTCCAGAAAGAATCCCTCCGATACTTTCCACAAGAGAAGGTTGATCTTCACGCGTTATAGATCTCCCCCCCTTTATCTCGGTAGTGCTGTAACACCTGAACTGCGGCCTCTTGATGGGAGAGGAGGTGCTGAATATCGGAGCCACGTTTTGAGCTCCATTTGCTCCACTCCGGATGAAGCGGTCCTTCATCAAATCCAGCAGCAGTCATAACATCCCGAGAAGAGGCGGCATACCGCACTCGACGTATCCCAGCCCAGTGGATCGCACCCGCACACATCGCACACGGTTGAGAACTGGTAAAAAGGGTCAACGAAGAGAGGTCAAAGGAGCCCATCGCTTGAGCTGCGAGAGAGATCGCGACCACCTCACCGTGAAGCAAGGGGTCTTGTCCTGGTACGACAATGTTTACCCCAGCTGAAACCAAACTCCCCTCGGCGTCGGTGATCAACGATCCGAAAGGGCCTCCGGTACGACGCTTGACATTCTCATGCGAAAGTTCAATGGCAACCGAGAGGGGATCTTCTTGAATCACCTGGTCACGAGCATTAACAAAGGGAGAGATCCACTCCGGCAAGGCAAAGGTTTTTGAAAGGGGAATGTTCATGAGCCTTCCCCCAAAAGATGAACGAGAACACGTCGGCGATGGGGAGCGTCACGGTGTTCCCAGAGGTATATCCCCTGCCATGTACCGAGCACGAGTGCCCCCTGAACCACCGGGATACTGAGCGAAGTCTGAGTAAGCGCTGCCTTGATATGCGAAGGCATATCATCAGGCCCCTCTGCAGTATGCGTAAATCCCGGATCGTTTTCTGGCACAAGCTTGGCAAAAAAGTACTCGAGATCACGCCTCGCGGATGGATCGGCATTTTCTTGAACGAGAAGACTTGCAGAGGTATGCAGAAGACAGGTAGTGCACAGTCCATTCTGAACACCAGAACGCGCTACTGTTTGGTGAATGAGCGCTGTGCACTCCACTAATCCCTGCCCACCGGTAGGAATCGTATGCTCTTCATGAAAAACTTTCATCGTAGTGGTATAGCCCTACCCAACCCCTTGTCCTTCCTGCGGCTCCAGGAGTGAGGTATACTATGGTGGAGGCCATTTGATAAAGACGCTATGAAAAACTCACTTCGAGCTCTTTTTTTCACTACAGTTCTCTTCGCACTCGCCGAAGTACCCGATCTCTCTGCCTCTCCACTTCCATTTCGAATCTCTCGGATCGACCGAGGTAAGACACTTGAGTTTGCGGTAACACCTGCCTCAGCAGTGGAACGGTGTCAGTACCAGCTTTATGGCGCACGGAAAAGGAGGGCTGTAGCGAGAAGAGCGCCGCGCGGTTCCGCACTCCTCCATGAGTGGGAGATCGACGAGAACCGCAGCAAAGCGGCGGTGTTTCTTGTCGAGGAACTCTCTCCCCTTCGTCGAGGAAAGCAGCGCCAGAAGAAACGGGCTTTTTTTCGGGTACGGGAACAGTGCAACGGCCAAACAACACTGAGTCGAGTACGGCGAGTTTCCCTCCGGAGTCGGAGACGGGGAGAAACTCTTTCCTATCGCAACTTCTTTCAGGAACTCCGCGAGAAACTTCCTTACAGCGAAATCACCCTCACCGAAGTCTTTTCGGAACTCTCCTTTCGTCAACCGGTTGATATCCGGACCGCGGGAGATGGTTCAGGGAGAATGTTTCTTGTTGAACAGGGGGGAACGATTCAGGTGGTGCAGCCTGGAGGTGCGGCTCAAGGGATCTTCCTTGATATTTCTGACCGTACCACTGCTTCAGGAGAGCGAGGCCTCCTCTCGATCGCCTTTCATCCGGAGTATGCGACGAACGGGTATGCTTTTATCCACTTTACCGACGAGACGGGAAGTACCGTTGTCGAGCGTTTTACTGTCGACGACGAAAATGAGGACGCCCTCGATCCCACCACTCGCAAGGAGATCCTCACGGTGGAACAACCTTCCGCGGTCCACAACGGAGGCTCCCTGCTCTTTGGTGCTGATGGGTATCTCTATGTCACTCTCGGGGACGGCGGGAGCCAACTCGATCCCGAAGCGAATGGACAAGATCCTACCACGCTGCTTGGTTCAATCCTCCGAATTGACATCGATACCGATGACGAGACTCCGTACGAGATCCCAGCCGACAATCCATTTGCTGAGAGCAGCGGTGGAGAGCGGGGCGAGATCTACGCCTACGGCTTTCGAAACCCGTGGCGAGCGGCCTTTGATCGAACCACCGGAGAGCTCTGGACGGGTGATGTTGGCCAATCGAGCTTTGAGGAGATTAATCGAGTAGTTCGCGGTGAAAACTACGGCTGGGTAACGATGGAGGGCACTCAGTGTGTGGTTGAGGGATGTGACTCCACTGGGCTCACCCTCCCCGTCCACGCGTACGGTCGAGAGCTTGGTCGCTCCGTTACGGGAGGGTACGTCTATCGCGGAGAAGCACTCTTCTCGCTCTCTGGACGATACCTTTTCGGAGACTTCATCTCCGGGCGAATCTTTGTTCTCGAAGAGAGCGAGGCCTCTACGGGTCGACTCGCTACCCCGATACGAGACACCGACGCCTTTATCTCGACCTTTGGAGAAGACGAAGACGGTGAGCTCTATTACGCCGATTACGGAACCGGAGGAATATACCGCCTGGAGGCTCGAAATGCTCGAAGAAATCGGTCACCGATCACGCCACCTAAATCCTCAGGTTAAAAGTCACCACCGAATCTGTACTCTTCGCCAGTACAATTATCGATAGCCTCGCACCGGTAGCTACAACCCAGGGCATGGAGAGGATGGGCCTCCTTAAACTTCGTTTCTACCTCTTCCATCTTTTCCCCACACCACTGCTCAATATCAAGAGTACACACATGAAGTATACGGGTTGCTCCAGACGCAAAAACCCGTCCGAAGAAATCTTTGCATTCGTAAAAAACTCTGCCCATGTATGAGCCAGATCCCTCTCCAAGAATGGCCTCTTCCATCGCCTCCATGGAGCACTCACAGAGCCCTTCAGCCCCCTCTCCTCCGTCAATACTGTCAGCAATCATTGCGAACTCTTCCGCAACTATTTTTTCTGCAAGCGTGATATCTGTGTCCGGTGAAGCTGAAGCCCCTCCAGCAAAAAACAAGATAACGAAAAAACTGAGGGAGGCTGCTCTCCAAAAATCTACTACTTTTCTCATTTCACCCCGAACTCCTTACTCATTTCATACAGGATTCGCTAGTTTCTCTAGCAACTTTCATGGCTAGCAATCTCCATGCCAATAGCATTGCTCCAAGACGAACTCTTGGGAACTGCCCTCCTTGCCAGATCACCAAATTGAAAAAAACTTACTTTCTGAGCAAGGAGAACAGCTCAGAAAGCGCGTCAAAAGAAACCTGTTCACCCGTGGCAAGAACCTTCACCGACTGCTCTTCTCCGAGAAAGACCACGTAGGGAATCCCTTTCTTGTGGGCGTAATCAATCTGCTTTCCGAGCTTTGGAGAGCGAAAAAACACCTCGGTCGATACACCTTCAGATCGAAGACTCTCCCCAAACGACTCTGCCGCTGGACGCTCGGCTTCGTTCAATACGGTAACGAGCACACGACAGGGAGACTGACTCGGAAGAGGGAGCAGGTCATTGCGGAGGATCAGATCCATGATCCGAGTGAGACCCAGCGACACCCCAACACCGGGCACCTTCTTGGAAAGATACTTACTCACGAGATCTTCATATCGGCCTCCGCTTCCTACCGAACCGAACTCTGGGTGCTCAACGATCTCACTCTCAACAATTGTTCCGGTATAGTAATCAAGCCCACGGGCTATCTGGAGCTGAACCTCAATATAGGGAAGGAGCTGCTCTGGTACGAGCGCGAGAATGGTGACCAGTTCCTCTGCCCCCTCTTCTGCGAGCTCACTCCCAAGATCACACCCTTCAACAAAACTCTTAAAATCAGCTCCAGCAATTCGATGAGTCGAGAACTCAAGGATGCGTTGTCGCTCCGAATCACCAAGCGGAAGCTCAGAGAGGAGTCGAGCAGCCTCCCCTTCACCGATCTTCTCCAGTTTATCGATAATGGAGATCACCGCCGGGATCTCCGTCTCCGGAACTCCAAGTCCTTCATAGTAGCCGACAAGCAGCTTTCGGTTATTGAGTTTCAATCGTGGCGTTCCGATCTCTAGTGCCAGAAGAGCCTTCCCCAAAACAGAGATAACCTCCGCATCACAGGCGAGCGGAAGGGTATCTCTTGCTACGATATCGATGTCGAACTGATAGAATTCTCGGAACCTCCCCTTCTGAGGCCGCTCACCCCGCCAGACCTTCTGAAGCTGGTACCGCTTGAAGGGGAACACGAGATCATTAAAATGTGCGGCCACATATCGAGCAAACGGAACGGTGAGATCAAAGTGAAGCCCCAACTCCGCCTCACTCTCTCCCTCTGCCGCTAACCGTCGGAGGGCGTAGATCTCCTTGTCCACCACCCCCTTTGAGGTGAGCGTCTCAATCAACTCCACCGCAGGGGTCTCAATAGCAACGAATCCGTGGCTCTCATACAGCGCCCGCACCCGCCGAATCAGCTCATCCTCAAGCCGTTTCTGCTCCGGGAGCCACTCCGGAAAACCAGAGATGCCCTTCTTCTTTGCCATGCACATCCTCCTAAAATCGAACGAAAATGGTACCAAGCCCCCAATAAATAATCAACCAAAGCAACCACTTAGGGCAAAACCTCATGGGTGTCTGACACCCGTTTGGTTCGGTTTGTGGGGGAATCGAAAGAGCGTCGAGGAAAGGGGGATGAGGCCTCGTGCTGGGGGGGTCGCTCGGTTCCAGAAGCGACGCTCTTCTGCGGTCCAGAGCAGGTGGGTCGGACAGATGCTCTCCGCAGAGCATGGAGTAAGCGCTTTCATCCGCTGGAGACGGGACTCGTAGGAGTACCCGTGTGACCAGAGCCATCCGGTATAACCGACGTAGAGCTGCCTTCCGGTGAGGACGGCGGGCGAGTTGTGAATGGGGGCAGCAGCGAGAATAGCTTGCTTCGGGAGGGTCTCTTGCAAGTGGCGAGCTAGGATGACTTTTTCTCGGTCAAAGACCACATATTTTTGGCGCTGGAGGAGAAGAGCTCCCGTCTCGTAGAGAGAAGGAAGGGTCAGAAGTGGAAAAAGGAAAAACAGTAACACTCGGCGTCGGCACACCACATCACGGAGAAGGAGCAGCGCAATAAGCACAATACCAAGCAGGGGTTTAAATTGGTCCCACTCCCACACCGATAGCCTCAGCTTCCAGAAGAGCACTGCGAGGGCAGAGAGAAGCACTACATTGCTTCTTCTCTGCGATAAGAAGAAAAGAACAAGGAGAAGCAGCAGGGGAGCAAGGAGATTCTTACCTCCAAGCATCAGCAGCTCCATGAACTCAAGATCCGAGGAACGGGGAAGAAATCCCTGAGCATTCCATGAGAGCAAGGAGTGCTTCTCCAGCAGAAACGGCGCTGCGTGGAGTGCGAGACATGCATATCCAAGAAATGAGAAGAGATCCTCTCTCCACTCTCGAAAGCATCTCTGTTCTGTACAGTACGAGAGAGAGAGCGAAGCGAGGATGAAAACTCCTGCAACGAGACAGATATGCGTATGAACCAGCGGCGAGAGTCCGAGAAGAAAGCCGGCTACTCGAAGAGAGTTTCTCCCGCCATGTTTTTGCCAATGGAGAAAGAGTGAGAGCGTTACTGAGGCAACAGCTATTCCAAAGAGTGCACTTCGTTGCGGAACCCATATGGTAGAGAGGAAGGTAGTATACCCGTACCCTTGCGAAATCAACTGGCCGGAGTTTTCACCGAGGGTAAAAAACGTACCGCCTCCCAAGAGTACCAGCCACGGCATGGCCCAATTCCTGTCTCCGCCAAAGACTCGGTAAAGAATTTCCCAGAGGATGATCCACTGAAAAGCAAATATCAGGAAGAGCAGATAGTAAGAGGGGGACCAGTGCCACAATGAGGCAGTCCACAGGTTTATAAGGAAGGGGTAGGAAAGCGCCGAACCAGAAAAGATAAACTGCATCGGGGGAAAATTCTCTGTCCAGGTGAAAGAAGAGATCATGCCGATGTGAAATGGAAGGTCACCGTAGTTATTCTTCCACGGCGTTGATATCTCTCCACCTGCCGTGTCAAAAAGCGTTATTCCAAGCACTCCGTGAACTGCCAACCATACGGCATGATTTACGGAGAGGGCTGGGAACTTCCAGAGGAACTCTTGTTCGTCCTTACCTTTCCCTGATATGCGATGCACTCCCGAAAAAACTGGGCGATAAAGCGAGGAGGAAAAGCACACCACTCCCAGGGGAAAATACGGAAGAAAGGTCGCTCCCCACCAGGGAACTCCGACGGACTTCGTCACGAGCAGAGCGAGGAGATACACCAATAGCCCGGTAACGTACTCAACGGTGCCCCCAAACTTCGTGGCACTTCGCTGGTTCCCATCTTCTTCAGCCTCAAGAAGAAAAACGAGCACAAGCCTTCCAAGGGCCCGTTGGCCTATGCCGTGAATGGGCAGGAGACAGAGTGCAAAAAGAAAGGAGAGCTCAGAAAGGAGAGACAATGATTCCTCGGTAAAAGCCATGCCACGTACAGAGATTCTGTCTCTCATTCCACACGAATTCTGCCTCTCCCGCAAAGGGGAAAGAAAGATCCCGCGTTGCTTGAAATGTAGCAGCGCTTCTTATAGCGTTTTTGGGTATGAAGCTCTCTCTTGTCCGCCACGGCCAGACCGTTGAAAATTCCTCGAACATTATCCAGGGACAGCAACCTGGGGAACTCTCTCCACTCGGAATACTTCAAGCAGAGCGTTTTGCCTCACACTTTACCTCGCTCGCTCCAGACTCCCTTTACTGCAGTGACCTCAAGCGCGCCCGCGACTCTCTTACCCCCTTCCTTCGAGAGAGGTCCGACACGGTGGTGTATACTCCACTCATTCGAGAACGTTCTTTCGGAGTTCTTGAAGGAAAGGAGGGGCAGCACTACCTGAACGCACTTCAGCAAGCACAGCAATCACGAATCGAGTTCCGCCCGCCCGGTGGAGAGAACTTTGAAGATCTCTCCGAACGAACCCGAAAATTTCTCGATGGCATTATCGCTGAACATCTCGGACAACATGTCCTCGTGCTCTCTCACGGAGGAACCCTCCGAGCGATGATTGCACACCTCACCGAAACCTCACTGGAAGAGCTCCTCCGAACAGATCTCCACAACATGTCGGTTTCCACCTTCTCTCTCGATAGCAGGGGAGAGGTTTGTGAATATTCCCTGAACGATATTTCTCACCTGGCGGGACTTGACGATGGAGGGCGAAGCTCTCTTGGGGTCGATGCGGTTCCACCTTCCCCTCGGTAGGCAATCACTATGCTGAATCTCACTCCCTTTCTTCATGGTTATAGTTGGTATCGAAATCGACAACTGCAGAAGCAAGACCCCGTTACATCGCAGCGAAAGGTTCTTCACAAACTCTGCGCCCATGCTTCCCGCACCTCGTTTGGACGAGACCACAGCTTCTCTTCTCTCCGTACCGTGGCTGACTATCAGAGTGCGGTGCCAATCCGAAAGTACGAAGATTTTTGGCAGGAGTACTGGAAGCCGGCATTTCCAGTGCTTCAAGATTGTACCTGGCCAGGACTGATTACGTACTTCCCCGTGAGCTCTGGAACGACATCCGGCACCACAAAGTACATCCCCTACACCAAAGAGATGTCGGCATCAAATGCGAAAGCAGGCCTGGATCTCCTCGTACACCATGTGACGCAACGCCCGCAGTCTCAGCTCCTGGGAGGTCTCAATTTTATGCTTGGCGGAAGCACCGTGTTTCGGGAAGAGGCTCCTGGGGTTATGAGTGGTGACCTGAGTGGAATCTCGGTGAAGGAGCTTCCGTGGTGGATTAAACCCCGCTACTTTCCAGATGAAGAACTTGCCCTCCTCAGCGATTGGGATGAGAAGATTCACCGATTGGCGGAAGAGTGTTTAAAGAGAGATATCCGAACTATTAGTGGTGTTCCCTCGTGGATGCTCATCTTTATCGATACTCTGGCACAGCTGAAACCTGAGCTTCCGCGCAAACTCTCTTCATATTTTCCGAACCTCGAACTCGTAATTCACGGTGGGGTGAACTTCACTCCATATCATCAACAATTCACCGAGCTCCTCGAGGGGAGCAATGCAGAGCTCCGCGAAGTATACCCCGCGAGTGAGGGATTTATCGGCGTTGCCGATCAGGGATATGGCGAAGGTCTTCGTTTGTTGCTCGACACGGATATCTTCTACGAGTTTATCCCCGTCGAGGAACTCGAGTCTCCAAATCCAACGAGACACTGGATTGGCAATGTTCAGAAAGATATAAACTACGCCATCGTCCTTACGACTTGCGCCGGGCTCTGGTCCTACCTGATTGGCGATACCGTGCGATTCGTCAGTCTTGCGCCTCCTCGGGTGTTGATCACAGGTCGCACCTCATACACGCTCTCAGCCTTCGGAGAACACCTGATCGCCGAGGAGGTAGAGGACGCCGTACACGCAGCTCTCTCAGAAGAGGAATTCTCGGCGACGGACTATTCGGTCGGCGCGATCTTTCCGGAGTCGAAGGGCGAGCTCGGCGGACATCGCTATGTCATTGAGCTCTCAGAGGATTCCTACCAGGCCTACCTCGAAAAAACCGGGGTCCCCTCACGCATGAGTGCGGTGATAGATTCCCGACTCTCTCAACGTAACGAAGACTACGAAGCACACCGCGCTGAGGGCTTCGGCCTCCGAGCTCCTGAGGTTGAAATCGTCCCTCCCGGTTTTTTCTCTCGCTGGATGGAGTCCCGTGGAAAGCTCGGGGGGCAGAACAAGGTGCCGAGGCTGATTAGCCGCCCAGAACTGTTCTCAGAGCTGCTCAGCTTCGTTGCACACTCTCGGCAGTGACCATCGCAGCCCTATCCCCTCCCGAGTCTCCCCGATTACCCCCGATCAGCCCGTCTTCATATCACGGCGATCCGTTGCCGAGAGGGGCTGAAATACGGTACAAATAGAGCGTTCACAAAAATACCGTGGCACGAAGTAAGGATACCATATGTTTCAGGGCGATATAGACGACGATACGAAGGGGATTAACTACGCCGTACGGCAATATCTCTTCTGGGGAGTTCACCTGATGTGCCTTTTTGCTCTCTTCACCGAGGTGAGTTGGGTGGCGGTCGCGGTGTGTATTGCGCTGTACTTCATTCGGATGTTTGCCATTACCGGCGGATATCACCGGTACTTCTCTCACCGGACGTACAAAACGAGTCGTTGGTTTCAGTTCCTTCTCGGATTTCTTGGCGCGAGCTCGGGCCAGAAGGGTCCTATTTGGTGGGCCTCTCATCACCGCCATCACCACCAGCACTCTGACCAACCAGAGGATGTTCACTCCCCTCTCGTTTCGGGCATTTACTATGCTCATGTTGGATGGATATTAAGTAAGCAGTTTATCCACACCCGTCATGACCTCGTAAAAGATCTCATGAAATATCCGGAACTTCGTGCTCTTGATGCTTACAACTGGATCCCACCAACACTTCTTGGAGTATTCTGTTTTACACTTGGAGTAGTCCTCAACACATACTTTCCGGAGCTCGAGACGTCAGGATTTCAGATGTTGATCTGGGGGTTTTTCATGAGCACCGTACTCCTCTATCACGGAACTTTTTGCATTAACTCCTTCACTCACCTTATTGGCTCACGGCGTTTTCAAACCACCGATGACAGTCGAAACAACTTGTTCCTTTCGCTTATTACTCTCGGGGAAGGATGGCACAACAACCACCACCGCTATCCCGGCTCAGAGCGACAGGGGTTCTACTGGTGGGAGATCGACATCTCGCACTACACCCTCAAGGTACTCTCGTGGCTCGGCCTCGTGTGGGATCTCCGCAGCCCACCACAACGCATCTTCGAAGAGGCCAAGAACACAACGCCAGAAGAGGCGAGGAAGATCCGAAAGGTAGTAGCTCCATAGAAGGAGAATGGAGCGCTTTGGGAGATGTCACCCGAAGAACAAGGTCTTTTCCATAACAACCTCGGAAGTAGCCCACTTGCGGAGCGTCTGCGTCCTCGATCGCTCCACGAGATGCTCCTTCCCCCTGGGCTCGATTCTCAGCTCTTCGAGCAGTGGAGGAGCAAGGTTCCCTCTCCTCCATCTCTCATCTTGTGGGGCCCTCCTGGTTCAGGAAAAACCACCCTTGCTCGTGCGCTTGGAGCGGCCTGTAAGGCGAGGTTTCATGAGATGTCTGCCGTCGCTGCTGGGGTTAAGGACGTCCGAACGATCATCCAGCAGGCACAGAACTCTCTCACACCGACCCTCCTCTTTCTTGATGAAGTTCACCGGTTCAATGCTGCTCAACAAGATGTGCTTCTGCCGTGGATCGAAAGAGGCACTCTTTCCTTTATCGGTGCGACAACCGAGAACCCAACGTTCTCTCTTAATGCAGCACTCCTCTCGCGGTGTCAGGTCATCCACCTCACCGGCTTTGGAGAGGAATCGCTGATCCCGCTCCTTCGGCGGGCGTGCGAAGAAGAGAACATCTCCGTCTCTCCGCAAGAAGAGGCACTTCTCTTGCGAGCAGCGCAAGGAGATGCCCGTGCACTGCTCCGTACTATTGAAGAGTACACAAGGGCCAAGGAGCACTTTTCTTCCGTCGAAGCATATCTCCAACAGACACCTCATATCCTGTATGATCGATCTGGAGATCAGCACTTCGATACGGTATCGGCCTTTATTAAGAGTATGCGAGCTGGAGATCTCGATTCAGCGCTCTATTTTGGCTTTCGAATGATCAAAGCAGGTGAAGATCCCCGATACCTCCTCCGTCGGATGATCATCTTTGCCAGTGAAGATATTGGAAACGCCGAGCCACAGGCACTGGTTG
>JALEGQ010000096.1 GCA_022763385.1 bacterium
AAGACTGAGTTGCTCGGCATCGCCACTATGAATTCCTCCGAATACTGTTTCAAAGAGATACCGAGAGACTTCACTCCCGAATTTTCTTCGCAATCCTTCCGCAATCGAGATATCCCGTTGTGACGTCTCTTGCCCCGTATAGCGATGAAATAGCGCGGTAGATCCGTGCACGAGCGGTGACAGGGTTGCTGCGCATTTCCCAAGCGGAGAGATCAAGGAACACCGCCACAGTGCAGCGAGGTTCTGAGGAAAGCCCTTCAGAAGACCGAGTGGCACCTCGTGGAGCACTCCATCTCTCTGAATTGCAAAGCTCCGCTGTCGCGGTGAGATGACCTGATCAGAGAGGTTCAGGTGAGTGATGAGCTGATCGAGTGGCGAATCGCTCTTCAAGAGCACGGAGTCCGCTCCCTCCTCCACGGCACATCCCCACACTGCTTGAGTACCGACCTTACCTCCAAGCCGCGAGTGATCATCAAAGAGCACGATCTCACACGGAGTACCCCACTCCTGAAAAGAACGCTCAATAAAATAGGCGAGAGAGAGACCGGAGATCCCTCCTCCAACGATTGCGAACTTCATGCGCCTGCGGTCGTCTCCTGAACGTACTCAACGAGAAAACGAACATGATCTTCCGGAGTCCCGGGGAGGACTCCGTGGCCAAGGTTAAAAATATGTCCCGGCTCCCCTCCGATCTCTTTGAGCACCCGGTCGGCTTCCTGCTGAATCCGAGTTGTGTCGGCAAAGAGCACCGCCGGGTCAAAGTTCCCCTGTACCGCACACTCCCGGCCAAGAGCATCCCAGCTCTCACGTAACGGCGTTCTCCAGTCGATCCCGATCACATCCCCCCCAGCGCGGCGCATCAGTGAGAGGAGCGACGCTGTTCCTGTTCCAAAATGGATCAGTGGTACTCCCGTGGAGCCAAGGGCCGTAAAAAGGCGTGACATATGAGGAAGAAGATACTCTTCGTACGTGCGGGGATGAAGCGCTCCAACCCAGCTATCAAAGACCTGTAGCGCATCAACCCCAGCATCAACCTGCATCTTGAGGTAATCGATCGTGATATCGGTGAGGTAACTCATCAGGGTGTGCCACGCATCGGGTTGTTGAAAGAGAAACTTCCGAACGTTCTTAAAGTCTTTCGAAGGTTTCCCCTCGATGAGATAGGCCGCCATGGTAAACGGCGCTCCCGCAAATCCGATCAGTGGCACCTTCAGCTCTCGTGTCAGAAGTTGAATGGCCTCTCCCACAAAAGAAAGCTGCTCCTTGGAGCAGAACTTCTCGAGCCGTCCAACATCAGCTTCATCCTTGAGTGGAGACTCGATCACCGGTCCAACCCCAGGCACGATATCAAAATCGATATTCATCCCGAGATACGGGATCGTTATATCGGAGAAGAGAATGGCAGCATCCATTCCGAACTGTTCGATCGGGAGGAGGGTTACTCGGGTCACCTCCTCTGGATGCTGGCACAACTCCAACATCGAATACTTTGCCCGAATCTCACGGTACTTTGCCTGATACCGCCCGGCCTGACGCATCAACCACACCGGAGTGTGTGAACTCTTCTCCTTCCTGCATGCCTGGAGAAATGGAGCATGCGCGAGTTGTGCTCGCCGCTCTACTCGCCAATCACTCTTCATTTCTCGACCCTCCTGTTCTCTCTTTCTCGCTGCAATCCTAACTCAGCCGAGATAAGCGCGTCTAGGAGCCCTCCAGTGGTGTACTCATCGGCGATGCACACGGAGTGAACTCCTCGTTTCTCCACGGCCGCGGCAGTGATCGGTCCAATACAGACAACCGGTATCTCAGAGAGCCAGTGGAGGAGATTCGCTCGTTCAAGAAGGCCTGCAAATCCTTCAACGGTCGTCGGACTCGTAAAGGTGAGGTAGTCTGGCACGCCCCTGTCCGCGAGGTGCTGGAGGGCACAGAAGACCTCCGGATCTTCATTTGAAACAATGCGATAGGCGACGGTCTCGGTCACTTCAGCACCTCGTTCTCGAAGCAGTTTCGGAAGGGCTTTTCTCGCTTTATCCGCTCGCGGAAGGAGTACCCGCCTCCCCTCCAGATCTCCGAGCAGTGCGGGGATCTCATCAGAGATATACCGCTCTGGGACTACCTGTGCAGTATATCCAAGAGCGGTAAGCGCCGCCGCGGTGGCTGGTCCGATCGCGGCGAATGCACACGAAGCGAGCAGATCGTTTCCCGTGCCCGATTCGTGCAGGGCTCGTTCGAGAGCTCGAACACCATTGACACTCGTTACAATCACCCAATCATAGGTTGGGCCCTGCTGAATCGTCTCGACAAACCCTCCACCGCCCTCTTCCACGACCGCGATCGCCGGAAGAAGCGCAACGGTTGCCCCGGATCTCCGGAGTTCTTCAACAAAGTTTTTTGCCTGGCCTTCAGGACGGGTAACCACAACCGTCCTTCCCAAGAGCGGAAGGCCAGGAGCCGATGCACCCGGAGAGAATATCCACTGAGATTCACTCATAGTCTACCGAGGAAACGAAAACGCTACGTCGTTGCAGGGGCTCTCCCCCCACTTTCCGGGGAGAGTGAAAGATCGAACTCTTCCCACGCGCAGAAGAGTGCAGCGGTAAGGGCTTCCATCTGCGATCGTGTGTGGAGCGGGGTTGGAGTGATCCGGAGTCGCTCCGTTCCCGCCGGAACCGTGGGATAGTTAATCGGTTGGATGTAGATATCTTCTTGGCGGAGGAGATACTCACTCACTGCGGAGCACTTCTCCGAGTCGCCGACCATTAAAGGAATGATATGGCTCGGACTCTCGAGCACTGGGAAGCCGGCTGTCGTGAGAAGTTCGCGCAGCGTCTGAGCGTTTTGCTGATGCGCAGCACGCTCCTGCGTACTCTCCTTGAGGTGCCGAATGGACGCGGTAGCACCTGCCGCGATAACCGGTGGAAGAGAGGTCGTAAAGATGAACCCCGTTCCGTAACTCCGGATCACATCGATCACCGCTCGAGAGCCAGTAACAAAGCCACCGACCACACCATACCCCTTTCCAAGACCCCCCTGAATAACGTCGATTCGATCGGTGAGACCAAGCTCCTGCGCGTAACCGCCTCCCTTATGTCCGTACAACCCGACTCCGTGCGTTTCATCCAGATAGGTGAGCGCTCCGTACCGTTCGGCGATCTCGCAGATCTCTTCGATAAAACCGAAATCACCGCTCATTGAATACACCGATTCGAAGGCCACAATCTTTGGTCTCTGCGGATCGCACTCCTTCAGCAGTGCTTCAAGGTGCGCAAGATCGTTGTGTCGAAATATATGCTTCTCTGCCTTACTTCCCCGGATCCCCTGAATCATCGAGGCGTGATTCTCTTCATCAGAGAACACAACGCAGTTCGGGAGGATCTTTGCCAGGGTTGAGAGGGCGGTGACATTCGCCACATACCCAGAGGAGAATGCGAGGGCTGCCGGCTTATCGTGGAGATCGGCGAGCTCTCCTTCGAGCACGACGATCGAGCTACTATTGCCAGCGATATTACGGGTTCCCCCAGAGCCGGCTCCGTACGAATCCAGTGCCGCATGCATCGCTTCCAACACTGCTGGGTGGTGTCCCATTCCGAGGTAATCGTTGCTACACCACACCACCACCTCACGAGCATCGTTCTCGTCAAAGGTGAGACCCTCCTCCCCTTCTCGTAGCTCTGATTCGTGAAGGTGCACGACGGGAAACTTCCCCACCTCACGCTCAAGGTTTGCAAAACGCCGGTAGCGCCCCTGTTCGTGGAGATCCGAGAGGCGTTGAGCGAAACACCGTTCGTACAGAAAAGCCCCCTCAGTGCTTTCGACGGAATCCTCTTTCCCCGCGGTATAACGCCTCTTGGAACGGCCAATAGTGGGAACAACAACGGAGACGTGAGGATCTGGGTGAAGAGAGTTCATCGGCATCATCCTTGAAGGGTAACTCTCTCCTATTTTCCCACGGTTTTTAATCTCCGCCTACATTCCTCCACCGAGAAAGCAGGGAGATCTCCCGAAATGGAAGGGGAATCCTCCCCATTTCTGAATCTTCTGTGACATACTGCACCAACTAGAAAAAAGATCTTCTCTTTGGCACTTTTTTGTTAGGCATATAAAGGAAGCTGTGAACAATCCGACTCTTCTCCTCCTCGGTGGGGGCTACTGCCTCTCTCATCTGGCGCAACATCTGACGCCGGGAACATTCGTTCTGACGACGACTTCTGCGGAGAAGCAGGAGGCCTTTACGAGGCTGGGCTATACGGCGGAGCTGGTCTCTCTCTCAGAAAAGACTCCGGTGAGAGAGCTCCTTCACCGCTATCCATCGCTTGAGACGGTGATCGATAGCGTCCCCCCGATTCATAACGGCTCTCCGACCCAAGGCGCAGAGCACATCATTGCCGCCCTTCCGCCAAATCTTTTGCGATTTTTCTACCTCAGCACCACCGGAGTGTACGGAAAGCGGGACGGAGAATGGGTCACAGAGGAGAGCTCCTGTACGCCGTTTCTTGATCGATCACGAGCGAGGGTTGCCGTCGAACAGTGTTACCGCGCGGTACTCGGCGACCGGCTAACGGTTTTTCGACTCTCTGGCATCTGTGGTCCGGGACGGGGAATGGGGCCACGGATGAAGCGGGGCGCCTACCGCCTTCCGAGCGAAACCACTCGATACACGAATCGGATACACCGCGATGACATTACCGGTGTGCTGCTCGCCTCGCTCGCCGCCCGGAAGCCCCTTCCACCGGTGTTCAATCTCAACGACGATGAACCCACCCTCGCCAGTGAGGTTGTTCGTTTCTACCGTGAGCGGTTCTCCCTCCCAGAACCCCAGGAGATCACGAACGAAGAATTGCACCGAGAAGCGGGACGGCTCACCCTCAATCAACGGGTTTCAAACGCCCTCGTCAAAGAGACCCTCTCTTACACCTTTCGCTACCCCTCATACCGAGAAAGCGCAGCAACGGAGTTTGAGAGTGATGAGATGAGTCTATGAATACTCACTGGCAGTTTGCAGCCAGGCGTCTTCTCGGAGTTCATCAAGAGGATCGTCCACCAATCCCTTTAACACCCACCGCCCGAGCCGAGCATGGATCTCGTGTTGCGGAGCATTTCGACTATCGGGAGTCAGTGGATCTTCAAAGTCAGGGTGAAAGCGGAGCATGTGATCGAGGACAGCTCGGTCGTGTTCTGACTTCGAAATGATCGCCCAGATATTTCGACCAGCTTCAGCGAACTCTACCTCTCCCCACTCCAAGAGCTTTGAAAGATACCGTCCCGCCGTGAGGAGCTCTTCCGGAGCAGGGGGCCGCTCGAACTCGTACGATCCATCGCTCTGTCTCATCCGATCCGCAACCGAAACGAGGTTCGCAACGAGCTTGGGATTACAGTGACGAGAGAGGATATTTGTTTCGAGGGTCGAATCGAGATACGTCATCCGGACCGGGTGAAGCCGTCGAAGAAGCGCCTGATCGAGCACTCGGTTGTCGTTCTTCGTAAAGATGACGAGAAGATTCTCCAGATCGGCATCGATAGGAGAGCGAGACTGACACCAAATCGTGCCATCCTGGAGTGGCCCAAGGAAGAAGGTGTCGATCTCCGGTCCCGCCTTATCCAGCTCATCAACGAGCAGGAGGACCGGTTGAGTCTGAGACTTCAGGAACGCCTTTGCAATCACACTCAGTTCGACGAGGTTCTCACGGGTAACCTTTCGTGATCCCGCTTGTGCTTCCAATAAACCGATCTGCGATGGTCGCTCGGCCAGTGCGCCACTATCCATTCCCGGATAACAGCTGAGGCAGAACATCTCAGCTCCAACGATCTTGGCGAGACACTTCGCCATAAAACTTTTTCCGCATCCAGAGGGACCTTCAAGCAGGAGAGAGCGAACCTTCTCTGTTGGAGTTCCGAGCAAGAGGGAGATCTGCTGCGCGTTAAATGGCAGACACTCATACCCAACATGAGCAAGCTTTTGGGTCAACTCGTGGGGTGCGCCGAGCTGGTTCCAACTCCCTTGCACTGCTTCATAGTGAGCCTCGCCACCTGAAGAGAAAAAACCGGGGAGACCTCGCAAGAGCACATTTCCTAGCCGTCCAAAGAGTTCGTGATCAGAAGTATTGCGGCTCTCTCGGCCATCTGCCGAGGCGAAGAAAGGGTGATAGCGGAGCAAGTTTAAAAACTCCTCTCGATCCCTTTCAGATTTTACGAGGAGCAGGAAAACGCTCTGACCAATAAAAGAGGGATCTTTCCCACCCCACTCGAGAAGCTGAGAGAGGTGAGTAGCGGTGCGGCGAAGCTCTTCGGAGGAGGGGGGACGTTCTATCGGATAGGCATCATCCGCAGCTCGCAAGACCCCGGCCACGGCAAGGAGATTCTTCATGAACGGACTTCCATCGCCCGTCGCCAGTGCTTGGTGCTCAAGTTCTTCGGAGAGGTGGCAGAGCTCTATGATATGAAGCCGTCGCAAGAGGGCATCACTCAGGTTTCGGTGTTCTCCCTTGGTGAGAATGACCATCAGATTTTCACGAACCGCAACGATCGGTTCTTCATGAGAACGCACGGAAACACCTTCCTGCAAAGGACGAAGGAGCGCCCCCTCAAGCTCTCGTCCGCCGGCATCAATATCCTCAATAAGGAGGCAAACCTTCTCCTTCCGAGAACGGAGGAAGGCGTCTGCGAGCAGTTCCTGAAGCTCTTCGCCGGAGCTCTCCGCCGTACTCTGAAAATGGACTAATGCGGAGTCCGTTAACGAAGCGAAACACGAAGCGAGAAAGCTCTTCCCAACCCCGGGGGGGCCCTCGAGCAGGAGCGAACGAATCCCATCTGATGGTGCTGAGCGAAAGAGTGCTAGCTGAGAAGCGAGGAAGGGATCCGCCAAAAATCCGAGCTCATGGAGCTGTGAGAGAAGCCGTTCCGGTTCACTGGCTTCGGAGCTCTTCTCCTCCGCGGACGCACCGAGCGCTGGCTCTTCGACGAGCGCCACCGGAACCCGCTCACCCTTGGAGCCGTGGCCAACCACCGAAAGACGAGAAGCGGAACCAGACTTCCGGCGCCCTCCAGCAGCAGGAGTAGCAGTGGTAGTAACTCGAGCCCCATACTTTGGCAACATAGTGCGAAAACCCTTCCCGAGATCCGAAGATCTCCCAATGAAATAAAACCTTTATATCGTTATGACCACTTTTCCAAAGATGTCTCCTCCCCTGCCCCTCTTTTGTCCCCCAATTGGTGCGGGGCACCTCCCGAAAGGTGCCACGCACCACCCCAGAGTCTCTGTAAACTACTGAATATACAAAAGATCGAGCAGTGCCACGCACCAATTTTTGGGGGGGCTCTAGGGAAGGTGGTCTGCGATGTCGAGGGCGGAGTAGGTGATTAAGATATCTGCTCCGGCCCGCTTCATGGAGAGGAGGCTCTCGAGGACGACCTGCACTTCGTCGAGCCATCCCTTGGCGGCGGCGGCCTTAATCATGGCGTACTCCCCGCTGACGTTGTAGGCCGCTACGGGGAGGTGAAAGCGCTCTTTCACCCGATGGATGATATCGAGGTAGAAGAGGGCCGGTTTGACCATGAGAAAATCAGCCCCCTCCTCTACATCAGCCGCTGCTTCTCTCAGCGCTTCCTCGCCGTTGGCGGGGTCCATCTGATACGAACGACGGTCTCCCTCGCTCGGGGCACACTGGGCGGCTTCTCGGAACGGGCCGTAGCACTGAGAGGCGAACTTGACGGCATAGCTCATAATTGGAAGATCGAAAAAAGAGCGCTCATCAAGACCGCTTCGGATGGCGCGAACCATCCCATCCATCATCCCACTTGGGGCGATAATATCGACTCCGGCTTCGGCGTGTGAAACGGCCTGGCGGGCAAGGTTCACGAGGGTCGGATCGTTATCAACATCCCCCTCGCGGAGCACTCCGCAGTGCCCGTGGTCGGTGTATTCGCAAAAACAGAGATCTGAGATGATGAGCAGATCCGGGAATTCCTTTTTCAGGGCGCGGGTTGCTTCTTGAATAATTCCGTCCGAAGACCATGCAGCAGAGCCAATCGCATCTTTCTCTTCCGGAATACCAAAGAGCAACACCGCAAGAATGCCGGAATCCACCAATCGACCAGCATACGTGCAGAGGGCGTCAACACTTCGTTGATACTGACCGGGAAGAGAGGAGATCTCTCGCTCCACTCCCCTTCCCGGAACAACAAAGAGCGGCTGCACGAGATCTGCTCTCGCAACGGCGTGCTCCCGTACGAGATCTCTCAGCGCTGCACTCTTTCGAAGTCGCCGAAAACGGTGAAATGGTGTCGAATAATGTGTGCGGTTCTTCTCAGTCGTCATCGGCAGCAGTATACCAAGATCTGATCCCCGCAAAAGCTCTCGAAGAGAACTTTCCCCTTCTCAAACGAAAGCCCCCTGACTATACTACTGGCTCCTCTTATGTGGTGGTTATGCCTCAGTTCTCGAAGAAAAGTACGATTTCGGCGTCTCAAGAGGAACTGTTTCGCTATCATATGTCACCAGGAGCTCTTCACCGCCTCATCCCCCCGTGGGAAGATATTCAGGTGCTTTCTCAAACAACCCCTGGGGTAACGCAAGGAAGTGAGGTACAACTCCAGGTCCCCCTTGGTCCCGGAGTAGCGAAGGTGTGGCATGCTCGACATACGGAGCTCACCGCTCCCGAGAGTTTTACTGATCAGCAACTCTCAGGACCATTTGCGCGTTGGATCCACCAACACCGTTTTCGTGCAAAAGACGAGAAAAGTGAACTCTCTGATGAAATTGACTATCAGCTTCCCCTTCACCCACTTTCGACTCTTGTTGCGGATTGGTTTGTGCAACAAAAGCTGGAGCGGACCTTTCACTTTCGCCACCAAAGAACCGCAGCGGATCTCACGGCCCTTCGCTTCCTCAACCAATCTTGCGGTGGTGGGAATCCGTGCCCTCCGAAAACGGTGCTCGTAACGGGTGGAACCGGACTCGTTGGAAGAAACCTGATCGCCTTTCTTCACGCACTTGGACACACTCCGTTGACGGTATCTCGCTCACCAAGCGACGATCCGAATCAGTACCAGTGGGATATTGAGGCCGGTGTTTTTCCATACGAAGCGCTTGAACGGGCGGATGCGGTTATTCACCTTGCCGGTGAAGGGATCGCCGAGAAGCGGTGGAGTGCGGCGCAGAAGCAGCGCATTCGAGAGAGCAGAGTTGCTGGAACTCGCCTTCTCGTACAGTCCATTGCAGAAGTCCGTGACCGACCGGAAGTCCTCATCTCGGCCTCAGCCACTGGTTATTACGGCGATCGTGGAGATGAGGAGCTGACAGAAGCATCTTCACCTGGAGATGCTTTTACTTCGACCGTCGCCATAGAATGGGAAGAGGAAGCTCAAAGGGCAGAATCACTTGGGCTCAGAACCATCTTTCCCCGTATCGGGATAGTGCTTACTCCGGAAGGTGGCGCTCTCAGAAAGATGTTACTCCCCTTTCAGTGCGGAGTTGCGGGGAAGCTTGGAAGTGGACAGCAGTGGATGAGCTGCATTTTCATCGATGACCTGGTGTACGGCCTCTCCTTTCTGCTCGAAAACTCCTCATGCGAAGGGGCTTATAACATGGTGACCCCCTCCCCCGAGCAGAACGTCTCGTTCACGAAAGCGCTCGGTTCAGTCCTCCACCGACCAACCCCCTTCCCCGTTCCTGCCCCCTTGTTACGCCTCGCCCTTGGCGAACTGGCCGAGGAGCTCCTTCTCGCCAGCACCCGAGTCTTCCCGGAACGGCTTCTTCAGGCGGGATATCAGTTCACCTTTCCGAATATTCCTCAGGGACTCGCTTTTGTCCTCGGAAAAGATGGAGGAGAATGACTCAGATGAAATTACACACGACAGCCCTCTTCTTGTTTGTTTTCTGCATCGTGGGGTGTTCCTCTCAGGCAGTGGATCCTGGATCATCTCTCCCTTCCTCAATTGAGGTCACCTCACTCTCACTCCAAATGAGCAGAAAAAGCCTCTCCAAAACCGAGTTTGAACAGTTTCGACTCATGAACACTCAGGGAGATCTCTTTCTTGAGTGTGGAACCATCTCGGGGGGGCGCTTCACCCCAGCCTTTCAGAAGCTCGATCGGTTGACCACCGGAGGAATGGAGGCCGTGGAGAATACAGTCGAAACACTTCTTCGCTCTGCAAATTTCAGAAACGAGAGCTTCGATGATCCTGGTGATAACTCCTCACTCTTCGACCCCGGGCGATATATCCTCACCTTCCACTACCGCAACCGGGAAGACGGAACGGAAGAAGAGGTCCACATCGAGACCAGCATGCGGGCGATTTCAGCCCCCTCCAATGGAGGGGAGCGTGCCCTCCACGAGATGGCTGAAGGCATCCGAAGCGGAGTCTCCTTTTTTGAGCCGATCTGCGGTAACCGAGAGTTCTTCGGCCTCCGTGGCAAAGACTATCCCGCTGGCCGAACTCTTCGGGAGAAACTCCGTGGCTAACCCCCTGAATTCTCTCCAGATCCCACAGTGCCACGCACCGTCGGGCCACGCACCGTCGGATTGGTACCATGTACCAATGGGATGCTTGGTGCGGGGTCTGGTAGGAAGTAAACGCCTCCATCGGAGAGCGAGAAATAGGCGGGAAGTGGCAAGAGTCTTCCCTCCCTCTGCCGTTGCTTCAGGAGTGGCGATCGCTCCAGGCACTCCTGGATAGTGCTTCTGGCATTCACCTCAGCGAGTGAGTTCGAGGAGAGCTCTTCTCGAGCTTCCTGGGGAAAATGCTTGGCGATCTGAGCCAGGAGTGCGGAAAGATGCGGGGCGTCCTCTCCCTCCCGAACAGCTTCATGAGCCGCGTGCACCGCGCCACAGTTCTCATGCGCGAGGACGACGAAGAGTTCGATACCGAGGTGAAGCACCGCGTATTCGATGCTCGCGAGCACCTCAGGAGTGGCGACGTTTCCCGCTATGCGAATCACAAAGAGGTCTCCGATCCCCTGATCAAAGAGGATCTCAGGAACAACTCGGGAGTCTGCGCAGCTTAAAATGACCGCAAAGGGTGCCTGCGACTGTACCACCTCTCGTTCTCGACGGAGATCTCCGTGGGGGTGACACTGGCGGTTTCGTTGGAATCGCCTATTTCCCTCTCGAAGTCGCTCAAGCCCCTCTTCGACGCTCAGCACCGGTGCGGCTTCCTCAGTGAGTCTTCGAAGTTGTTCAGACGCCTCTTGAAGTGAGTTCGCGATCGCGCTCCAGAGTCGAGCAAGCCCTGCTTTTGATCTACGAGACACCGATCTGCACCTCCTGCTGGGTAGTGTTCCCAGGCCGGTCGACCGCATCAACCCGCACGGAGATCTCTGACAGCTCCTCCACCGCCTTCTGCGCCGTATAAACCCACCGGGAGAGTTCGTGGAGCACCGCTTCTCCGCTCTCCAATATCGCCCCTTCTTTCGTTAGGAGGGTAAACCGTACCGAGGCCACGTCGTAGTTATTGCGCACTTCACACGAAATAGTATCCCCGACATGACCGTGAAAATTCTCACCGGCGATCTCCACGATCTCCGGCTGAACGAGATAGTCTTCCACTGCCCGGCAGAAGATCTCTTGGTGCGATCCATCTCCGTAGTAAACGCGGAGCTCCTCTCGATATACTGCCTCATGAGCATACGCCGCCGCCTGAGAGAGCCGGTGTCGATCGACTCCTTCCTCTACATTCCCGACAGACCTTCGAATCATCTCTCGATGCGTCAGCTTCACGAGCTCGATCTCTTGGGCCTCAATAATCGCCTCTTCAGAGAGATGAAAGAAGCACTCCTCCCCAACGTGCGCGATGACCTCTGTCCGTCGGAGAATATCTTCGACTTCAGGTCGTGCATTACAGAGAAAGACCTCTTTCTCTTTCTCCTTTGCACGGAGGATAAGATCCTCTAGTGCGTACGCTCCAGAGAGATCGATCATCGGAACCCGCGCAAGATCAATCACGAGATCATCATGACTGTCATCACTCTCGTAGACACAATCCAAGGTCTCGATGGAGCCAAAGAAAAGCGGTCCCTGAGGTTTGAGTACCTTAATCTTCTTCTCGAGTTCATCCGCCAAAAGGTAGCTCTCGACATCATCAAGGTATACCACCTCGTGAGTATACACCCGGCTCACTTCCTGGACGAATCGAAAGAACGCCAACACAATCCCAACTCCCATGGCGGAGAGCAGATCTTGAACGACGGTTACGGTGAGCACCGTCCAAAAGACGAGCATATCGGTAGCTGGCAGTCGGTGAAGGACGGGGAGAATTCGATAGTCGAGGATGTCAAAACCGACCTTCAACAAGATAGCGGCAAGAGCTGCCATCGGAATGTGCTCTGCAAGAGAGCCAAGACCGAGAATTACTGCTCCGATTAAGATACCGTGCGTCATGCTCGCGAGCGGCGTCCGACCGCCAGAACGAATATTTGCGACCGTTCCCATCGTAGCCGTTGATGTCGGAAGACCACCGATCAGTCCTGCGGTCATGTTCGAGAGGCCCTGACTCCACGTCTCTCGGTCACTGCTATGCCGTTCACCGATCATGTTGTCCGAGATAATACAGGTAAGCAGTGAATCGAGAATAACGAGCCCGGCAAGTGATGCGGCTGGAACAAGGAATTCAGGAAAACGTGAAATATCTGGCACGTACAGATGGGGAAGCTCACTCGGAATCTCTCCGATGAAGGCCACGGAGAGATTGAGTCCATTCGCGAGCAACGATCCAACCAAAACTCCCACCAGGGTTGCCGGAATGCGGCGAGCCACCGGAAGTATCCGACCGAGCATCGGCCACCCGACGAGGACCGCTAGGGTCGACACCGCAACCAGGAGGGTCGCGTTATCGGCGTGGGTAACCGCGTACGGAATCCCCGTTAACGCACTCATCACCGATGAAGGGCTCTCCAGTCCGACAAAGGGATTGACCTGGAGAAGCATCACGATGACTCCGATCCCACACATAAACCCAGACACCACCGAGTAGGGCGTAAAGTAGATGAGTTTTGAGAGCTGGAGAAAAGAGAATCCAACGAGCAATACGCCGCTCAAAAATACGATGCTGAAGGCCGCGCTGAGATCCGGCTCTCCGGAAGCGAGACGAAAACCAACCATCACTGCGGCAAGCTGCACCATGGTTGGGCCTGTTGGTCCACTCACCGAGACCCGAGAGCCCGAGAAGAAGCCTCCCACAACTCCCCCAGCTACCGCCCCCCATAGGCCAGCAACAGCACCGAGCCCCGACCCAACTCCGAAAGCGAGCGCCAGCGGGAGGGCAATCACGGCCACGACCACCCCGGCCATCAGATCCTGCACAACATTCGTCGAAAGGAGCCGAATATTCTCCTGCGGGCTTACCTCCCGAAGCGCCGCTCGAAGGGCGGTGAATACCGTCTTCAACGTCCCTTCGCGAGCAGAACTGAACTCAAGTGGCCCTTGTGTCTCTCTTTCCATGGAGGCGGTTCCCCTCTATTGCCGTCCTCCGATCTGTCGGCAATCGCCCGCCAACGCTAAAGCGAATCTAAGCCCACAGCTCCATAACCCCCTGAAATTTCTCCGGATCCCACAGTGCCACGCACCGTCGGGTTGGTACCCTGTACCAACCGAGAGGTGCCACGCACCCGTGGGGGCTAGGAATTTGCTCGGTCGCGGAGGTGGAGGTAGAGGTCGGAGACCGGGAAGTCGGCGCTGGGGTTTCGGAGGCCGTAGGAACCAGGGCCGTCGGCGTCGGTGAACTGGTAGACGTAGATCCGATCTATGCCGGGAATCTGTTCTCGGAGGTAGGGCCACACCTCCTCGCCGTAGGGAAGCTGCTCGTTCACCCCTTGGGCACCGGTTTCGGTGACCCAGATCGGTTTTGGGACGCTGTTCAGGAAGCCACGCACTCCTCCGGATCGGACGAGATTCTCGAACTGCTTGCCGTAGTAGTGGATGGCGAAGATATCGATGAACTCGTATATCCCGGCGTCTCTCATCGCTCGGTTGTAATCGAGGGTCTCAGAAAAGTTCTGCGCGATAGCAGTGCTCGCGGCATTGACGACGAGCTTGCCGGGGGCGTTCTCCCGCACCACATTTGCCGCTCGAGCGAGCATCTCGACGTAGTTCACGGCCCCTTCGTTGCCGAGTACATCAAGGGTCGCATTCTGACCGTTCGATACCATATTCGGTTCGTTCCAGATCTGAAACCCGATGACGCGGCCATTTCCCCCATACCTTCGGACGGCGGGACGCACCCACTGCTCAACGAAGGTGGTGCGTGGAGAGCCGTCGGTCCAGTTCGCGCTGTCTGACATCCAACTCGGAATACCGGTGAGGATCACCAGGGCATCCATCCCCGCGGGGATCGACTCTATAATGGAGTCGTAAAACGAAAAATCTCTCCGGCCTCCGGGAGCGGGTTGGACCGCTTCATTCCACACGAGGAGCACCCGAACAAAATTGAGGCCCAGGGTGTCTCGCACCTCTCGAAACTGTTCTCCAACCGTCCCAAAGCGCGCATCGTTGACAAAGGCATTCATCCCGAGCCGGGAGGTGTCGATCGTGCGACGGGGAACTCCATCCGCAAGGTCTAAGGCATCTTCGATCTCAGAGCTGTCACACCCAGGAAACACGAGAAAAATAATCATCGCAGACAACAGAAGAGAGAGGGAGCAGTGCTTCATAGGGGCATCCAAATATGAGGGACTATTACGTTGACCAATTCGTCTGTTAGTATCAGAGATCGGAAGGCCGTTGGCCAGGCTCTTTCGCATTCGAATTGTTTCGAACTCTGTGAGGTGAACTCTGTGAGGTACGTCGTGTCGCTCTCTCTTCGTTCTGTTGTTTTCGTTTTGCTGTTGCTCCTCTCATCGTGCTCGCTCTTCTCCTCTCACACCGACGATCCGGGAACGCTCACCTCTCTCCTACTCGCACTGGAAGGCAAAGATCCCCTCGTCCTCAGCGAAGAGAATAAACACCTCGCACCGAACGAGCTTGTTCGGCTTCTCCAACAAGAGAGCACTTCCATCCGTGGCTTTCTCCAGACTCAGGGGATCCCGGATGCCATTCGGGTGGTCAACACGAGTGATCGCGAGAGCGAGATAGACGCCTACTATCTTGCACCGGACGAACGGTTTCGATTGGAACGACAGGACTCAGTGTGGGTCGTCGTCGGGCCAGAGGGGATTCAACGAGAGTATGTAGTGCCACTCCGCCAAGCGGTTCGGCGACGGATGCAACTTCAAGATGCTGAGCGTGAGAAAAATCCGCGCACCCCGTCCCAAAGGGACGAAAGCGGTGTCGACAACGAGTCCTCTTCCGATCCCTTTATCGAACGACTCAATGCCGTGTATGGCTCGCGAAATGACCGTCCTTCGCCCAACGAGGAGGATCGCACCGCCCAGCTGGAGGATCTGATCGCGGATACTTCTGCTCCGGAAGCTCGCCAGAATCCCCGAGGCGACGTGCTCCACCTCGTCGTCTCTCCGCAAGAGAAGTTCGCTCACATCGCGGCGTGGTATACCCTCGAAAAGGGAACCGCTGAGAAGATCGCACGAGTAAATGGACGCCAACCAAGAGCCCCACTCCTTCCAAATGCGGAGATCGTGATTCCGAGCTATCTCGTAAAAAACAGAAAACAGCTCACCGCCCAGGCCCTCTCAAAACTTGATCTGATCGTGGGAGAGGCTCTAAAGGCTCGGTAAACGTCCCGCTTTTGCCTAAATGCCTGGCTCTCCTGCGATCATCCGTTGTAGAGAAGCAATTTCAGTATCGGAAGGGAGGGGAGAGTTCTCTTCTTCGCCAGAAGCGCGCACCTGTCTCTGCCAATTTTCGTCGCTCCGTTCTCTCTCTTCGATCTGCGCGATAAGCGCTCGCCACCCTTGAACGCGGCCTCGCTCATTGTCATCAATCTCTCGAAGATCGTCAGCGATTCTGCAACACCGCATGAGGTACTCGGCAGCTGCACACTGCTCTGAGGCTGAGAGACGCCCGACAAGCTTCTCACACGGGATATGAGGCTCAGCCGCTTCCAGAAGAGCCTTTCCCAGTGTCAGCCTATCCATCGGACTTGGTCGTTCCCCACCGCACGTGAGGAGAGACTTCGCTTGGACTGTATGAGTGGTCGCTCGAAGGAGCGCTGTGAGATTGAAGAAATTCGTGTCATAGGGAATTATCCTCAGAGCCGAGATAGCGATATTAAGACTCGTTTCTATCTTGTCGCGCATCTCTGGGGTTCCACCTTCTCGAGCATTGATCGTCTTTACCATCCGAACGGGATCAAAGCGGGTAAACAGCTCCGGTAGTATGTGCGGGGCGAAATGCGACGATACCGTACAGGAAAAAGCAGCCCACCGCATTCGGATCGACTCAACGAGCAGTGAGCCATCTCTCAGATCTTCCGGAAGATCGCTCCCCTCTGAGTGCAGATAATCAAAGATAAGGGCAGCATTAGACGCCCACCTCTCTGCCGCGGCTGCCATAGAACTTTCGCCCCCCTTCCACTGGTCATCTCTCTGCCTGCGAACAAGCTCTGCTCTTACCTCCGCCTGTTGCGCCGAGAGATCCGCTGCAAGGCGAACAAGCATGGGATTGGGATCGGTTATTGACTCAGCGTCGCTCACCAGAGAGGAGAGTTCCTGGAGATCGCGGATTCGGAAAAGTTCCACAAAGGTTGCTATGTGAGAAGATTCACTCTTCCGGAGATCTTCTCTCGCCGCTGTATGCTCCTCTCCCTCTTGCCCCAGGCATCGAAGGCCATATCGCTGAAGGGCGAGAACTTGATCGGAGATCTTCGAAAAGAGCTCTGCTGCAGAAGGCGTTTCGTAGCCGCCCTCATATATGCGACAAAGCTCAACGCCGATCCTATAGAGTTCTTCCCTCATTCTCTCAAAAGCGGAACCCTCGGATTCCTTCGAGAAGAGGCTAAAGCTTGGTGTCTCAGAAAGTGCGTTGAGCTCCTTACAGAGAGAGGAATTGAAGGTTCCGATGTCGAACCGTACTTGTCGGTCCTGAGCCTCTTGATCGGGAAGAGGCAGCTCCCGTATGCCATCAAGAGCTGCCCTCGCCGCCTCGAGCACCGAGATTACCAGTTTCTCAGAAGGCGCAGCCTCATGGAAAGTTGCTCCTAAGGCGGGTTCGCATCTCAACTCCTCGACAAGCACAAAGAGCTTCCTCTGCGCTGCATCAAGAAACTCCGTGGTCAGCGGATGGTTCTTTTCCTCAATTCTTTGAAATCTCTGCTCCACAACGCTCCAGCTCCGGGGGAAGGTGACTCAGACCCTCACACAGGGATATGGAGGCCCCTTGCGGAGCTGAAGCATGATTTCCTCGCTTGATACTGCCCGCCAATCAAATTGCCGGAGTGGTTGTCGAAAGCTGATCGCTTTCGCCCGTTTTTGCGGGCAGTATGTGTTGTCCCTCCGGGAGACTTC
>JALEGQ010000097.1 GCA_022763385.1 bacterium
GCTACTGAAACAGAGCTACTGAAACAGAGCTACTGAAACAGAGCTACTGAAACGGCTCTACTGGAAAAGCTTCTGTTCAATAGCGTGAATATGGTTCTGGATCTCCTCTGAGACCGAATTCTTTGTTTTTCCTCCCTTCGTAGTACCTTCTTCTTTAGCCGCCTTCACCTTCGTCGTGACCACGTTCGCGGCATGAATAACGCTTGAATGATCTCTTCCACCGAATTTTGCACCGATCTCTGGGTAGGAACTCGTCGTGTGTTTTCTGCAGAGATACATCGCGATATGCCGGGGAAACGAAAGGTTTTTCGTGCGGCGCTTTGAAACCATCTCAGAGACTCGGATAGAAAAGTGTTCTGCCACCCCTTTCTGGATATCATCAATCGAGAGGTGAACCTTCTTTTTCTTTAAGATAGGCCTGAGGGCGGACTCTGCGAGCTCTGGAGTAATATCAAGGTGCTGGAGGCTGCTCAGCGCGTGGAGGCGGGTAAGGGCACCTTCAAGCTCCCGGACGTTCGACGAAACACTCTCAGCAATAAGATGCGCGACCTTCTCAGGGAGCTGAAACCGCTCGAGAGACGCCTTCCGTTTCAGGATAGCAACCCGAGTCTCGTAGTCGGGTGCCTGAATATCAGCAGTGAGCCCCCAAGCAAAGCGAGTTTGAAGCCGCTCTTCGATACCAGGAATATCTTGAGGAACCTTATCCGAGGTGATCACGATCTGATGTTTCGCGCTGTAGAGCGCATTGAAGGTATGGAAGAACTCTTCTTGAGTCCGTTCTTTCCCACACATAAACTGAATATCATCGATAAGGAGCAGGTCGATATTTCGAAAGCGATTCTTAAACTCATCCATCTTTGCATACCGCAAGGCGAGGATAAGTTCGTTCGTAAAGCTTTCTGAAGAGAGGTAGAGAACTTTTTTCTCCGGCGAACGTGAGAGAACACCGTTTCCAATGGCGTGGAGGAGGTGGGTCTTTCCCAGTCCGACGCCACCGTAGATAAACAGCGGGTTGTAGGCATTCCCAGGAGCCTCAGCCACCTGCAGAGAAGCCGCATGGCAGAACTGATTTCCACTTCCCACCACAAAGTTCTCAAAGGTGTATCTCGGCATAAGCCCAGAATCATCACTTCTGGCATTGGAGCCTTCTCCTTCGCGGATCCCCTTTGTCTTCGTCTTCTTCACTACGACGTAAGAAGAGGAACGGGATGCAGGAGGAGATGCGCTATCAGAGGGTGCTTCTCCACCTTTCGGAGCAGCATTCTGTTCTGCTTCATCTGAGACTTCATACTCAATAGAGAGCTTCTCTCCAAAGGTGGGGATGCACTTCTTCTTCAGCTGCTCATCAAAGTGTGAATCAACGTGCTGCCTCACGAATCGGGAAGGCGCTGCCAGTGAGAGGGTTCGGTGGTCTTCGTGAAACCGCACGAACTGTAGGGGACGGATGTAGGCCTGATACACCTGAGGGTCTATCTCCTCTCGAAGCTCCTCTCGGATCTTCTTCCACTGGGTCGTGTACCCTTCAGCAGAATGGGTCGTGTACCCTTCAGCACTATGAGGAGAGCGACTATAGGTGCTCCGACCCTGAAAAACAGAATCTTCGTAATGAACACGATCCGCAACAGAGGGCGTTGCCCCCTCTTGTCCTGCGGAGATGTTTCCCTCACCTTCTCTTAGAAGGCTTTCTCGGGAAACATCACTCTGCGAATCGCCGTTAGACATAGGTCTCGTGGTACCTCAAGAAAAAGCGTCACATGCGAGCAAGAATTTCCATAACCTATACAGAGGTCTTCCCTCCGTACGTTTGTTTTTTTTTCTTCACCCTTCAAGAGATCTTTCTACGAGACCGCTCACCAAGGTTTGAAAAAGGTTTGAAAACTTTTCTTCTTGCCGAGACCGAGCACTCTATCTTCGCTGCAAAAAATCTTTCAAGCGATATCGAAAAAAAAGATCATCTCTTCGATGATCATAAATAATTTCAGCGCGTTTATCGGAAATAATTTTGTCTTACTAAAAGTTGCCTAAACTTTTTGAGAAAAGATCGGCGAAATTTTTTTCTGTTTTTCGGCAGGAAAAACAGCGGAGGCGATAGGGCAACACCGCTTGCACCGAAGAAGAGCAGGTGTCATAAGAAGTCAGCATGAATGAACCGCAACCGGAGTCCTCTCTTCCTCCTCGCTCAGTCGGGGTTCGCTCAGTAAGGGCAAAGTTGTTACGACGACAATTTTTTGCGCTCACGGTTCTTCTTGGAACGCTTCTTGTTACCTCCTTTCGTGGAGAACAGCTCTTCTCCGTGGTCTGTGGTTCACTTGTGATGATGGGAGTTGTTCTTCTCTTCTCCCTTCTCGGAGAGCTTCTCCTCCATCCAGAAGTGGTCCCGGCAGAAAAAAAGGTCTTCTTTATTCTTCTTCTCCCCTTGAAGTTTGGCCTGCTCCTTGTTCCCTTCCTCCTGGTGCAGCTCATCGGCAGAGCCGCCCTGCCCTTCTTCGCTCTCGGACTGGTCGTCTGCATGCTCCCCCTCCTCCTCCCGAACCTCTCCCAAGAAGATCCATAACCCCCTTATCTTATTAACCTTTTCAAAACCTCATGGATGTCTGACACCCGTGAGGTTTTGAAATTTGCTGTGATTTCAGAGGGTTACAAAGGCGCGGCGAAGAGGTTGATTTCTGGGTGGAGATCTCGCAGAGTGAGAACCGATTCGCGCCAGGCGAGGAGGCTATGGAAGGACACTACACCTATTTTGACCACATTATACCGCAGTTTCAGGATGGAGCGGTTGTTGAGTTTGCTGCAGACCACCAGAAGGGGATTGCGGCGATCGTTATCGCGCTTGTGCTCGTGGTGGTCGGGAAGGTCTGTGTGCAACAGCGGGTGACTGCTTCTGCCTCCCTTCCAGCAGGTGACCCTAATGCGAAGGTCATCCCAGGGAAAAAGCCCTCTTTTTTCGGTTTTCTCGACTTCTTGATGGAGTCATTTGTGTACTACCACGACTCTGTCGCTGGGAAGGAGAACCGAAAATACGCGCCGTTTACGGCTTCCATCTTCTTTTTCGTGTTTTTTCTCAATCTCCTCGGGCTTATCCCGGGGATGCCGGCGGCAACGACGACGGTGTGGTTGAATGTGGCGATGGCGCTCATCGTCTTTATCTATTTCAACGTTGAGGGGATGAAAGAGCACGGAGTGGTGAACTACCTGAAGCACTTTGCTGGGCCACTGTGGTGGCTTGCCCCACTGATGTTCTGTATCGAGATTATCAGTGTGTGTCTCCGGGTACTTACCCTAAACCTCCGTCTTTATTGGAATATTACGGCAGACCACATGGTGCTTGGCATCTTTAGTGATCTTCTGCCACCGGTGCTCGCGAGTCCATTTTACATCCTTGGGCTCTTTGTATCGTTTATGCAGGCCTTTGTGTTTGCAACGCTCACGATGATTTACATCGTGCTGGCGACTCAGCACGAAGAAGATCATTAGTGTTGTCCCTTTGGGGAACGTTTCGGAGCAGAGCTCCTGCGGCTGTGTTGTCCCTTTGGGGAACGTTTCGGAGCAGAGCTCCTGCACGTAGCGGGTTGCTCAGCGGGTGGCGGGGTGATTTGTAGGTGATGAAACTTTAAGGGCAGCTTTCTTGAGAGAGAGCTGGAGAAAATATTCATATTCGTTTAATGATAATGACTTCTTGATACTGAAATGAGGAGAAACATGAAAACTAAGCTTTACTACGGAATACTCACTGCTATCGCGATGCTCTTCGCCGTTGATCCAGCGCTCGCCGCAGAGGGTGTTCAGAGCGGAGATATCTACGGTGCGCTTGGTGCCGGAATGGCGATTGGTCTCGGTGCACTCGGTGGTACCCTCGGTCAATCAAGCGCAGTAAATGCAGCGCTGAGCTCTATCGGTCGAAATCCATCTGCTGCCGGAAAGATCTTTACCCCGATGGTGATCGGACTTGCTCTGATTGAGTCTCTCGTGATCCTCGCGTTCGTTATCGCGATCTCGCTCACGTAGAGCTGAGCATCGAGGGATCTCTTCTCCACTGAAGCGTTTTTGCGGCAGTGCGAAAGATATCAAAAAGCCCCCCATACTCTCACCAATGTTCGAGAGTATGGGGGGTTTATTATTGTGGGACACGTTGTTTGACGCATGACCCCCGTGCATGCTTCAGCAAATTTTTCTTTTAGCGATACATGAGATCAGTGCTACACTACCCGGCAGTGGAGGGTACATGCAGAAGTTAGCCCAACGAGTCGCAGCTCTATCGCTATTGGCGAGCGCTGTTCCAGGTCAGAGTAGTACCGTTAACCCTCTTGATATCGCAACTCCACCAGCACCTGCTAAGTTTGATGGATGGGACAGGCCACCTTTCCCGCAGGGAGATGATCTTCTTAATAGAGCTGATGGAATACAGGCGGAGATACAGTGTAAGTTTCCACTGCTCTATGAGAGATTCAAAGTCGCTTTCGAGCAGATGGAATCTCCTGAGTCTCATTATAGAATACTTGAGGAACAAAGAGAGCGAAAACCTCAGTTCGATCTCCGTGATGCAAACTGTGCCTCTGATCATAATACTGGCCCTATCCCAAGACATTCTTTATTTACGGATATCGACGATCAAACTGGCTGCTCTCACAACTTAGGGGGAATTGATCGACCGGATCAAGAGTACGGCATCGGCGGAAGACGAGAGAAGTTTGACAGTGAGGATCGATCATCTCCTGAATTCGGGCATTGCGTGGGTGACGGCCGGACTATTGATATCGATAACGATCCACACAATCCCCGCCAAATCTCCGCTAAGGGAACGTTCCAGGATAGCAGCCAAAATCAAGAAGCAAAGCACTGGGGAAATGCTGCAGAAATACAGAAGAAGCTATTTTTATTGTCGTTTTCCAGACGCCAGGATTTAAGAGAGCTTGGGCAACAAGCCTCTGAGCTCAAGACATTTATCCTTTCGGATGGCCAGAGTGATCTTTCGCTTCCAACGCCTGGGACCTTAGGCTTCAGCATGGTCATCGACTCTTGGTACGCTCATGAACCTAGCAAACCTTTTTCGACTACTACGCTTGATGGTGCAATTGACACTTTCGAGCCGACGCTCTCGTTCATACCTTCTTCGACAACAGTAGAAGCGCTAAGGGTTATTGATACCTATGAGTCCGAGCTAGCAGCCTTTTTAGAGTGGTGTGAGGGTCTTAATGAGGAAAGACTTAGCCGCGATCTCCGTCTAGAGATTAATGCTGCGATCTCTCTTCGAAAAGCTCAGCCTTATATGAATCAGGATTGCGGTGGGAACGTATGCTCACCGGAAACTGATAGTCCCACGTTTCTTGGGCATGAAACTTTTCCGGATACGGATCGATCTGGTGGCTCGAGTGGGGATAGTAATCCGCCTACTCGAGGTGACAGCGGCACTTCTCAGGATAGAGATAGCAACCCTACATCTCCACCCTCGAACTCAACCGATACGGAAGCTGCTGTCACTATATTCGGCAATGATGTGGAAAAGGGGAGTCAGTGCTCTGAGATTGATGCTGCGTTTGGAGCTTGCCAACCGGTCGTTCCACAGTGTTTTTCTTCAGATCAGGGTTTTGCCTCAGATCTGGAAAATGGATCAAACCCTGCTGGTCTAGCTGAGGAAGACACGAGCAAGAGCAGTGTTGAGATTATTGAGCAAGTGAAAATCGATAGCTCTGGACTAGAAGCAAGCAACAGCGATGGATGGGTTCAAAAATTACAAAAAGCTTGTGGATGGACCAAGCACCCTTTTCCCTCGCATTACGCATCAGGTGATGACACTTCGATGAGTCCAGTCGAGCAGATTCGACACACCGTTGAACATATTAAGCGGGCAACAGATGTTGCTCTGGACAACGCCATGAGTAATAGAGAAGCACTGTATCTTCTCGCCTTACCAATAGACAGCAGTGAGCTGATGACGGTGACCCATGCTTTGGTTGCAATTCCGAAAGGGTCTGTAACAGACGAATACTACCGACACGTTAACTGCGCAGCGGTTATCGGACTTTCAGCGATTGTTGGTGAGTATCTTAATCCATTCCCAACACGGTAGCGATAGCCCTCGAAACAGTATGAATGGTTAGTATCAGCTACAAAGGATTATTCCTCCCTTCCAGCGATACCATACTTTGCCCCAATGGCTTGAGCTTCCTCTACTGTGGTGATGGTGGAGGGGGTTAAGGCGTCTTCTTGATCGGGGGAGAATGACCAAGAAAAGACCTGACCGGTGCGAGGATTTCCCTGATATTCGCAGCGGAGATTCCGAGCCTTAGCTGCTCGAACTTCCATCTCAATCCGACCATCAACAAGTTTTGGCTGAAGATCGGGAAGGACAACGGTGAATTGCTTTTTCCCTCCTATTTCTTCATCTGTTCTCAACTCGACTGTCGTATCAGGAGGGAGGGTGTCGAGATTGTGCACATATTCTCGGAGAGCGAGCGGAGCAGATAATGTTCGCCCAAGGTTCGTCGAAATCCTGACGATTCTCCAGGGAAGCTTCCCTAAAAATTCGATAAATTCATCAGGCTTAAGCTCTGAGGCAACAACAGGTTTCTTGTATCGTTCTTCTCCAAGGCCGGCTTCCTCAAGAATAAAATTGCGGTTAGCATCGCTTATATTGTCGAATATTCTCGTTCTGAAACTTTCGGTCAGTGGATGCCTATCAAAGAGGGTGTCAATCTGAAGGACGAGCTCTTCCCGGTTGAGATCGCCAAGGTCAAGGCTTTCGTCAGAGATGATGTCATTGAGAGCGATACGATAGCTCGGCGACATGAACTTGTCAGAGCTCCGAATCTTCTCAGCGATCTGAAGGATGAGTCTTTTCGCCTTTTCCCCGGGATTTTCGTCGATGAACGATCGGAGCTTGCTTTTATCCAAAGCAAGCTCGCCCCTGGGTTGCCAATTTGATTGTAGGTACTCATCGACCGGTGATTGTGCTGGGTCCATCGCATCTCCTGCAGGGTATCAAAGCTAGGCCCCACTGGTATGCACTATATTCTACGATCCGTGCGCTCCCCTATTCAGGGTGAAATAACCCCCTGATTTTTGAGTAAGATTTCTGCTTTCGCTATTCTTGTGGGCCACGCTGAGTTGAGAACGGTCTTTATGGATGCCTTGTCTGCGGTTTCTGCTTCGGTACCTCCATTTGAGGAGGAGCATCGGGAAACGATCACTGCACTGTATGAGGCGAGTGGAGGGAAGATTGATCTTTCCGTGATTCACCGCGATCTCTTTACCGACTTTCCAGCAGAGCTCGTTGAGATGGCCCGCTATGCTGGGAGCGGCGCGGAGAGCTTCTTGTCTCGGATGCAACCGCTCCTCTATCGCCAAGCACCAGGCATGACGGAGTACCTTGATCTCGCACTTCGCTATGGAGATGGTGCTGGTGAGGTGTTAGAGGTAGTCGACCGAGCAGCAGATCCGTTTGCTGCAGAAAAGGAGCTTCGCCCCTCCCTGCTTGCGCTTCGTGCGGTGCTCTTGGAGGAGGGACGAGCAGACCTCTTTTCAAAAACCCTTCCCATATTTCGAGCGGAGAGCTTTCAGCGGACGGCACCACTACTCTGTGCTCTTGCTCCTCTTGTTGGGGAGGCCCTTCCTCAGGTCGCTGAGCTCCTGAAGAGGAGGACGGATCTCGTGGAAGACTGTGCCGGATATGTCACCGAGCTTGCATTTTATCGAGGGCGGTGGAGCGCTTCTGCCCTTCGAGAGACCCCACCGGGTCCGTCTCAGAGCGAACAGAAGCTCCTCCTCACCATTGCTGCCCGGTGCGGGGTCCTCACCCCGAAAGTTTTTTCCGCTGTTCCACGTGAGGCACTGAGCGATCGGCCCAGAGCGGTAACGGATGCTGTTGAGCGGTTTGGTGGGTACGTCTGGGGGCTCTTTGCTCGATTTGGCCACGATTTTGAGCGCGCTATCCCTGATTATGCAGCTCAGTTCGACACCGTCTTTGAGTATGCACGGGAGGATACTCCAGCTCTTCTTGCTACCCGTTCGTCCACTGAGCTCTCCGAGGAGCGGTGCCACGAACTTCACCCCCGCTCCTATCGGCTCTCTGAGCTCCGCACCCACCACCTGGAACAGAATCCTCGGCTCCATGAGCTTCTCAAAAAGAATACCGAACGGTTTGGAATACGTTCTCCTCACCGGTATTGGGTACACAATAGGCCTCAGGAGCATCTCTTGCCGTTGCTCGAGCAGAACATCGCCAACCTCGATCTCCGTTACAAACCAGACCGGCCAATTATTCTCTATGCGGTTGCTGCTTCAGACCATGCCAATGTCTTCTGTGGGAGTGATGGGGCAAAGTTAATCCGAGAAATCTCACCACTCGCTGAGCACGCTCGGCTCTTTGTGTGTGAGATTACCACTGCTGAGGAATTCGCCTTGCAGGTCCTGAGGGCTAAGTACCTCTTTGGCGTTGACGATACCGGAGCACCACGAAAGCCGCTTCACGCCGTGATCCTCCACAGCCACAGTAACTCCTCTCTTGCAGAGCTGAGAGAAGGGAGTATTACACTCTTCCGAAGTGACGCCACAGGAGCCTCAGCAGAGAGCTTTCCGAATGATGGGGTGCTTGATCGGTGTTCTTCTGATTACTTTGCAGAGGTGGGGGAAGCGATTGAAGGTGGTGGAAAGTTTCTTTTTACCGGGTGTTCTCCAGGAAGCCGGCCAGAGGGGGCAGAGAGCCTCCTCGATTATGCTGTTGCTGAGATGCCACATGTGGAGGTTTCTGGAGCCACGGATGGAGTGCGTACCAATTCTTTTCAACTCGCTGAAGACGGGAGGATCATCTCTTATACTGCGGTTGGCAGAGAGAAGAAGAGGGTCCCGGTTCGTACGCTACGAGCAGATCTTCACGCCACGGTCGCACCAGAAGATCACCCTACACCGCAGAGTCCACCGCCACTTTTCATCGACTAATCACCCATCATGGCGGGCTTCGAGCCACCGTTCTGCTTCGAGGGCAGCCATGCATCCTGAGCCTGCTGCGGTAATGGCTTGCCGCCACTCGTGGTCTTGGAGGTCGCCACAGGCGAAGAGGCCGTCGATGTTGGTCCGGGTTGAGTTCGGAGCGGTGTTCACGTAGCCGTTTTCGTCGCAGTCGACGAAGCTTGAGATGAGGTGAGAATTTGGAATGTGTCCGATGGCGATAAAGACCGCCGCGGTCTCACGGGTCTGCTCTTCTCCGGTTTCGGAGTGTGAAAGGGTGATCGATTGTACTCCATCTTTCTTCGTGCCGGTGATCTCTTTCAGTTGGTGATCCCAGATGATCTCGATTTTTTCGTTCTTCATCACCCGATCGGCCATGATCTTCGAGGCCCTCAGCTCTCCCCGCCGGTGGACGAGGTACACTTTTGAGCCAAATTTGGTGAGGAAGTTCGCTTCTTCACAGGCGGAGTCCCCTCCTCCGATGACGGTGATCACCTCATTCCGAAAAAACGCGCCGTCACAGGTGGCACAGGTGGAAACGCCAAACCCCATCAGCTCTTGCTCTCCCGGGGTGCCGAGGAGTCTCGGCTTTGCACCCGTTGCCATGATGAGGGTGTCGCACTCATAAGAGCCGTTGGTTCCCTGAAGCTGAAATGGACTCCCAGTCGATGAGATCTCTTCGATCGTATCGGTGAGAATCTCTGTCCCAAAGCGCTTGGCCTGCGCTTCCATCATCTGCATCAGGTCTGGGCCCATCACTCCTTCCGGAAAACCGGGATAGTTCTCGACATCGGTGGTGGTGGTGAGCTGTCCCCCCGGGAGTGGCCCGTGAATCAGGAGCGGTTGGAGGTTGGCCCGGGCCGTGTAGACTGCCGCTGTTAGCCCTGCTGGTCCTGACCCGAGAATAATCACTTCCTTCTTCTGCCGCTCCATGCGCCTCGCCCCTATTCCTTCAAAATACAGAGTATAAAGTATGGTTGTTGAAATACCCCCCTATTCTTAGCATACCGAAGGAGAGAAAAGGAGTTTTCTGACGTGAGAAAGAGAGGAATGCGGGTACTGGTTGCAAATCGAGGGGAGATCGCCCTGCGGATCGCTGCGGCGGCAGAGAAGGTGGGAGTAACTCCGGTGATGCTCGCTTCAGAGGCGGATCGGGATGCGGTACACGCCACGTCTCATGAACGGGAGGTGCTCTTCCTCTCGGGAAGTGCTGCCGCGGAGAGCTACCTCAATATCGAAGCGGTTTTGCAAGTGGCACGAGATGCAGCGTGTACCGCAGTTCACCCCGGATACGGCTTTCTCTCTGAGAATGCTGAGTTTGCCGCAGCGGTGGAAGATGCCGGGATGGTCTTTATCGGGCCGAGTGCTGAAGTCATTCGGACGATGGGAGATAAGGTGGCGGCAAAAGCACTCGCCGCAGAAGCTGGGGTGCCGCTTGCTCCTTCCGTGGAGATTGATGATCCCGAGAAAGCACTTCCGCTCGTGAAGCAAGAGGTGGGGTACCCTCTCCTGCTCAAGGCAAAGGCTGGCGGCGGCGGCCGCGGCATGCGGCTCGTGCGTGATGAGCAGAACTTCGTCTCAGAGTGTGAGCGAGCACAGGCTGAAGGGCTCCGTTTTTTCGGCAACGCCGCTGTTTTTGCAGAAGCCTATATCGAAGCCCCGCGTCATGTGGAAGTACAGGTCTTCGGCGATGGGAAGGGCAAGGCCTATCACTTTGGGACCAGAGATTGCTCCACCCAACGCCGGCACCAAAAGCTTGTTGAAGAAGCTCCCGCGCCGTTTCTCTCTCCAAAGGTTCGGAGTACCCTTGAAGAGAGTGCGGTCGCCCTTGCAGAGAAGGTCTCATACGGTGGGGCGGGAACGGTTGAATTTCTGGTGAAGGGAGATTCCATCGCCTTTCTTGAGATGAATACGAGAATCCAGGTAGAGCACCCCGTTACCGAGGAGGTCTACGGGATTGATCTCGTCGAGTGGCAGTTTCGACTCGCTCTCGGTGAGTCACTTCCGGAAGAAGACTTTGTTCGCACGCCAAAGGGACACAGTATTGAGTTTCGAATCTATGCGGAAGATCCAGCGAAGA
The DNA here is from genome assembly GCA_022763385.1 of bacterium. Classification (GTDB taxonomy): domain Bacteria; phylum Bdellovibrionota_C; class UBA2361; order UBA2361; family RFPC01; genus RFPC01. Next base: position 11,024 of record JALEGQ010000097.1, read on the forward strand.
ACTTCTCGCCGGCGCTCGGAACGATCACAGAGCTCTCCCTCCCCTCACACCCAGCTCTTCGCCTTGAGAGCGGGATTCGTTCCGGGAGTGTGGTTACTCCCTACTACGACGCTCTCCTTATGAAGCTTATTGTGACCGGAAGGGACCGAGCTGAGGCGCTCCGTTTTTCTCGGCTTCTGCTCAAACAGCTCGAAATAAAAGGTCTTTCGACAACGATCCCCTTTCACCTCTGGTTAACCCATGAGAGCTCGTTTTCAGAAGCCCCTCTCACCATTGATGAGGTCGATGCTTCCTTTGGGGCTTCGAGTCTCCACAATGTTCCGCTCTATGCTGAGGTCGATCCCGAGCATGAGCAGGTGTTTCCGGAGGTGCTTCGGACCGAATCATTCCTACTGCAAACGGATGATGGACAGGAGCGAGCTGTCCAGCTCATTCACCGTGCTGATGGACTTTTTGAGGGTCGCTTTTCGTCAGAAGACCGTTCCCTCGCTCGGATCTCTCAGACGAAGCAGGGAGTGCTCCGAGCTCTCCTTCAGATCGGGAGTGGTGCATGAAAAGAGAGCGGTTCCTCTGTTTCGGGATGAAGAAAAGAGAGTCGCTCGGCGTGAAGGAGAAAGCTCCGTTCTTCTCCGCGAACGGGAGAAGCCGTGATTGGAAAATCAGAAAGTTTTTGCGATGAGCCATAGAGGGCGTCCCCAATAAGTGGGGCCCCGACCGCAGCGAGTTGGGCACGGATCTGGTGCCGCAATCCGGTGATCAGATTGATCGAAAGAAGTGAGGCTCCCGGAATATCACACGGCTTATGCGAAAAGAAGAGCTCTGCCTTTCGGGAGCGGGGGCGTTCTTCGGTTGCAACACTCACCTTCTGAGATCTTCGGTGCCGTCCATAGAGGTAGTGAGAGAGGCGGCCTTCTTCGAGCTCTGTTTCCTCAACGAGAGCGAGGTAGTGTTTCTGAACGGTGCCCTTTGAGAATTGCCCCCGCAGGTGTTCGTAGCTCTCACGGGTCTTTGCGGCAACGAGCACTCCTGAGGTTTCGCGGTCAAGTCGGTGACAAAATCCACCATCACGGGGATCGGTGGTGCTTGCTCCGCACTCTGGACGGAGGGTGATGAGGTGTGTCGCAAGACTCTCTTTCCGGGGATCGTGTCCCATCACCGTGGGAATGTTCGGCGGCTTCAGGCACACGCAGCACCACGAATCCTCCCAGATGATCTCGGGAAGATCAGTGGTATTGGGGTTCATTTCGATCTTGGGAGGAGCGTCCTGTCCGGAGCTGAAGCGCTTCGTGGAGTTCTGAGAGGAGGATGTCTTTTTCGTGCTCCCACTTGTTCTTGAGGTCACTGAGGCGGGTATCAAACTCCTTGGTTGACCAGCTTGGGACGGAGTTGCCCTTCTGTTTCTGTTTGGTGAGAAACCGTTGTCGGGCGAGGCGGGTTTCAAACGATTCCTGTACGAGTTCATGCAGCTTTGAGAAGAGGCTTTCAAGCTTCGGGAGATTTCTTACCGAGCGATCCTGAAGTTCTGCGTAGATAATCAGCTTATTGAGCACCTCAACGTTGTGGTGTGCTCCCTTGGCGAGCAGTTCGGGGCTGTGTTGTACCCACTCGAGGTACACCGCTTTCGGAAAGAGCTTCTTTGCTCGTTTCATGGAGTTATCAGAGAGAAGCCGCTCAAGGTCTTTGAGCGCCCGGGCAGATCTCCGAAAGATGGAACGCTCTGAGAATCGGGCGAAGGAGAAGGGCGGTCTCTCCGATGCTCCGGAGCGACTTCCTCCCCCCTTCCACTTCCGAGCCCCACCAGGGAAGAAGGTGGAGAGTAGCGGCCGTAAAATGGAGAGCAAAATCCACAACGCGACCCATCCCCCAAGAGAGAAGAGAAAGAGCGAAATAATAAGGCTTGATGTAGAGGTCATTCTCTCCTCGTGTTTGGGGAACCTCTCTCCAGTATAGCAGAGAGATCACGGAGTGCGTAGCTCGTACTCCTTCCCCCGCCGGGATTCTTGACGAGAATGCCACGTTCTACCAAGTCAAGAATATCTCGGTATGCGGTATCTTGAGAGCAGCGATTAATCCGGGCGTATTTTGAAGAGGTAAGTTTTCCGTGAAAACCCTTCAAGAGCATATCGAGTATCTTTCGCTGGCGCTCGTGAAAGTGAGCCTGATGATAGTGACTCCAGAATGCGCTTCGCTTCAGGAGCTCTTCGAGGATGAGATGGGCATCACCTACGGCCATCCTCAGGCATTCGAGATACCAGACCAGCCATTCCGTGATATCCAGTGAGCCCCGTTGGGTGTTTTCGAGTTGGCGATAGTACTCGCTTCGTTCCCGTTCGATCTGTGATGAGATGCTGTAATAGCGGGGAATTCCGTTTTCAGACCGGGAGAGGAGGAGATCGGTAGGGGGTGCTTCAAAATGGATGGTTTCTTTTCCGAGCGGGCCAGAGAAGACTACCATCGGCCCGTTGCTGTCATTACGAAAATCACCAACGAGGATCGAATGCATACCGCTTCGCCCTGTTGGAAAAAGGGCTGCGTGCCAGGAGCAGAGCTTCGTCAGCGGGCACGGGGCCGTGCTCAGTGTACCATACGTACGCCTCCGCTCGTCCCCGCACCCGCTTTCTCGACAGCAACAAAAATCTGAGCGCTTACATCGAGTTATCTCCTCCTTCGAAAGCACGTGAATGCTTACCATTAATCTCCGTAACATATCTTACTTGCTGTAATTATTGATAATTTTATCGTTCTGATGGAGAGTGTCCAATAGAGATATCAGATGAGGGGAGGGCTTTATGCCGTCATGTGCCGAAGTTTTACAGCGTTATACGGGAGGACCTCAGAGTGGGGTGTTTACCGATGGCGGTTCAAGTCCGAATCCTGGGCCAGGGGGGTGGGGGTTTGTGCACGTTGAAGGGGGCGAGATCCTCCGTGAGGAGCACGGCCATGAGGCGGAGACGACGAACAACCGGATGGAGCTGACAGCGCTTATCAACGCCTTTCGAGCTCTTCCGAAAGATGTCGAGGTGACGGTGTATTCCGATAGCGATCTCTGTGTGAAGACGTTGAAGGAGTGGGCACCGGGATGGCGTGCCCGGGGATGGAAGCGGAAGAGTGGGCCAATTAAAAACCTCGAGTTGGTTCAAGAGGCCTTTGCGCTCTATGAGGAACGACCTGGGGTGACAGTGAAGTGGATCAAAGCGCACGACGGAAGTCTCTGGAACGAGTACGCGGATGCCTTAGCCACGGCGTGGATGAGACGTGAGCGGTAGAGAGGGAACGTGATCCCCGTCATAGTTTCCACCCCCCTCCCCTTGCAAGATTTTGTGTGAAAAGAGAGCATCTCTCGACGTCCCCCTCGCACACCGCTCGCGGAAGTGATGAGTGGAGTGTGAGAGAAGCTTTTACAATCTGTATATCGAGAAAAGGAATATCACTATGCAAACCATTACTCGTGCAATCGGAAACGGTGCCGTTGCCACGTTGCTCAGTTTAGGCCTCGCTTCAGCTGCTCTCGCTGATGGATGTCTTCCGGGCGAGCCGTGTTACGAAGCCCCAGCGAAGATGGAGAAGGCAGCTCCACCTCTTGAAGAGCCTGCGGTGATGGGCAAAGAGATGGACTTTCAGGAAGCAGCAGCAACGGAGGAAGTGTGTGACGGGTGGGCAAACCGCCTCTCTGCTGGTGCGCCGATCTGGTTCTTCCAAGAAGAGGGAACAGAGGTCGGTGGAGGGCTCTACCTCGATACCTACTCATGCTGTCAGCCGTACAACTTCCGAATTGGAGCCGAAGTAAACCATATGGATGCTGACCAGCCGAACGCACTGACCGCGGCGGAGCGTCCTGATAAGGTTGCAGAGCTTACCTTCGTTCGGATTCCGCTCTCCGTAGAGTACGTGGTGCCGGTTGCAAACCGCACGAATCTCTTCTTCGGGCTTGGGCCAGATATCATCACGACGGCAAACGATATCAGCGATACCGGTGTCGGAATGCATATCTCTGCTCGGCTCTTGCACGACTTTACGGACCACTTCGGACTCGCGGTAGAAGCTGGTTATATGTGGGGTGAAGTAGAAGCGGGAGAAGGCGGAGACGTGGACCTCGATAACACTTTTATCATCCCTTCTCTCTCGTACACATTTTAGTGCCCGAATTCGAGAGATGAGAAAAAGGGGAGCGCTCGAAAGGGCGCTCCCCTTTTCTATTGGAGCACTATAGCTCGACCCGAGAGCTTCCGTTCCGAATAATAAGGGTCGTTTCACCGTTCGGGAACACAAGAGCCCTGCCAATCCGGTCAAAGGCCTGTACTTCGACGTTTCTCCCAAAGGCACCGCCGGATTTGTTCGAACGAGCAGTAGTGCCTCGACCATTACTCGCACCAGAGTTTTCAAGGGTTTCACCGTTTACGATGACGGTGGCTCCACCTGGATTAAAGAGAATAACGAGGTTGCCGTTTCTTTCAGAGCGGGGTTTCCAGAGGAAATTGGAGATAACCGCACCGAGCTCGGGGGCGCTCGATTCGATCAACGCTTCATAGCATCCAGCAACGAGCGCTTCGTCGCAGCTGCCGATCGGATCCACTGATGCTGCGTTGTTCGTTAGCAGTGATTCCGTAAGACTTCTTCCATTTGCAGAGAGAAGGTCCCCGACGATTCCAAGTGCACCGGTTGAGGTGGTAATAGGACAGTCGTCAGTAAAGAGCAGTGCGCTCCGTGGAAAGCCCGAGTTGACCCGTTCGGCCCTCATTGTTTGGAAGGCGGTGGCCTCCTCTGAGATCGCTCGGAGTCTGACGAGCTGTCGCCCCCCATCTCGAAATACGATGGCACTCCCATTCGTTCCAAACTCCTCCACCCGCACGGGGATACCCCGCGAGGAGGAAACTGGGTTCTCAATGGTTCCATTAAGGGGAGTTCCGCAGTCTGTTCGGAACAACCCTTCGCTCTCTTCATTTTCGTTGCCGGAGTTGTTTTCACCGCTATTTTCTTGCCCACTCTGAGCCATCTCATCAGAGTCGTCGCTGTTGCTCTTCGTACATCCGCTGGTGCCACTGAGAAAGAGCAGCGCTATGCCGACGAGGAGGGCGAGAGAGAAGAGGGGTCGTCGACTGGTCGGGGCGATCATTGCAGATATCTCCTGTAAGATACGATTGGTATGCATATTCTTCGAGAGTCTCTCATACCGCTCTCTCCTTCACAAAGGAGGGATCACGGTGTTCGTCTCTTGTGAGATGTGTCACTGGAAGGAGGGGAATCATCTTTTCCCGGGACATTTACGTGATTATACGGACAGTGTCGGCAGTTCGATCCGCAGCAAACGCCCCGTTTCAGATGAGAAGCGGCGGTAAAGACCATCGCACCGGTAGCGGGATCGGTGTACCACTCTTTCCCGGCTTCAGTCGCAGCGCGGTGCCTGCGGGCACACTCCTCACGATCGCTCTCCATTCTCAGAGAGAAGAAGTGGTGAGCAGTGAGCGCCAGAGGCTTTCAGGAACAAAGTTTACATTCATAAACTCGTACTGGTCGGCTGAGCTCTGGTAGGAGCGTTGCAGCCGCTCTCGTCTCTGGAGGATCTTGTCCGCGTAGTTTCGAACGGAGCGAGGAGCTCTTCGATTTGAAGAGAGCGCGGCCCGGAGGTTCGTTGGCCCCCAGTTGTACGCCATCAGGGCGAGGCGGAGGTCTCCTCGAAAGCGACGTTGGAGATACCGAAGGTACGAGACGCCGAGTTGAATATTATAGGAGCGATCTCGGAGGAGGGAGTCTGCTCCCTTCCACTCGGTCTTCACCATTTTGGCGATATACCGTCCAGTGGTGGGTTGGACCTGCATCAGTCCAAAGGCCGATCGATTCGAGCGGGCGTTCGCACGAAAGGTGCTCTCGGAGTGAATGATTGAGGTGACGAGAAACGGATCAACTCCTGCCCGGGCAGCCTCCGTATAGATACTGAGGGCGAGTCCCTTGGCCTCTGCTGGAGTGATCCGCCCAGAAACTCCCCGGATGTGGTTGGTGAGGAAATGGACCTGACCAGCAACCGCGCTCTGTGCTTTCTGGCTGAGCCGAGGCTCTGGAGCGGAGGAAGGAGAATTCTGATCTTTCTGGCTCGCCAGTGTGTTGGCGAGGAGCGAGTGGCGTGAGTCGAGGATTTTTTGCGAGGAGAAGTATCTCGTATCGATCGTACTCACCACCAGGGCAAACACGGCAACGGTGAGGGGAAGTGAGAGGGCCGCGCAGAACAACATCTGTCCCCGGTGGAGAGAGCGGTGGGATGAACGGTTCTGCCTTCGCGCTCGAAGTGAGCCGCGGAGGAGCGCCCTTCGACACCGCCGTGCGAGACGAGCCGGGGAGAGTTCGGAGGTGATTCCGGAGAAGAGTTCGGAAACCGTGCGTCGGAAACACACCTCGGCAAGTTGCGCTCGCAAAAATTGGTGACGCGACAAGATAGTGGCTTGTGGAAGTTCCAGCACTGCCGTATCAATGTGTGTTTGCCTCTTCATGACCTCGCCATGGATATCGAAGTTTTCGGCGAAGTACAACTTCACCGAACGCATTTCAGAACCTTGTTCTGGAATAGCGCCTCTGAATGACTCCCTCTCCGTGGGTGGAGCTGGGGCCTTCTTCGTTCTTTCAGGGGTTGCAAATATCTCTCCAAAAAACATGAAGAAGGCTTGGGTTTCGGTTACACTTCGGGGGTGCACCTGGGAGTGGAGGCGAAATCCAGAAGGTAACTCCCTGAAATTACAGGAAGGTCATGAGTGAGAACGTCATCGTTGTCGGGGGAGGACACGCCGGAGTAGAGGCAGCTTCCGCGGCTGCCCGGGCCGGCAGCCCAGTCACTCTCGTGACCCTGCGGAAGACGAGTATCGGTCAGATGTCGTGTAATCCGGCGATTGGAGGACTCGGGAAGGGACACCTCGTCAAAGAAGTGGACGCTCTTGGCGGAATTATGGGGCGGGCGATTGATGCCACCGGTATTCAGTTTCGCACCCTCAATACGAGCAAGGGACCAGCCGTTCAGGCGAGCCGGGCTCAAGCCGATCGAGACTGGTACCGCGATGAGGTGCAACGGCTCCTCTCGCTTCACGAGAATATCACCGTGGTCGAGGGAGAGGTCTCAGCACTCCGTGAGTGTGGTGGAGCTCTTGAAGGAATTGAGATCACACACGGATCCAGCACGACCTTCCTCCCCGGTCGGGCGGTGGTGCTGACCACGGGAACCTTTCTGCGAGGACTGTTGCACTGTGGTGCTGATAAGCGGGAGGGCGGGCGTCACGATGATGGAGCCTCGAACTTCCTCAGCGATTCCTTGCGAGCCTTCGGATTCCAGTTGCAGCGGCTGAAGACCGGAACCCCTCCCCGGCTCCGGCGTTCTACGATCGATTTTGAGCGGCTCACCGAGCAGAAGGGCGATGCGGTGGTGCACCCCTTCTCGGTGATGACTCCCGCAATAGAGCGCGAGCAGCTTTCGTGTTGGATCACCGCAACAAATGAAGCGGTTCACGACCTCATCCGAGAGCACCGGCATGAGAGCCCGATGTTTAACGGTCAGATCCAGTCGATCGGGGCTCGATACTGTCCCTCTATTGAGGATAAGGTGTACCGCTTTGCGGATAAGCACTCCCACAATATCTTTCTTGAGCCGGAAGGGTTTACCTCAGATATCGTGTACCCCAACGGCATTTCAACGAGTCTTCCCGCGTCGATACAGGAAGAGTTTGTGCGGAAGATCGTAGGACTCGAAGAGACCGAGATCCTTCAGCCCGGATACGCTGTTGAGTATGACGCCATTGACCCCCGTGCACTTTCTCCTACCCTTGAAGCGAAGGACGTCGGGGGATTTTTTCTTGCGGGTCAGATCAACGGGACCTCGGGGTATGAGGAAGCGGCGGCTCAGGGGATATTGGCCGGGGTAAATGCCGCACGCTTCGTTCAGGGGCGAGAGCCGTTTACGGTCTCGCGAGGAGAAGGGTATCTCGGGGTGATGGTCGATGACCTCACGACCCTCGGTGTTGATGAGCCGTACCGGATGTTTACATCGCGAGCGGAGTACCGCCTTATTCTTCGGGAAGATAACGCCGCAGAACGGCTCACTCCGAAGGCCATTGAGCTCGGCATCTGCTCGCCAGAACAGCAGGAGCTTTTTGAAGAGCATCGAGCCGCCCTTCATCAGGCGCGCAGCTACCTTGAGACTCACCGGGTAAAACCAGAGGAGGAGACGCAGGAGTGGCTCCGTTCGCTCGGGAGCGCTCAACTGAAGGATGCCGCCACCCTTGAGCAGATCCTCCGGCGGCCAGAGATCGGACTCTCAGACCTCCGAGCGTTTCGGAGTGAGCTCGCAGCGCTCCTCCCGGAGCGCCTCATCCGGCCACTCGAGACAGAGGTGAAGTTCTCCGGGTACCTTCGAAGGCAGGAAAAAGAGGTTGCTCGGCTAAAGAAGGTCGAGGGCACCCCTATCCCGCCGGAGTTCCCCTTTGATGAGATCCCAAGTTTGCGAACAGAGGCACGACAGAAGTTTGTGGAGCACCGACCGAGTTCAATTGGACAGGCGATGAGAATCCCGGGAATTACCCCGAGCTGTGTTTCGCTTCTTGCGCTCCACGTTGAGCGGCAGAAGCGAGCCTAGGCTGCTTGCCAGGCCGGGATATCTGTGTATGCTTGAGCCCGAATGTGACCGTGTAGAGTGAAATAGTGTTATCATGAGTAAAACGCTGGTAATCGTCGAGTCCCCGACCAAGGCGAAGACGATCAAGAAGTTTCTCGGCAAAGAGTACGACGTCACCGCCTCGTACGGTCATGTGCGTGATCTTCCGAATAGCGCCGCAGAGATTCCTGCAAAGCTGAAGCAAGAGAAGTGGACTCGTCTCGGTATCAATGTCGAAGCAGAGTTTGAGCCGCTCTACGTTATCCCGGACGAGAAGAGAAAACGGGTCTCTGAGCTGAAAAAACTGCTGAAGAACGCTGACGAAGTGCTCCTCGCAACGGATGAAGACCGCGAAGGGGAATCGATCAGTTGGCACCTGCTAGAGGTGCTGAAACCGAAGGTTCCGGTGAAGCGGCTCGTCTTTCATGAGATCACCAAGTCTGCGATTAAGCACTCCCTCGAAAACCCCCGAGATATCGACGAAAGCCTTGTTCGGGCGCAGGAGACGCGACGTATCGTTGATCGGCTGTACGGATACTCAGTCAGTCCACTCCTCTGGAAGAAGATGGCGCCCCGGCTCAGTGCGGGACGGGTGCAGAGTGTCGCGATGCGACTCCTCGTTGAGCGTGAGCGCGCCCGACAGGCGTTTGTGTCGGCAGCGTACTGGGATCTCACCGGAACCTTCCTGAAAGCAAAAGATGGCTCATTTGAGGCTGATATTTCGCACTATGATGGAAAGCGAGTGGCGAGTGGAAAGGACTTTGAACCAACCACCGGAAAGCTGAAGGAAGATGCAAAGGGAGTCGTCCTCCTCACGGAGAAAGATGCAAAAGAGCTTGAAAAATCGTTGCTTGAGCACACCGCAACGGTACAGTCCGTTGAGGAAAAGCCCTTTACCTCGAAGCCCTACCCTCCCTTTACCACGAGTACCCTTCAACAAGAAGCGAGTCGCAAGCTCCGTTTCCCCGCACGACACACGATGTCCGTGGCGCAGACCCTCTACGAGAACGGATTTATCACCTACATGCGTACCGACTCCACGAGCCTCGCTAAGGAAGGAATAGAAACAGCGCGAAAGATTATCGGGAAAGAGTTCGGCAAGGAATACCTCCCGGAGAAGCCACGGAGCTACCAAACAAAGGTGAAGAACGCTCAAGAAGCCCACGAAGCGGTTCGTCCAGCGGGAGAGACCTTTACGCCGATTGAAGAGGTCCGGCGGAAGCTTGGGCCAGAGGCCGGAAAGCTTTACGAGTTGATCTGGAAGCGTACCATCGCTTGTCAGATGGAGAACGCCCGGGGAACGCGAGTCTCGGTCTCTGTCGCACTCGGAAAGGCGGAGTTCCGCACCTCTGGAAAGACCATCACCTTTCCCGGCTTTCTTCGGGCCTACGTCGAAGGGAGTGATGATCCAGAAGCAGACCTCGCTGACCGCGAAAAGATCCTTCCGCCCCTCGCAGAGGGGGACACCCTTACGACCGAAGAGCTCAAGGCGCTCGGACACGAAACCCAGCCGCCGGCGCGGTATACGGAAGGGAGCCTTATTCGCGAGCTGGAGCGGCTCGGCATCGGTCGACCGAGTACGTGGGCCTCTATTGTGGGAGTGGTCCTGAACCGAAGCTACGCCTTTAAGAAGGGGTCAGCCCTGGTACCGACATTTCTCGCCGCAGCGGTTACCGGTTTACTTGAGGGGCACTTCTCGCAACTCATGGACTATTCCTTTACTGCCCGGCTGGAAGATGATCTCGATGCCATTGCCCGGGGCGAAAAAGAAGGGCTGAAGTACCTGAAGAACTTCTACAACGGAAACGGTCACCCGGGGCTAAAAGCACTCGTTGAAAAGGGTGAAGAGGAGATCGACCCTCGGATCGTATGTGGAATTCCAATTGGAAAGAAGGAAGATGGGACCACCGTTGAGGTGCGGATCGGTCGGTATGGACCTTTCCTCACCGATGGTGAAACTCGGGCCAGTGTTCCCGATGATTATGCTCCGGATGCGATGGATCTTGAGCAGGCAACAGAGCTCCTTGAAATTGCAGCAAAGGGGCCGCAACCACTCGGTGCGGATCCAGAGAGTGGGCTCTTGGTGTATCTGAAGAACGGCCGCTTCGGTCCCTACCTCCAACTTGGGGAACATGAAGAGGGTGGAGACAAGCCGAAGATGGCCTCCCTCCTTCCCGGAATGGATCCAGATGAAGTAACCCTTGAAGTGGCCCTGAAGCTCCTCGAACTTCCGAAGGAGATCGGGAAGTTCCCCGATAATGACGAAGAGATCACCGTCGCAAACGGTCGGTATGGTCCCTATGTGAAAGCCGGGAGTGAAACCCGTTCACTGACCGAAGATCTCTCCCCCATTACCATCACCCTCGAGCAAGCCATTGCCCTCCTTCGGGAGCCGAAGACCCGTGGCCGGGGAGCAAAGCCGAAGAATCTGAAAGTAGTTGGAAAGCACCCCGTTACCGAAAAAGAGCTCGTCATCAAGAGCGGCCGGTATGGGCCATACGTGACCGATGGAGAGATCAATGCCTCACTTCCCCGCGGAGCTGATCCTGACGGGCTGACCCTCGATGAAGCCGTAGAGCTGCTCGCCGTCCGAGCAGCAAAGGTTGCTGCTGGAGGGGGAAAGAAAGCGAGTAAGAAAAAGGCAACAAAGAAAAAAGCAACGAAGAAAACCGCCACCAAGAAAAAGACGGCAACGAAGAAGACCGCGAAGAAAAAGACTGCTACGAAGAAAAAGGCCACCACCAAGAAGGCGGCAGCCAAGAAAAAAACCGCCGCGAAAAAAACTTCTACCAAGAAGAAGAGCACCGCAAAGAAGAGTGCTTCATAGTCGCTAAGCTGCGAGAAGCTTTAGAGCGGTACATGAATGAATCCTGATCAGCCCCCTGACAACGACGATCGGTCCTCATCTCGGAGGGGTCCGGGGGACGAGGAGCCTTCCCTGCCGGAGATCCCTTCTCTTCGACCGGGAGCTACATTCGGACCGTACCAGATACAGCAGTTTCTCGGCCGAGGAGCTTTTGCTCGAGTATACCTCGCGCAAGAAGAGCGAAGCGGCGGTAGAGATATCGTCTTGAAGATCGGTGAACAGAGCGGAGGAGGACTGGCCCTCCCTCGTCTCGGTTGGGTCGCTTCGTGGCGCACGCCATTAGCAATTAGCCCCGACGAACATCCGGCCGAGTTTTTTGATCTTGATACTTCTGAACAGAGACTCTCTTCCGTTGAGGCCACTGCTGGTACGATTTGCCGGATTCTCAAAGCGGAAGCAGAGAAGCTTCAGAAGCCAAGGCTAGGTGCGGTATTTCCCGAGTGCTATGGCTTTCAAGAGATTGAAGGACGGCCCGTACTCGCCATGGAATATCTCCCCGGGAAAACGTTGCGTGAGATGATGCGTGACGGTAGCACGATTGATTTCAGGTGGTTTCAAAGACTGGTCTCTCGACTCGAACATCTCTCTTTCAAGAAAGACCTTCTCGCCCATGGCGATCTGAAGCCCTCAAATATTATCGTGACTGAGGGAGGCCTACGGATTCTTGATCCCGGAGTGTCGTTCCCGGAGCATGAGACCCTGGTGACAACCCCGACCTTTAATCCCCTTCTTCATACCGACCAACGCGCTGATATCATGGCGATCGGCATCATCTTGTATGAAATAGTTACCGGGGTGCTCCCCTTTAAAAGAGCGCATACCCCGTGGTCTGGAGCACTCCGTCCGGAATCAGCACCAGATGCAGATGCACTCTCGTGGTTCCTTTCGCACGACCCCATCGAAACCATCAATAGCGAGGTCGCTCCGACGCTGCGGAGCATCATTGAGCGGTGTATTCATGGTACCTATCCTGGTTACGGGGACTTGCGAGAGGATATGGAGCGAGTCACTTCCTCGTAAGCCCTGGAGAAGCGGTCGAGCTTCTTGCGTAGTGAGAGGAGGTCGGTATCATTCTCGGATGCCTACCACGTGATTCTTTTGGAGTAATTCACCATGACGCCTGACCCCGATCCCGAAGGGAGGGATCCAAACCCCCCTTGGAGAGATGATGACTACAGCGACGGCTCGTTGCCAGAGACTCCTGATCTACGGGCAGATATGGACTTTGGGCCGTATCGTCTCGAGTGCTTCCTCGGACAGGGAGCCTTTTCCGAGGTCTTCCTCGCAATCGCACCGGAAAGAGAGCACCCGATTGTTCTGAAGGTCGGGAAACTGTGGGAAGAAGGTCCTCCCCGTCTTATTGACGTCACCTCGAGGCGTACTTTCGAAGGGATAAGTCCTGATGAACTTTCGGCGCAACTGCTCGGACCTGGCCAAGACGGGAAACCGTCTCCTGCGGTCGCTTCCCAAGAGATTCTTCAAAAAATCTTTGAAGCGGAGGCTGCAAAGCTAGAAGAAGCACAGCGTCGTCCGATCTTTCCTGAGTTTCACGGATTGGAAGAGGTTGACGGACGGCCGGTACTCGTGATGCAGCATTGCCCCGGAGCAACCCTCCGAGAGAAGATACGAACTCTTTCGCCACTCCATCTCAGCTGGCTCCGTCATATTGTTGCGGAGCTAGAGCGCCTCTCAAAAGAAGGACATCTCGCTGCTCACGGAGATCTCAAACCAGAGAATATTATTATTGATAGCAATGGAAAGATAAGGCTTATTGATCCGGGGATTACTCTTCCAGAAGAGCGTTTACGGCTCACGACCCCGCACTATAATCCGCTGCTCTATACCGATCACCGAGCGGATATCGCCGCGATAGGGATAATGATCTATGAAATCCTTGCCGGTACCTTTCCCTTTGATGATGCAGAAGTGCCGTGGCCTGAAGCTTTCGCTCTTGAAGGAGAAGGGGGTTTAGATAAGGATCAACAACTCGAACTCTCGTTATTCCTGTCATACTGGCCTCCGAAAACGCTGAATCCAAAAACACCTCCTGCGCTAGAGCAAATTGTATACCGGTGTATCTGTGGCGGTTACCCCGAGTACGGCGATCTCCGTCAGGCGCTCGAGGAGTCTATCAACAACTCCTAGACATAACGTTCAATATAGTTTATCCTAAATATGATAGTGTAAATATTTATTGACGTTATGTATGAAGAGAAGAGGCACGAAAACGAGTTATCCACTCCCTCTTGCGAGGGCACTTCGCAAATTCGGGGGAGATATTAAGGATGCTCGGAGACGCCGGAGGATATCGGTAGCCGTGATGGCAGAGCGGGCCTCTATAAGTCGGGTGACCCTGAACAAGATCGAGAAGGGTGAGCCGGGAGTATCGTTCGGTTCGTACGCCATGGTGCTTTTTGTACTCGGATTAACCGATCGGCTCTCGGATCTTCTTGACGTAAAACACGACGAACTCGGGCTTGAGCTCGCAGAAGAAAACCTTCCCAAGAGAATTCGGAAGCCAGGAACGGGTGTGCGGAAGAAGAAAAGATAATGGAACGAGAGATCTTCGTATACATTGATCTCGGTGGCGAGCCTCTCCTGGCCGGAAGGCTTTGGACTCGCGTGCGCGGAAAGAAAGAGTCGGCCAGTTTTGAATATGATAAAGAATGGCTCTCGAATCCAAAAAAATTCTCACTCGAACCAGCCTTGATGCTAAGTTCGGGCTCCTTTCATACCGGAGGTGATAAACCAATTTTTGGAGCCATCGGGGACTCTGCTCCTGATCGGTGGGGAAGAGCTCTTATGCGCCGGAGTGAGAGAGGGCGAGCAAAAGGGCAACAAGAGACACCTCGAACGCTTTTTGAAGGTGATTATCTTCTTATGGTGAATGATTTTGCTCGGCAAGGAGCTCTTCGCTTCTCACTAGAACCAGGGGGACCATTTCTCGCCGCGAGAGAAGGAACAAAGATTCCCCCATTGGTGGAGCTTCCCCAACTTCTTTCAGCAGCAGAGAGCATTGCTGATGAAAGCGAGACCGCAGAAGAGCTGAGACTACTGCTTGCTCCGGGCTCGAGTCTTGGAGGGGCAAGGCCGAAAGCATCTGTTCTTGATTCGGATGGGACGCTGCTCATCGCTAAATTCCCTCATCAGGAAGATGAGATCGATGCTGTTCGTTTTGAGGCACTTGCACTTGAGCTTGCGAAAAACTCAGGGCTTATGGTCCCCAAATGGCGGATTGAAAAGATCGGACGAAAGTACGTGCTACTTCTTCGTAGGTTCGACCGCACAGGAGCTGGCTCAAGGCGTCGAATTCCATTCCTCTCTGCTATGAGTATGCTCGATGCCAAGGATAATGAACCTCACTCCTATCTGGAAATTGCAGATGCCTTAAAAATGTATGGGGCAAATCCAAAAGAGGATCTCAGAGAGCTCTTCTCCAGAGTGATCTTCAATATTCTTATTTCGAATACCGATGATCACTTAAGAAATCATGGTTTTCTCTATCAAGACCTTGATGGTTGGAGACTTTCCCCCGCATATGACTTAAATCCTGTGCCAGTGGACTTAAAACCTCGGATTCTCACCACGAATATCACAGAGCATGATGGAACGGCCTCGCTTGAGCTTGCGTCAGAAGTCGCCGCTCAGTTTGAAGTTGAACCGAAGGAAGTAAGAAAGATAGTTCAAAAGATCCGAAAAGCTGTCAGCAACTGGCGTGAAGTTGGCGCGAAGCTTGGGATCTCACAAGCCGGAATAAAACGAATGGCTTCAGCGTTTGAGCACGAAGACAGTGCTGCTCAGAGATAAAAGAACAGATATCACCGGACTTTTTCTGTGAGCAGTTTGTGAAGGTGATGGACGTTTACGACCTCCATCCCGTAGGCAGACTTCTTTGGTTCTCCATCATAGACGAGAATTTTATCAGCGTTCTGAAAAGAAGTGGCATCGATGAAGGCCTGAAAACCTTTCTGGAACGATTGGCAGAGCGTCTTTGAAAATTTTACTTCGAGAAGCAGCGGGGCGTGCGCCTGTTCGAGAATGATATCTACTTCATGAGCTTTGCTATCGCGGTAGTAGAAGAGGTTGTTGGATTTTGCTGAGTGGAAGCGGTGCTTTAGGCATTCTAAGACCGCTAAGTTTTCAAAGAGTGCTCCACGAAGAGGGTGGCTCTCGAGTTGTTCGGGGGATTCGATGCCGAGGAGATAGCACGCCAGGCCGACATCAGAGAAATAGAACTTTGGAGACTTGATAATTCGTTTTGAAACGTTTCGAAAATAAGGCCGGAGGGAGAAGGAGAGAAACGTTGATTCCAGAAGGCCGATCCATCGCTTTATCGTCGGACCACTGACCCCTACCTCGTTCCCAAGGTTTTCATAGTTCATGATCTGTCCAACCCGGCCAGCACAGAGCCGGATGAATCGTTGAAAGTCTGGAAGTGAGTCGATATTGCTCAGTTCCCGAAGGTCCCGTTCCACGTAGGTGGCCACATAGTCACGCATCGCCTGTGAGGGAGAGAGAGCCTGTTCAAAGATTCTCGGATATCCCCCTCGAAAGATCAGCTCATTGATTGACAGCTCAGAGTAAGAAACCGAGAGCTCGGAGAGCGAGAGGGGAAGGAGGTTCAGCACCGCCGTTCGGCCAGCAAGAGACTGACTCACGGTATTTGCGACCTGCAAGTTTTGGCTTCCGGTGAGGACGAACATCCCATTTCGTCTCTCCTCATCAACCTGAACCTGAAGGTATGACGTCAGCTCTGGAGCACGTTGAAATTCATCAAAAATTGCTCCATCAGGAAACTGTGCGAGAAATCCCCTCGGATCCTCCGCCGCAAATTGCCTCTCGTCGAGGGCCTCTAAATTCACATAGGGCAGGTCCGGGAACGTTGCCCGACACAGCGTCGTTTTCCCCGACTGCCTCGGTCCCGTAAGGGTG
Source organism: bacterium (assembly GCA_022763385.1). Lineage (GTDB taxonomy): Bacteria > Bdellovibrionota_C > UBA2361 > UBA2361 > RFPC01 > RFPC01. The sequence continues at coordinate 27,448 of JALEGQ010000097.1, forward strand.
ATCACCGGATACTTCTGAAACAGCTCCTTCAGCGCCGAAGCCAGCGTCCTTGCAATCATAAGAACCTTGAACCAACAGTCTTTTCCATAAATCGGTACATATCTAAAATAGTATATTGAAATTGCACCAATTTGTCACTCAAAGACCCCTCCCCCTTCACAAGGTGTCAGACACTTTGTGAAGATTGCTAAGTCGTTGATATCGCAGCAGTATCCGAGTTTGACCGCAGCGCTTGTACCCGTTCAGATGCCCTTCGAAAAATGAAACAACCCAGTGTAACCGCTCAGATTTTTGTCGCTGTCGAGGAAGCGGGTACGGGGACGAGCGGAGGCGTACGTATGGTACACTGAGCACGGCCCCGTACCCGCTGACGAAGCTCTCTGCGCTGCTTTTCCTCTGGAAAAGCCTCAGCAGAGAGTTGTCCGCGCTGCCTTGGCAGCGAAGGACAAACAGCGGCAAAAAGCTGAACGGTTACCAGCGCTTATGCGGCGAGTCGGCTTCGGGTTGTCTGGGTGTTCTCTGTCAGATGCTCGGGCCATTCGAATGCAAGAAAGGACAAATGAGTGGCATCACACAGGGCACTCATATTGCGGAAGGCCTTTCCCATGTCGCCGTTGTACTCCGCTTCGGCAAACGCGATCTGTCCCCAGAGGCCTTTGAGGTTCTCTGGAAGGAGCATAAATACCTCCTCTCGCGGTCTGCATTCGTCTTGAGTCAGCGTCCCAAAATTCTTTTTCAGCCATCTCATCTTTTCTCGATACTCTGCCGTGTTTCCTCGAAATATCTGTGGCCACTTCAGTTGCTTGAATTCGAGCTCTGCGCCCTCGCAGAGTGCATGCATATTCGTAAAGGCCCGATGGAGGTCGCCTTTATATTCAACCTCGGCAACGGCGATATATCCCCAGAGCCCTCTCAGACTCTCAGGAAGAGTCGTAAACTTCTCTTCTTCTTTTGTCTCTCCCCCCGTGAGATGAGAGAAGTTTTCTCTTATCCATCGTATCTTGTGGCGATACGTTGTGGAGCTCCCGTGGAACTGACTCGGCCACTCGAGTTCTTGAAAATCAAGATTGGCTGCTTTACACAGCGCACTCATATTTGAAAACGCCTTCTGCATGTCACCGTCATACTCGACTTCAGCAAAGGCGACACACCCCCATACGCCCCTTAAACTCTTTGGAAGAGCTCGAAATGTTTTCTGCTGCGAGCGACACTTCTTTTCTGTTAGGGAGGAAAAGTTCTCGCTGAGCCATCGGATCTTTCTGCGGTATGTTCTCGAGTTTCCGTGAAACTGATTCGGCCAGCCGAGCTCTTTAAATTCGAGACCTGCTGCTTTGCAGAGTGCACTCATATTAGAGAATGCCTTCTGCATATCACCACCATACTCGGCTTCAGCGAAGGCGATGTATCCCCAAAGTCCTTTGAGAAATTTCGGGAGAACGGCACATCTTTTTCCTTGTATGGGGCACTCTTCGCTGACCAGAGAAGAGAAATTTTGTTTCAGCCAGTGAATCTCTTGACGATATGTTGAAGAGTTCCCATTGAATTTACTTGGCCAACCAAGCATCTTAAAATTCATCCCGGCGGCTTTACAGAGTGCACTCATATTCATGAAAGCTCTCTGCATATCACCACCATACTTTGCTTCAGCAAAGGCGATGTATCCCCATAGTCCTCGAAGGTTTGTTGGAATTTCTGTGAATGGTTCTTCTTGTGGGACGCATTCATCTGCTGCGGTGAGAGATGAAAAGTTTTCTTTTACCCACCGGATCTCTTCGCGATACTCACTGGAAGTACCCTTAAACTGACTTGGCCAGCCGAGATCTCGAAAAGAGACTCCCGCTGCTTTGCACAGGACACTCATATTCGTAAAGGCGAGACTCATATTTCCACCGCACACCGCCTCTGCAAAGGCGATATACCCCCAGATGCCCTTTATCTTTTCCGGAATGGTGGTAAACGGTGCTTCTTGCGGGGGACACTCATGTTGTATGAGAGAAGAGAAGTTCTTCTTTAGCCAGGTGGTCTTCTCTCGGTATTCTGTTGACCGTCCGAAGTACATCCCGGGCCATTCGAGAGCACGAAAATTCTTCCCGTGTTTTTTGCAAAACTTTCGCACTTCGTCGTGCGCAACTCTCATTCTATCGCCATAGAGAAGAGACGAAATTTTTCGGTATCCTCGTGGTCCATGAATCTCTTTTACGAGGTCCTCATCAGCAAATATCTGTTCGAGGAGCTGTTCGGGGGAGAGCTCAAGAGTTTTCAAGAGGTGTAATCGGAGAGAAGAGGTAAAGAGTGAGGAGAGCTCTTCTTCGGAGAAGCGCTCAATCCTCTCAGTATCGTAGCCATTTAATCGTCGGTAGTTCACCACTGCGAGCTCTGCAGAGTTGGCATTAAGATTATTAAGGACGGCATCTCGGAGACGTTTCAGATAGTCTCCACCCTGCTCGTCTGCCTGTTGAACCTCGTGAAGTGCAACTCTTGCTGCCCGAGCACGTTGTTGAGCGAGCTTTCTTACCCCAGAGAGCTCACTTCCCTCCTCGAGAGCTCCATACAGTGTCCGAAGATCGTTGATGTGCTTCGAGACAAACTCCCCTGTTAGCTCTGGAACTCCAAGCTGAGTCAGATCGAGAGTTCCCGATCTCTGCTCCTTTTCTCTTATTGGCATAAAGGCACTCAAGGTCGTTAAACGGCACTGCTCATTCTCTCATATTTGAGGACACAGCCTAAGAAAGCTCCTCAGAAAAGAGTTTATGCCCAAGTTGTTCGAGCTTTCGAGCGCGTTCGGTGTGAGGTGCTGCTTTTTCGGGTTGTTCTTTGGTGTGGTAGAGCCGTGCCAGCGCAACTCGAGTGGGCATCTCAATGAGGTCCATTCGGCCGTTCTGTGCGAGGACGAGGGAGTGCTGGAGCTGTTCTTCTGCCAAAGTGAGAAACTGCTCTCTTCGTATAAGATCAATTGAGGCCGCGTAGAGATAAAATCGTCCTGCATGGAGACTGCCTCGGGCGGCATAGTCTCGGTAGGGGGCCCTCTTAAATCCTTCAACGGAGGCTTGAAACGAATCAAGCACCGGATCCAGATTTTGTGGCGAAGCAGCCGTCCCAAGTCTGAGAAGCTCCATATGTTCTGCAACCGCAACAGAATCGCTATCGATCGCAACAGAGAGTGCAGAGCTTTTCTTTCGCGCGGCACCCCACGGCCCCGTCTTGGCCCGGTGTAGGATCTCTCCTTGTCTTCCTTTCTGTGCGGCAAAAGCGGTGAAGCGATAGCCAGACTGGGAGTGGGTGATATCGATATCGGTTTCACTCTGTTCGGCGACTTCTTCGGCATCTGTGAAACATGTTTCTGCCTTGTCGATCTCACCACGAAAGAGGTGGAGCTCTCCGAGCGCCGTTCGTGCTTGAACCCGGAAGTGATCTCGGTTTTTTACCACCTCTGTACTTACCTGTTCAGCGAGCTGTTTTGCGAAAAGAAGAACATCTTTCGCCTCATCAAACTTGCCCCGAGTTAGTAGGAGCTCCCCATAGGTAATGGTGGGATAGAGCGCCTGTTTGCAGAAAGCGTCTGAGAGCTCCTCTTCTTCCGGTTCGATCTCACCACGAAATTTTTCAACAACTTCTTGAAGGATCTGCTCTCCCTTATCGATGGCTCCAAGAGCTCTATATCGATTTGCTTGATCCCCCTTGAGGGCGAGTAGTTGGCGCTCCGAAAGGAGTGACAATTTCTTATCTGCTTCAAGAATACTCTCAATAGCGATCAGATCTGAGTACGGCATGCCGAGTATACGCGAAGGAAAGAAGCAGTTCTCACCGTCATTAAAGCGCCAGAGCTGTGTTTCTAAGAGTTCGACTGCTCCACTGAGATCTCCTGCCCGTACTGCGTGCCGAATCGAGGCGTAGGTCTCTTCGACGGCTTTTACGGTCTCTGGAAACCCTTCGGCACGCTTAATAATATCTCTCGTATGGGCAAAGATCGCTGCATGCCCCGCTTTTCTCTGTTCCGGAGAGTGCTGTAGGAGGTGAGCATCAAAGTACTCCCGCACCAGCGGTTGGGCGTCGATCTCACCACTCCCCGTTCCATTGGGGAGAACGATTAACCCGTATTCTTTGAGTTTCTGTAGTAGTTCTTCCCAATCTGAGGCTTCCAAGCCCTGCAAGACCTCCGTTAACCCGGGTATCTCGGTTTCTTCTCGAAGGTATTCGTGGATTGTCGGCTCAATTGGTCTATCGAAGAGGCCAAGTAATCGAAGAACTTCTGCCTCAGCAGAGTCTGCTCCAAACTGTTCCATGAAGAGTTCCATGACTCTCCATGCCTTCCTGCCGGGCACCTCTTCCATCTCCGAGACCAGGAGCTCTTCTCCCATGCTGGTTCTCAGAGTTTCGAAGTTCTCTCCTGTTACCCGGCTACCTTCAAAGGCGGTGATGTACCGTCCAAGAAGAGCTACGGCATAAGAGTGTCGCTCGCAGGCGTTTGCAAGCTCTTGAAGATGTTCGTTCCTTCCAGTGACACCAAGCTCTCTGAGGAGTTCAACTGCCTCTTCTGGAGTCATGAGCTCCAGATCTCGGTAGAGCTGCTTTTCTTCGGTATGTTCTCCAAGTCCAGCCAGCTTTATCCGAGATGACGAGATGAGATGAAGTTTTTCTCCCTGGAGCCGCACTGTGGCGATAAAAGACTGCAGGGCGGCATCTCCCAAGAGGCCATCGTGTGATTGGCTTGGTTCAATACCATCAAGATACACGAGGACGTTCTGCTCTGTAGCGAGGCGGGCAGCGAGTTCACCTTTCTGATCTGAGCTCATGGTGCGGGATGCTCGGTCCTGTGGATGGCCGAGAAAGGTGAGCAGCTCATCGATAAACTGGTCTCCAGAGATCGGCTGAGAGCGGTTCCCCTGGCTGTAGAGTGAGTAGAGAAAGATCTTCTCAAAGCCTCCCTTCTGCGGCCGGAGTTTTCCGTCGGCGATATCGTGAAGGAGGCTGGAGACAAAAGCGGTCTTTCCAACTCCACCAGGAGCCCTAATTTCGGCGTGGGCTATGCCTCCGACGGTGCCCTCGAGATGCTCCTTCAGCTCGTCAGCAAAAGCCCTTCGGCCGACGAAGGGTTGGTCTCTGTCGGTGATGCGAAAGTTCACATTCTGGACGGTGAGCCCCTTTACCTGTACCGGCTCCTGCGAAGGCTGAAACGCCTCCGAAGATGAGATGTCGTGTTTCGTCATGCCCGTGTTATGCCGCCCGAGACCCGTTTGTGACCCACTCGATTTCACAAGGTGTCTGACACCTTGTGAAAGCGAGTAAGGGGTTGAGTTTATTCGGGAATTGGGGTGGCGCCCTAGAACTGGCTCCAGATGTACTGGTTGGTGACTTCGTGGTGGAAGAGGATCTCTTCGGTTTTTACCATGGTGCCGAGTTCGCGGGGGCAGCGGTGGGCCGAGGCGATCTTCTGTTCGACGAACTTGTCTTTGTTCTCTTGGCCGAGGAGTTCGCTGATGTAGGTGCTCGACTTGAAGTGCCGAATGGCGTCATAGATGTTTGCCGGGAGAAAGCGGGTGCGAGAGCGCCGGTTCTCTTGGGCTTCGTCCTTGTTGATGGGGCCTTCCAAGCCGGTCTTAAAGAGGGTGTAGAAGGCGAGGTACGGATTGGCATCAGGAGAGACGGTGCGGACTTCTACCCGAGCGGACTTTTCGTTGCCGAGCGGGATTCTCACCATGGAGGTTCGATCTACGGCCGATGATTTAATCTGGTTTGGGGCTTCGAAGTTCGGGTCGAGGCGGCGGTAGGAGTTGACGCTCGAGTTTAGGGTGAGGCAGATGTCGTTGGCGCTGTGGAGGAGGCGGTCCACAAAGTCCCACGCCATCTCCGAGAGTCCCTCTTCGCCATTTCCGTCGTAGAAGAGGTTGGTACTGTCTTTCGAGATCGACATGTTCGTGTGCATCCCACTGCCGTTAATTCCAGCGACCGGTTTCGGGATGAAGCTCGCGGTGCAATCCATCCGAGCTGCGATCTGTCGCGCCATGAGTTTGTAGAGCTGTACCTGGTCGGCGGCGAGGAGGGCGTCACAGTAGCTGTAGTTCAGTTCGAACTGCGAGGGGGCAACCTCTGGGTGATCCTTCTCGTTTTCAAACCCGAGGGCGCGCTGGGCCTCTGCGAAGCGGTCAATAAAGATCCGCAGCTCGTCAGTGGAGAGTGAGCTGTAGTAGCCACCCTTGGAGACGAGATCAAAGCCTTCTCGGCTGCTAAATCTTCGCTCGGCGTTCTGTCCCTTAAAGAGGAATCCCTCGCTTTCCACAGAGACATTCGTCTGAAGTCCCTGCTGAGAGCGGAGTGTGGAGAGGTAGCTTTTGAGCCGTCCACGGAAGTCGCTTTCGTACGGGGTGCCATCACGGTCCTGAATGAGTCCGAAGAGCACCACCTTTCCCGGTGAGAACACATCTGTTGGAACCCAACGAAACGAGCCCCAGTCCGGAACGAGCCGGAGGTCAGAGGCGTTGACCTGGGTGAACCCCCGCACGGAAGAGCCGTCAAAGGTGAGGTTGTCGTGCGACTTGAGGAGGAACTTCTTGTCGTAATCGAGCATGTGGAGCTTCCCCTCGATATCGGAGAAGCAGATAGTGACTGCTTTTAACCGCTTTTCGTCGGTGAGATACCTGATGTAGTGTTCCTGAAGCTCCCCGTCGTCCGCCTGGCGGGCCTGCTTCTCCTTCGCTTCGAGGTTCAGCTCCTCAAGTTCTTCGTAGGTAAAGGAGAGGTGATTTCGGAGTTCGTTCGGGTTTGTCATGTGGAGCCTCTAGCGCTTAGTAAGGTTAACTTTAAGCCTATCGTATATCATTTTATGCTTATCGCAATAGCATTAAGGGTAAAATTGTGAATGATTCAGCTTTTGGGATGCGTATAGTGACGAAATGTGTTCGCCTTTCCGCCCTCTTGTTTTTGTTCTTTTTGGGAGGGGATCTCGTGTCTGCCGAGCAGCAGAAGCCCGTTCAACCGGCGAAATATCAGCAGTGGGAGACCGTGGGAGAGGAGAAGGTCCTCAGCTACCCAGATTTTCGACTCCACTTCGTGAAGCAGGAGCCCGGTCCGTTGTATCCGGGGAGTACGACACGGCGTCTTGGCCCCTCATCTTTCTTTCGGATAACACACGGCGGTGAGGATGTGGAAGTTCGGTGGTCTCCGGGTACCGGTGAGCTCACCGGTCAGCCGTTTCGTGTCGGGGGGAAAGAGTACATCCTCGAGATGATGATCTCTGTGTTTCAGAAGCGCCACGGCGGTGAGTACGAGGTCGTTATCTCACCAGCTCAGGCGTGGGAGAAGGTGCGTTTTGGGGTGAACCGGGAAGGGTGAGGGCTGGAGCAGAGTTTTGGGGCAGAGTTCTGAGGCAGGGGAAGGTGCTCTTCCCCTGCTCTTGATGGTCTCCCTATCTCCAATGTATGCGGCCAATTTCAGCAAAATCTTCGTCAGTTAGCTCTCCATCACCGGTGCCTACTGGTGGCTCCTCTTCCTCTGGCGGAAGGATCTTTTCGCAGTCGCAATTGTCGCTCTTGGTGCACACGAGCGCTCCAAGACCATTTTCGTATCCCACGGGTGTTCTCGGAGGGTGGGGAACAAAGGTGCACTCTTCGTCTTCTGCTTCCATGTCGTCACAGAATTTCTGGCCGCTGACCGCATAGTTAAAGAGGGTGCCCTTATACATGGATTTTACGGTCGCTCCGTCATCGACCCCAAGGTTCAGATTGGTGATTGTTTTTCCTCCGGGGTTTTGTGCCGCGTAAAAAGCGATTCCCCCTGTCTCTCCGTCAACCTGTGCAAGACCTGCTGCGGGAAGGAGGAGCATTGCTATCGTCAAGAGGACGAGCATTCGTGTTGTCGTCATTTTTTTCTCCGTATAGACATATGTTTTCTTTTGCTCTCAGATGGGTTATGGGCGGAGCGCGAGGAGAGGTGCTCTATTTCGATGAAATGACGGACATATTGAGAATATGAGGGATTCATACGGTGAGGAGCGAGAATGGCGGCTACAGGGGGTCTCTCTCCTTGCGAGTATCCTCCTCCTCGTGAGTGTACTTCTCTCGTGTGCACTCTGGACCCCTTTTCGGAGTTACCCCACTGCAGAGCTCTCTCCTTTTCTCGTCTCTGTGGGAGAGTACTTCTTCGGAGTGTTTGGGGTCTCCCTGGATGGGTTCTTTGTCATCCTTGCGCTTTTCTTGCTTGCTGCTGGTGCGGTTCTGCGGTGGTGGCCGGGAGGCGCCTTGGGCCTTCTTTCGGCGATCTTTCTCGTCTTGCTCGATCAGTCTCGGATGCAGGAGTGGTTTCTCTTCTCTGTGGCGGTACTCGTCCTGCTCTCGCTCCGTCGGCGTCTCTCACCCGAGCAGATCTTTGCGGCGTTGCAGGTGGTCATCATTGGGGTGTACTTCTGGGCTGGTATACACAAGCTCAATGCGACCTTTATCTATCGGAGCTTCCCGTGGATGGTGGATACGGTAGTCGAGCGCTTTCCGGACTCACTCGGCTTTCTCGAGTTGACGGGTGTGGCGGTTCCCTTCTTTGAAGCGGGAATAGCGGTGCTACTCCTCTGTCGTCCTCCGCTTCGGATTCTCGGTGTGATCGCGCTCACCACGATGCATCTCGGAATCCTCCTGCTGATCGGGCCTTTTGGGCACAACTATAACTCTGTTGTATGGCCGTGGAATATGGCGATGATCGGGGTGAGTTGGCTGCTGTTCTGCTCAAGAGAGCCCACCCTGTTGTGGAAGTGGTCGTGTTGGCGCTCTGCCCCGTTTTTAGGAGCGGTGTGTCTCTATCTTCTCCTTCCATCGCTCTTTCTGGTGCGATGGATCGATTCAGCCTGGGGACTCGCGCTCTACAGCGGAGCCAAGCCGACGGCTTCTATTCTCTACCGTCCCGAGAGTCCTCTAGCGTCAGAGTTTCATCCCTTTCTGCGAGAAGAGCCTCAGCGATCCGATACTCTCCGTGAGCTTCCCCTTTTAGATTGGTCAATGACGGAGCTCAATGTCCCGAGCTATCCCGCCGTGCGTGTCTATCGAGCGATCTTTCGCAAGCTGTGTACCCGGGATGAGAGCCTCCGGCTCCGCTTGACGGTGCCCCGCTCGTTCTTCGTTAAGGACCATCCCAGTGAGGTGCTTTCCTGTGATGAAACGGTTGGTGACAAGTCGCGTTCGAACACCGTATCGTGAGGGGCACTGCTGTTTCTTGGAGCGATTATTCTTATGTCAGATCCGAAGATCTCCATTATCATCCCGGCGTACAATGAAGCCGGAGCGATCGGAAGTACGGTGGAGAAGATCCGCGCACTCCCCCTCGAGGATTTTGAGGTAATCGTTGTTGATGATGGGAGCAGTGATAACACGGCGGAAGTCGCAGAGGCTGCTGGTGCGCACGTGGTACGACACCCCTATAACATCGGGAACGGAGCGGCGGTAAAAACCGGTATTCGGAATGCTCGTGGAGTTGTTGTCTGTTTTCTCGATGGTGATGGACAGCATGATCCTGCTGATATCCCCCGGATCCTCGAGCAGCTCGCTGATCACCACATGTGCGTCGGTGCCAGAACCCGTTCTTCTGAGCAACACCTTCACCGGAATCTTGCCAATATCGTCTACAATCACTTTGCTTCTTTTATCGCTGAGTTCCCAATCCAAGATCTCACGAGCGGTTTTCGAGCCATGCGGACTGAAGATGTGAAACGGTTCGCTGATATGTTCCCGAACGGATTCTCATACCCTTCCACCTCAACGCTTGCCTTTATCCGCTCTGGTCGTTCGGTGTGTTATCTGCCAATCGAGACGAAGCATCGGGTGGGAACGAGCAAGATTAAGATCTTTCGTGATGGAATGGAGTTCTTTCTCATTATTATTAAGATCGCGATGTCTTTTTCGCCCTTCCGGGTGTTTCTCCCGGTGGCATCGTTTCTCTTTTTTCTCGGTCTCGGACGGTACGCCTATACGTACTATTTCTTCGGCTCCTTCACGAATATGTCACACCTCCTTATGAACTCGTCGGTGATTATCTTTCTGCTCGGGTTGGTTGCGGAGCAGATCGCGTCTCTTCGGCTCGAGAAGGGAAACGACCTCTTTACGATCGAACATCAGTCCACCTACGCTTTTCTCCGAGCCCTTCGCGGAGAAGGTGAGCGTCATCAATAGGGTCTCTGGAGAAAGTCGCTCGTATGGACCGACCTCTTGATCACGATATCGAGCCTTCGTCTCTATGGCGAAGCTTTGCGCTCGCCTGTGGGATTGCGTGCATCGGATTTCTCGTTTTTCTTCCAGCGGTAAAAAATGCGGGGTTTGTCTATGATGACCGCCTTCATCTCGCCGAGAACCTTTCGCTTTCTCACCGAGATGGATGGTGGCATATCCTCTCTCTGCCGCTGTTCCCCGGCTCTCTATATCGACCGGTGACCTTTCTCTCCTTTTGGGGGCAAACATTCCTGCTTCACTCCGGGAAGAGTGCGCTCTTTTTTGGAAATGCGCTTCTTCACGGAGTAAATTCAGCGCTCTGTTTCTTCCTTTTTCTTCGAGTCCTTTTCCCTTCTCCGGAGTATCCCACAGAGCGAAAGCAGAGCCTTGCCGTGTTTCTCGCTCTGCTCTTTGCGGTTCACCCCCTCCATGTCGAGGCGGTTGCAAATGGTGTCGGTCGCGCGGAGCTCCTCGCGCTTGCCTGTGGCCTTACCGGAGTGCTGCTCTCGTTGCGTCGCTTTTCCTCTTTGTTCCTTCACACGACAGTGATCGCGCTCTTCTTTTTCCTCGCTGCGGGAGCAAAGGAGAGTGGTGTGTTGTTCCCCCTTCTTTCTCTCTCCGTGCTGGTATTTCTCGGTGAAACAAGAAAACAGCTTCTCTCCGTGATCTTTGGAGGTACGGTTGCTATCTCCGGATATCTTGCACTTCGCATCGCGGTGATCGGTACGATATCTCCGCCTCACTTTATCGATTTCGTGGATAATCCACTCGCGCACTTGGACTTTGATGCACGTTTTTTGCACGCCTCTTTTCTCTTAGCGCAGTATATCTCTCGTTTGGTGTTCCCCTTTCCTCTTAGCGCTGACTACTCATATGCTGTTGTCTCGCCACTTGTTGACCCGTGGAGTAGTATTCCTCTTTTCGGAGCAAGCCTCCTCGTTATATCTCTGTTTGCTCTCAGTGTGTTCGGGGTGGTGCGACGTTCGCCGATTGCCTGGGGGATTCTCTGGTTCTTTCTTTCGTTTCTTTTGACCTCAAACCTTTTTTTCCCGATCGGCACCCCGTTCGGTGAACGACTCGCCTATACTCCATCAGTCGGATTACTCTGTAGTCTCGGGCTTCTTAGTATACGGTTGTGTGGGCTTCGAGGAGCAACTCTGCTCGGCGGTGGCTACTTGCTGGTATGCCTCGGTATAACACTCTCTGCTCAACAACACTGGTTTTCTCAGGAGGCCCTCTTTCGGTATCAACAGCGAGTGTCTCCAATGAGTGTGAAGACACTCGTGAATGTCTCAGCCCTTGAGCGTTCTGATGGAGATCTGCAGGAGGCGACCGCACTCTTGGAGCGAGCGCTCGAGATAGCGCCGGACTCTTCCGATGTGCTCTTTGCTCGCGCGGCAATTGCCCTGCAGCAGAGAGAGGATCAGGACGGAGAGCTTCTTCTGCGCCGCTCTCTTGGGAGTAACCCGAGACATCTCCCCTCTGTGGATGCTCTTGCGCGGCTCCTTACAAAACAGGGGGCGCTTGAAGAGGCAAAACGGCTTATTCTCTTCGGATTGGAACGAGATCCGATCTATGAACGGCTTCTGATCGCTCATCTGTACTGGGCCATCACTGCAAGGGACCTCGTGTTGGCAGAGAAGATTGATGCACAGCTCCGCGAGCTTGGATCTGCGGACTCGAATTATCTTGAGTTGCAAGCAGTGTTGTGGAGCTCTTCTCGTGTTGGAAAGAATGAGCAGAGGAAAGCGAAGTGATACGATTTCTCTTACGAGCAGGAGTTGTGGTAGCCCTCATGTTCTTGGTCTGTGCAACTGTCCCATACTACCGAGCAGGTGAGCTCTATCAGCAAGCTCTTGTTGCTGAAGAGAGTGATGGGTTTCGAGCCGCCGCTCCTCGCTACGGTGAGAGCGTTCGGTGGCGATCACCGGGAAATCGGGCTGCGGAGCAGGCTCAACTCCGGTTGGAGAGGTGTGCTTTTGGAAGAGATCTCGCAGAGCCCTGTGATGAGCAACTCCTCGCAGTGCAACACCTTCGAAGAGGAGTCCTCGGCTCGCGGAGTTGGCTGACGGATACCGAGGATCGGGAGCTTCTCTTGCGGCTTCGCACCCTTGAAGAGAAGCTTGTAGGAGCAGGGCCGGTCGAGGAGCTTCTCCCGCCTCAGTGGAATCCGTGGTATCAGATCCTCGCCCAGTGTGCGCTCTGGGGCTGGATCTTGAGTGTCGCCGGGATGATTTTCTGGGGAAGCGATGAGAATGGGGGAGTAAGGATTCCTCAAGCCCTTCGGTGGGGACTGTGTTGGGCTTTTTGTTTTGGCCTGTGGCTATTCTTTCTCCGCTTCGCGTAGAGAGGGCGTTTCTTTATGGAAGAGCATCAGAGACTCTGGAGTCGGGCGCGATTGGGCCGTTTGAGCCTCACGATTCTCTCTGCCATCGTGCTGACTATCGGTTTTGCCGTTCTTGCGCCAGAGCTTTTCTCCTCACCATCAGGGATCTTTGTTGGGGATTTTCCCGCATTTTACAGCGCCGGCGTGCTTGCTCGTCAGGGAGAGCTCTCGGCGCTCTACTCTCCGTTGTTACAGCAGCAGGTTCAGTACGAGTTCTTTCCTCACCTAGCGCACGGAGAGGGTGGCTTTTATCCATTTGCCTATCCGCCGTATGTCGCTCTCCTCTGTATTCCGCTCAGTTGGGCTTCTCCGAGTACTGCCGCGTTTCTCTTTACCGTGCTTCAGATGGGGGTTCTCTGGGGAACCGCGGTGCTCTTTACCCGACTCCTCCCCTTCCGTGCACTTTCATTCGCTGTTCCGCTCGCTTTGCTGCTCCTCTTTGCTCCGATCTTTGTGGGGGTGACCGGTGGACAGAACGTCGCGGTGAGTTGCTTTCTCTTTCTCTTCGCCTTGCTCGCCTTACCCGAGGGACTGCCCGCATCTCGAGGAGCTGCGTCTACGAATCTCCGAACGGAGCGACTCCGTTCAAAGTGGTTGTTTCGGCAGGTACTCGGCGGGTTGGCGGTCGGTTTGTGGCTTTTTAAGCCGCAGCTCGCCCTTCCCTTCCTCGTGCTGCTACTACTTTTTCGGCTCTGGTACAGCCTTCTTGCCGCCTGTGGGGTCGGTGCCCTGTACTACCTCTCCGCGGCGCTCCTGTACGGAGTACGCTGGCCAGCCGCGTGGTTCGATATTGCAGCACACTACAGTGAGGCGCACCTACCGGGCAGCGCCCATCAGATGACCTCGCTCCTCGGAGGAGGGTATTTTTTTGCGCGGGAGTTTCACCTCTTTCCTGAAGAGGTGCTCGTTCAGAGAGTGCTCTGGCTCTCAGGGTTTTTTTCGCTCCTGGGCTTTTGCCTTCTGTACGGGCTCTTCGCTCGGAGTCTTGCCCGGCAACGATTCGCTGAAAACCCACTTTCGGAGCGCTCTTTTTTTACCGGTACGTGGTGTTGTGTTGGTGTAGTTGCTCCACTTCTCTCGCTCCACACGGTTTTCTATGATCTCGGTCTTGCGGGAGTCGCCTTTCTTGCATTCTTCGGCGTTGGGGATGATCGCTCTGTTGCTCAATGGCTTGCGCTCTGTGTGCTGAGCTGGGTGGCACTCTTCTCTCGAAGTGCTGTCTCATTTCCGTGTTTCTTTTTACTCTCACTCATTTTTTTGGCGCTCTATCTTTGGAATCTGAAGCTCAAAGGTCTCCGTGATCCTTCCGTATGAACTCCCGCCCATCCGTCCTACCACTTGGTATGGTTCAAAACGAACGGCACCGTTTTCATAGCAGTCCTCTCGGATATGGATGAAGACGATTTCACCGACCACGATCGTCGCAGAACCAGGGCCACCATCTCCAATAGGGAGGAGGGTATGGAGGCGGCACTCAAACTGTACGGCCGCTTCCTTTACCCGTGGTGGCTGAACGATGGTGCTTGATACGGGGGTGAGCCCAACTTCTCTCATTTCATCGACTCCGTAGGGGTGCTCCGCTGCGGAATGTGTGAGCGGCTCAATCATCCATTCATTGGAGCTGTTGACGACGAATTCCCCGGTTTGTTCGATGTTGTACAGGGTGTCTTTTTTGGGCTTTTGGCGTGAGGTGGCGGAGGAGAACATCAGGCATGGAGGAGCACTTGAGATGCCGTTAAAGAAGCTGTACGGAGCGAGATTCACCTCGCCAAGGTCGTTTGCCGTGCTGATAAAGGCGATCGGTCGGGGGACGATCGCGCTCACCATCAATCGGTAGACTTCCTTGACGGAGAGCGTAGAGGGATCGATTTGGACCATTGTTCTTGGGGCTCCTGGTGATATCCTTTCTCTGTTCCTGTTTTCGGGCATAGAGAGTCAGACGATCGTGCTTCGCTAACATACACATTTTTTTAAGGGGGAGCACTTGCACGGACAAGAAATGGCGAGCATCGCTATTATTTTCTTTTTAGCGATCAGTGCGCAGTGGCTTGGATGGAAGTTTCGCATTCCATCGATCATTCTGCTTCTCGTATTCGGTTTCTTTGCGGGGCCGATCTCGGGCATGATTGACCCCGATCACCTCCTTGGAGATCTCCTCTCGCCCTTTGTTTCCCTTGCGGTGGCGATGATCCTCTTCGAGGGGGGATTAAGCCTGCGGTTTGCAGAGATCCCCGGATTGCGTCGGGTCATCTTCTCGCTGATCAGTATCGGGATGCTCACGACTTGGATCGTTGGGGCCTGGGCAGCCCGCGAGTTCCTCGGATTGGGCGTTCAGATGGCGCTCTTGCTTGGAGCGATCCTCACCGTTTCTGGCCCGACGGTCATCATTCCCCTCCTCCGTGATATTCGCCCGAAACCGAGCCTCTCTTCGATTTTGAAGTGGGAGGGGATCCTGATCGACCCGATCGGAGCCCTCTTTGCGGTACTCCTCTTTGAGGTCATGATTCAGGGCGAGCTGCTCTCTGCGCCGATGCATATTGCGGGGGGAGTGCTGAAAACGGTGGTGGTTGGTGGGGTAGCGGGGATTCTCGGATCTGTGCTGCTTATCTATCTCATCAAGCGTTATCTCATCCCCGACTATCTTCAGAATCCCTTTTCGTTTTCTCTCGTCATTCTCGTCTTTGTGACCGCTGATTACTTTCAGCCGGAATCAGGACTCTTTGCCGTCACTTTGATGGGGATCATTCTGGCGAATCGGAGCACCCTCGTTATTCGGCACATCGTGGAGTTTAAAGAGAACCTTCAAGTACTCCTTATAGGGGTGCTTTTTATTCTCCTCTCTGCACGGCTTGAGATCGAGAACATTCGTGATCTCGATTGGAGGAGTTTGCTCTTTCTCCTCGTGATGGTGTTTGTCGCTCGCCCGCTCTCGGTGCTTTTCTCGACGGCAGGCTCTGGATTGTCGTGGCGGGAGCGGCTGTTTCTCTCTTGGATGGCCCCACGCGGGATCGTTGCCGCAGCGGTCGCATCGCTCTTTGGGCTCCAGCTCGAAGCCGCAGGCTTTGAGGGAGGGGAGCTCCTCGTTTCGTACACCTTCCTGATCATCGTCGGGGCTGGCTTTCTGTATGGCCTTACTGCGGGGCCCGTTGCCCGACTGCTCGGTGTTCAGCAGAAGGATGCTCAGGGAGTACTCTTTCTCGGAGCCCATCAGGTTGCTCGAGAGCTTGCCAAGCAGATCCAGCTTTCGGGATTTAAGGTCTTACTCGTTGATACGAACTGGGGGAACATCTCAGCAGCGAAGCTCGATGGCCTGCCGGCCCACTACGGGAATATTCTCTCTGAACACATCGACGGTGATGTTGATCTCGATGGAATCGGAAAGCTCTTTGCGCTGACACCGAACAATGAAGCGAACTCCCTTGCGGCGCTGCGTTTTGCTGAGCTCTTCGGACGAGCAGGGGTGTTTCAGCTCTCGCACGACACCAAGAGCTCGCAAGATTCGGAAAAAATCCACCCGAAGCACCTCCGAGGACGTTTCCTCTTCGATAAGGACCAGCACTACAACGTCTTGCACCGAGAGATGCGAGAAGGCGCGGTCATAAAAACGATCTCGATCTCAGAAGAGTTCCCCTTTGAGAAGATTCGTGAGAATTATGAAGCCCTCTTTATTCCCCTGATCCTGATCGATGATGAGAGATTTGATGTCATGACCCAAGATCTTGAGCTCGATCCAAAGCCGGGGCAGAAGATTATCGCCCTCGTGAAAGAGTAGACCCCAGCGTTGCATAAAAATTGGCCCGTAGACTGCTTTGCTGCCACAATAGCAGCACATCTTGAAACTTTGAGCGAGTTTTTAGACCTCACTGTAC
>JALEGQ010000098.1 GCA_022763385.1 bacterium
AGAGTGCACGGGTAACCGAGCTTGCTCTCCGAAGATTTGAGGCTCAGCTCTTTAAAACAAAAGGTCTGCGGTACGACATCCAACAAAAGATCATTGAAAAAGAGAATGAAATTAACTTCCTCCTCGGTCGATATCCAGTACCGATCATCCGCAGCGAGCTTCCCCTAGATGCTCTTCTTCCGGGAATGATTGACTCTGGTGTTCCCCTAGAGCTCTTGCAGAATCGACCGGATGTTCGCCAAGCAGAACAGCAGCTCGCGGCTGCAGAGCTCGACATCGAGGTTGCTCGTGCTCGTTTCTATCCATCACTGCAGCTCAGTGCTGGAGCTGGCTACTCAGCTTATCGCACCGAAAAGCTCTTCGAATCACCGACCTCTCTCTTCTACTCTCTCGCCGGGGGATTAACCGCTCCGTTCTTGAACCGACGAGACATAGAAGCTGAGTATAAGAACGCTTCAGCAGCGCAACGCCAGGCGGTCAGAAACTATGAACAAACGGTGCTTCGTGCCTACATTGAAGTCGAAAATCAGCTTGCTCATTTGAGAAACCTGAAGAGCAATGTCGGATTTCGCTCTCAAGAAGTGAAAGCACTCGATGAGTCTATTCAGATCTCCACCACGCTCTTCAACTCCGCCCGCGCTGACTACATGGAGGTCCTCTTGACTCAACGAGAAGCGCTGGACTCAAAGTTCGACCTTATCGAAACGAAACAGCGCCAGCTTCGCTCAGCAGTGGAGCTCTATCGAGCACTGGGGGGTGGATGGAGTGCCGAAGAGAAAGAGGAGGTTCGCCCTAGTCATTCGGCATCTTCAGGCGATCGTGTCTTGTAGAGAGGAGAGCTCCGATCTCTTCGAGAGAGCTCCCGTTCTTTTTCAGAAGCACCAAGAGGTGAAAGAGAAGGTCTGCGCTCTCCTCAACAAGCTCACGACGGTCACCCGACATAGCCGCGAGCGCCACCTCTACTCCTTCTTCGCCAACTTTTTGGGCACACCGCTTTGTTCCACTGTGAAAGAGCTTTTGAGTGTAAGAGGAATTTGCCTCTGACTGCGTAACCTCCTCGGCTACCCGGGCATCGATGATATGGGATAGCTTTCCGAGAAAACGGCTGTCAGTAAGGAGATCTCCAGAAAAGCAGCTTTCACTTCCGGTATGACAGAGAGGCCCCTTCGGCTCTCCTCGAATAAGAAGGGTGTCGTTATCACAGTCAATGTGAAGAGCGACAACAGCAACGGTATTTCCAGAGCTTTCCCCCTTTGTCCACAGTCGATTCTTTGTACGGCTGAAGAAGGTCACCTGTTCTGTTGCGAGAGTCTTCTGAACAGCCTCCTCATTCATGAACCCCACCATGAGTACCTGATGTGTTCGAGCATGTTGCACCACTGCCGGGAGGAGGCCATTGCCCTTTCCAAAATCGAGCTGTGCTATCTCATCCGGCGTTGGACAATTTTTCATCTTTTCCTCTCTTCTCTTCGAACCGGTACTCCGTGTGTATGGAGTTGCTCTTTCAACAGTGGTATCGATATTTCGCCATAATGAAGGACACTTGCGGCAAGGGCTGCATCAGCTCCACCTTCTTGAAATACCGCTCGGAAGTGCTCCATGGTGCCCGCCCCACCCGAGGCGATTACGGGCACGGAGACTTCCTCAGAGACGCTCCGTAGCAGCTCAAGGGCAAATCCATTCTTCGTTCCATCATGATCCATCGAGGTAAGAAGGATCTCACCGGCACCTCGTTCTGCTCCCTCTTTCATCCAACTATCGACCGCTCGCTCCGTGAGAGAGCGCCCACCATCAACCGCTACTCGCCACCCATGTTCCTCTTGCTTGGCATCGACAGCGAGCACGATGCACTGGCAGCCAAACTCTGCTGCGAGTTGATCGAGCAGTGAGGGATCTCGCACTGCTGCTGAATTAACACACACCTTATCCGCTCCACTTTCGAGCAACCGAGAGGCATCTTCAACAGAACCAACCCCTCCGCCAACGGTAAAGGGGATCGAGAGTGTTGCTGCTACTCGCTCTACGAGCTGCGCAAGTGTTCTCCGCTTCTCAACGGTTGCAGTAATATCGAGAAAGACGAGCTCGTCGGCTCCTTCCTCTCCATACCGAGCCGCCAACGCCACAGGGTCTCCGGCATCTTGAAGGTGGAGAAAGTTCGTGCCCTTTACCGTTCTTCCATCCTTAATATCAAGGCAGGGAATAATCCGCTTCGTTAGCATTGAAACCTCACGATCTGCTCGAGAGAGAGCCTCCCCTCATACAGTGCTTTTCCGATAATGACGGATCTCGCTCCTTGCTCCTGGAGGGCCTGGAGATCCGCTTCCGAAGTGACCCCTCCACTGACGATAAATTCGCTTTCTGGAAAGGTATCCTGCAGCTCTGAATAGAGCGAGAAGTCCGGGCCCTGGAGCAAGCCATCTCGTTCAATAGCGGTGCAGAGAAACGCCTGAACACCCGCGGGCTCCCACTGTTCGACAAACTCCCGTACATGAATCTTCGTGTCGACGGTCCATCCCGAGATCGCCAGGCATCGCTCCCGAACATCAGCTCCGAGGATAAACCGTTTGGCACCGAACTCTGTGATCCACTCCTGCACCGAAGTTGGATCGGTAATAGCGGCACTTCCGATACCAACGAGGTGTGCTCCCGCTTGAAAGACAGAACGGATGTCACCGTGTGTCCGAAGACCGCCACTATAGTCGATAGTGAGCGTTGTAGCGGAGGCGATCTCGTGAAGCACGGCGGTATTCTTTGGAGATCCGCTCCGCGCTCCGTCTAAATCAACGAGGTGAAGAAAGCGAATTCCGGCATCTTCAAAGCGCTTTGCCATCTCGAGAGGACTCTCGGTGTAGCGGGAGACTGCTTCATAGTCTCCCTGTGCAAGACGCACACACGCTCCATCAATCAGGTCTATCGCTGGTATAATTTTCATAGGGCAAGAAAGTTCCGAAGTATCTGTGCTCCTGTTTCCCCGCTCTTCTCCGGGTGGAACTGCACGGCGTAGATGTTCTGCTGCTGAAGGGCAGCACTAAAAGCGCAGCCGTACTCACACTGGGCGGTCGTAGAAGGAGCGAGCGGAACTCGATAGGAGTGTACAAAGTAGACGTAGGCCCCATCAGCGATATCGTGAAAGAGGGGGCCTTCAAGTGAAGAGATCGCATTCCACCCCATGTGTGGCACTCGCTCTGAAGTACGAAAGAGCTCGACCCGCTCAGGAAATATATTGAGACACGGAGTCTCTCCCTCCGCGCTGGAGTGACAGAAGATCTGCATCCCCAGACAGATGCCGAGCACTGGCTGGGAGAGCGACGTCAGTACCTGATCAAGGTGACGTTCCCGAAGATATTCCAGCGCTGGTCCCGCAGCGCCGACTCCCGGAACAATCACCTTCTCAGCTTCTCGAAGAACACGGGGATCATCAGAAACAACCGCTGGCTGATCGAGCCGAGCGAGCGCATTCACCACTGACTTCGTATTCCCAGCATTGTAACGAAGCACTGCAACCGTCATAGGACTCCCTTTGTCGTCGGTATGCCACGCGCATTCTTCTCACGAGATACCGCCTTTCGGAGCGCACGAGAAAAGGCCTTGAAGACGATCTCGATCAGGTGGTGCTCGTTCTTTCCTGACGCAGTAATGTGAAGGGTACTCCTGCTGGCATCAACAAACGAACGAAAAAAGTGGTGAAACATCTCGGTGGGAACATCACCGATTCGTTCTCGATGAAAAGGAACCTCCCACTGCAAGGCGGGTCTTCCAGAGAGATCAACAAGCACTTCCGCTCGACTCTCGTCCATCGGAAGCTTTACCGATACAGGCTCTTCCGCAGCGCCGTACCGCTCAATACCTCGCTTGTTATCAAGGGCTTCTCGAAATGCCTCTCCAAGGGTAATTCCCACATCTTCTATGGTATGGTGCTCATCAACCTCCAGATCACCACGGCAGGTCAAGAAGAGATCAAACTTCCCATGCCGAGCAAGTTGTTCGAGCATATGGTCGAAGAAGCCTAATCCGGTAGAGATCTCATACCGCCCGGTTCCATCGAGGCAGAGAGTCCCTTCAATCGCCGTTTCCTCCGTCTTTCGTGCACACGAGGCGATCCGATCTCTGTTCGCAAGGTACTCGTAGATCTCATTCCAATCTCTACACTGCTTCCGTGGAGGAATCCCGTCGGAGGGCAACTCGGCTCCCGTTTCTACGAGCTGAATCGCCTCAATCCCGAGGTTCTTCGCAAATTCCATATCGCTCTCGCGATCGCCTACCATCATCGACCGCTTCAGCGCTGGAAGGAGGCGATACTTTTCTACAAGGCCGAGGCGTGGTTTTCGGTTCGGAGAATCTTCATGGGGAAATGAGGGATCGATGAGCACTTCGCGAAAGATAACCCCCTCTCCCGCAAAGATCTGAAGCATGAGATTTTGGGGACCGTCAAAATCCTCTTGGGGGAAAGACTCCGTTCCAAGACCATCTTGGTTCGAGACGAGCACGAGGTCGTAGCCGAGCTCACGGTGTATCTTTGCTAGTGCCGTAATAACACCTGGCAAAAACTCGAGCTTCTCGAAGGAGTCAATCTGAAGAGAAGGCTTCGGCTCAACGATCAGGGTGCCATCACGGTCAACAAAGAGGATCGGTCGTGGAGCATTCATGTGGTAAACCTCGCTATCGTTTCAAGAACGCGCACGTTCTCTTCCCGAGTACCGACGGTAATTCGAAGCGATCCCTCACACTGAGGAATACGACTCCGATCACGAACAACGATTCCCTGCTCGAGAAGTGCGGCATACAGGGGTACAGCAAGGCCATCATCGAACCGGACAAGGAGGAAGTTCGTCTCACTCGGGTAGACCTGTACCACCCCCTCCATCTGTTGGAGCGCTTCGACAAGAAAGCACCTCTCCTCTCGAATGGCTCGCACCTGCTGTGCTTTCCAGACAACCTTTTTCAGCGCATCTTCCACACAGGAGAGCGTGAGAGTGTTCATGTTATACGGTGGTGCGATACGAGAGAGGATCTCTCGTATCGCAGGATGCATGATGCCGTAGCCAATTCGTGCACCGGCTAACCCCCACGCCTTTGAGAAGGTACGGAGAAGAACCAGATTCGGAAAAGAGGAGAGCGCTGAAATCATCCCCTCATCATCTGCAAAATCAACATAGGCCTCATCAACCACCACCAATCCGGGGAATCGCGAGAGAAGGTGTCGGATCTCTTCTGACTTCAGCAGATTTCCAGTGGGGTTATTCGGCGAACAGAGAAAAAACAACTTATCTCTCTCCTCAAACGCTTCGTCTCGAAGACGAGAGGGAAGATCAAAGTTGTCATCGAGGGGCACCTCCCGATACTCTCCCTCCTGAAGCTGTGTTGAGATCGCATACATTCCATAGGAAGGCGAAACACTCCATACCCGATCCACTCCTGGACGAACAACAGCACGAATCAGGAGATCAATAATCTGGTCACTCCCATTCCCGAGCATGATCTGCTCCGCCGAGAGCACCGTTTCGTTCGTACTGCTCAGTGCCGCTATTGTCTGCCGGAGCTCCTCTTGTTTCGGCTCTGGATAGCGGGCGAGCAGAACAGCTCCCGGCGATCCAAAAGCATTCTCGTTCGCATCGAGATAGACCGTGGCTTTTCCGACAAACTCGTCACGCGCTGAGGCGTACGGCGCAAACGCGGTAACGTTCGGTCTTACGGTTCGAGCGAGGAGCTCCTCTACTGCGGTGGCGGCATCCTCCCTATTCATGCGCCTCCTTCCGAACGGTGACCGCACGGCGGTGCGCCTCAAGTCCCTCGGCGCTCGCCATACACTCGACCGTTGCAGCAAGCCGCTGGAGCCCCTCGAAACTTGCTCGTTGAAAGGTGATCTCTTTCTGAAAACTCTCTAAAGAAACTCCACTATACCCCCGTGCTGCACCACCGGTCGGCAGGGTATGGTTGGTACCCGAGGCGTAGTCTCCGAGAGATTCAGGGGTGAAATATCCGAGAAATACACTGCCCGCCGCTGTGATGGCACTCTTCAGATCGTCCGCGTCCCGAGTGGCGACGATCAGGTGCTCTGGGGCGTAGCGATTCGATATCTCTATCGCAACCTCGGTGGAAGGAACAAGAACAGCAGCACTCTCTGCCAAGGCCTGCGCCGCGACCTCACCACGGGGAAGGGTCTGGAGTTGACGCTCAAGTTCCTCTGGAAGAAGTTCAAAGAGCTCCTTACTTGTCGTCAGCAAAATAACCTGACTATCCGGGCCGTGCTCTGCTTGAGAGAGGAGATCTGCAACTACAGCTGAGGGGGTAGCGCCATCATCGGCGATCACCAACAACTCACTCGGTCCGGCTGGCAGGTCGATCGCTACTCCGCTCCCATGTGCAGCCAGTTGCTTTGCGGCTGTAACATATTGGTTTCCTGGGCCGAAGATCTTATCAACCGGTTGAATGCTCTCCGTTCCGAGAGCAAGCGCAGCAATGGCCTGCGCCCCACCAACTTCATAGACCTCTGTTATCTCAAGGAGGTGTGCAACGGCGAGAATTATTGGATGCAGATCGGGGGGTGACACCA
>JALEGQ010000099.1 GCA_022763385.1 bacterium
ACTTGTCTTCACCCCCAAAGAGCCCCCTGAGGGGGCTTTCCCTCATCACTCGTTGACTTAGCCACTAGAAACGGTTCAAAAGACGCTGAATAGTTACGTAGTGGGAAGAATATTCCATGAGATGGTGTGGAGTCCTTATGATAGCGCTCTTTTCAGCGGCGTGTGCACCGCTCATCAATGATATCACCACGGATCCCGGAGATCCGGTACCTCTTCTCAGCGATGGGAAGCCACTCTCCTACGATTCGTCGTTCGCCGAGATCCAACGACGGGCGTATCCCGAGGTCGTCCCCCTGCAGCTCTCCCTCTCGGTAGACCAGGCCCTCTCCTCTATCCTCTCGTTGCTTGAGGAAGGAGTAATCGCTCACGACGAGGAAGCTGGCATCGAGGTTCGAAGAGACCTGGTTCCAGATGCCGTTCACCTTCAGTACGTTGCGGTCACTCCTCTTTTCCGCTTTCGAGATGACGTTGGCCTCACTATCGAGGGTGCGACGGCCGACGGTGACGGTACCGGGAGTAAGATTCAGATGAGATCTCGATCTCGGATCGGCAAAGGAGATCTCGGAGCAAATGCGAAACGGATTCGAAAGGTGTTTGATCGAATTCACCACCGTGCAACGAAGAGAGAGCGATGATGAAGGCACCGATAGTTGAGGTCTGTGAGGTCACGAAGTACTTTCCAGGAAGAGCTGCTCCGGTGCTCTCCGGAGCCTCCCTCACCCTTGCTGCGGGAGAGATTACCCTTCTTCTTGGGCGGAGTGGTTCGGGAAAGAGCACGTTGCTGCACTGTATCGCGGGTCTTGAGCCGTTTGATCGGGGAGAGATTACTGTTGGCGAGAGCCCTCTCTCGCCGCTCGGCATCGAAGAGCTGGCGGCACTCCGCCTTCGTCGTATGGGAATCGTGTTTCAGTTCTTTAATCTGATCGAGGCGCTCACGGTTGAGCAAAATATTTTCCTCCCATTTCGGATCGCTCCTGCTTCGAGTAGTGACGCGAAGGAATTTGCAGAGGAGCTAATGGAGCTCGTTGGCATTCAAGGTATTCGTCACAAGTATCCGCGAGAGATCTCCGGAGGTGAGGCGCAGCGGACCGCCATTGCACGAGCACTCGTATTAAAGCCTGAGATCTTACTGGCGGATGAACCGACCGGAAATCTTGATTACGAGAATGCCGAAGCAGTGATGAACCTTTTTCGTCAGCTCGTAGAGGAGCTTCACGTTGGAATTTTTCTTGTCTCTCATGAACGAGCCTTTCAGAAGGTGTGTGATCGGACCTACGAGATGACCGCTGATGGAGGAACCACTGAAATCCCTCAGCCCGTATTGGAAGAGCAAATACCCGCCGAAGAAGGACCGTGTTTGTGAAGAGGTTTTGCTCACTCCTCATTCATTATTCCTTTCGTGCGCTCATTGCAGAGCGTGTTTATGTCATACTCGCCTTTCTCGGCATCTCGCTGTCGGTGTCACTTTTTGCCTCCATTCGATTAGCAAATACCACCGTGTTGCGGGAGTTTCGTGGTGCTGTTGATAGCATAGCCGGAACGAGCGCTCTCCAGATTATTCCCCGTTCAGAGAGTTTTGCAGCGGAGGATATCATCCCGGTGCTTCGCGCTCTTCCGGAGGTGCAGAGCTTGTTCCCGATTCGCGAGGAGAGGGGGACGCTTAGAGGAGTGGCGCAAGGGGGAGACAGATCCCAGGTTCGAACAGGAGTTGCCATTCTTGGGGTTGATATCTTTCAACGAGAACTCGGAGGTCTGACGGAACAGGCTCGGATCGGAAGAGATTCCTCTGCACCGGAAGAGGAAGAACGCTCCTTCTCGTTTCTCAGATATAATGAAGCGATTGTGTCTTCAAAGCTTCGAGAGCAGATTGGAGCATCTTTCGCTGAGATCTCTTCTCCGAGTGGAAAGGTCTATCGCCTTCTGTTGAGCGAGCTTCCGCTCGAAGCTGAGCAGGAGGAGTCGCTCTTCTCGGTCGCCAACGGCGAAGTGCTCGTCGCGGATCTCTCCCTCGTTGATGAACTCTTTGAATCACCCGGTCGACTTACAAAGGTAAACGTTGTCCCGAAGCCAGGGACCTCTGTTGAAGAACTTCAGCAACAGTTAATCGAGCTGTTGCCGGAGAATGTCGTGGTCGTTACACCACAGATCCGCTTTGAACAGATTTCCCAAACGAGTGAGGCGCTCCGGATGAACCTTACCTTTCTGGCGAGCCTGGCGCTTTTGGTTGCCGTTCTGCTCGGCTATCAGATCTTTCGCCTCATTGTTCTCCGAAGGCGCGCACACTTTGCGACCCTCATCTCACTCGGCGCGGTGCCAAAACAGCTCGCGGCAGCTACTCTTTTTGAGGCTCTGTCACTTGGAGCCATCGCGGGAGGAGTCGGTGGCGTACTCGGATATCTCCTCGGGCACTATACGATAGCAGCGGTGCAAACAACGATTCACCACCTCTATACGCCACTTGCCTTGCAACAGTTCGAGCTGCAATGGACGACTCTTCTTGAAGCTACGCTTCTCGGTCTTGCGATCGGGTGTATCGGAGCGCTTGCTCCCGCCCTCACGGTGCTCTCGGAGTCTCCTCAGCACTACTTCTCTCGGTATGCGCACGAGCAAGAGGTTGGCTATAGCGCCGTATCGCTCTCCATGATGGCCCTCTTCCTCCTTCTTCTCGGGGTTGGAACGAGCTCTCCCGCTTTTCTCTCCCTGCACCCGCTCGCTCCATTTGTGAGTCCTTCGTTGCTCTCCGGAGGAGTACTCCTTCTGGCACCACTTCTCCTTCTCGTGATAAAGAAGATAGTAACGGTGTATCATCAAAGCCTTTCTCCTTCCTCACTTATCGCAGCCGAGTCACTCTTCTCTCGCTTTCGTGACTCGAGCATCGCACTCGGAGCTCTGAGTGTGACATTCGGAATGCTTCTCGGTGTTTCGACGATGATCTCCAGTTTTCGAGTCACCTTTCAGGAGTGGCTACACCACGTCCTTGCGGCAGACCTTTTCATTTCTCAGCAGGAGGAGAGTGGTCGAGCGCTCTCGAAAGGGGATCTCCCGGCAATCACCTGGATGAGAAACCAAAAAGAGGTGCGTGCCGTTCAGTTTGGACTACAAGCTCCGTATACCTTTCCCGCACGGCCAGAGCGTGGTGCTCTGGGTGGAAAGACATTCCTTCGAGGAACAGATATCGAGCTGGCGCAGCGAGAGAGTGCGCTGATCTTTCTCTCCGCAGGAGAACCTCGGTGGTCGATAGTGGAGGAAGGGAAGGGGGTATTTCTCTCCGAGCCGTTTGCGAACAAGCAGAGATACGCGGTCGGCGATCAGATCTCGATAGCATTTGAAGAGGGAGTTCGAGAGTTTTCTGTAGAGGGCATATATCAAGACTTTTCAACTGATCTTGGAGTAGTCCTTTTCTCTCGAGAGGTACTGAGAGACTTCCTTCGAAATCAGGAATCGCTGAGCACTGGAGTAGCGGTATATCTGAACGAGTCGGGGAACCGAGCTGGTATTATGCGCCGATTTCAGCAAGAGTTCGGTGAAGACTTTCTCATCCGAGATCGCCGGGGGCTAGAGCGTGAAGCAGTGCGCATCTTTGATAACACCTTTCAGATTACCTACGTCCTGCAACTCCTCACCCTCATCATCTCGGCACTTTTTCTCATACTTACCCTGCTTCTCTCCGTTCTCGATACACGCCGGCAACGGATGATCCTTCGGAGTATCGGTGCCCCGTTTACCTTCCTTCGAGGCCTCCTCGTTCGAGAGGTCTTAGTTATGGTCGGAGCATCAACAGTGTTGGGAACCTTTCTCGGACTCCTCCTCTCTCTTGCGCTCGTTTTTCGTATTAATGTGCTTTTTTTCGGATGGTCAGTGAGATTTCTCTTCCCATTTTTTGAGTTTGTCGTCTTTACTGCGGGCTTCTTGGGGCTCTCTCTCGCCGTAACAATGGGGATAGCCACCGGAACCTTGCGCCGAGTACGTGGGGAGGACCTTCGATATGATTCGTAGTTTTTTCCTCCTTCTCTCCTTCGTCTTGTGTATGGAGCGCACCGGCGTTGCGGACCTCCGCGAGGTTGCCCCCGGAAGACAGCTCTCCTTCCCCCGAGACCACGGCTCACACCACGACTATCCCGTAGAGTGGTGGTATTTTACCGGACACCTAGAGGATACGGAGAAGCAGGAATCGTACGGGTTTGAGCTCACCTTTTTTCGGGTAGCGATTCATCCCACCAACCGTCCGGCGCAGAGCCCGTGGCATGTTCAGTCGCTCTACCTCGCTCATGCGGCCCTCACTGATGATACGAAGCAGCGCTTCTTTTTTGAAAAACGAACTCGTCGACCGAGTTTTGGCGCGGCGGGAGCAGAAACGGAGAAGCTTGGAGTATGGCTAGACGATTGGCGAGCAGAGCAGAGCGGTTCTCTCTCGGAGAGAGATGGAACATTGAAGCTCTCCTTCCGCGCCGTTGATGAGAATTCTCATCAACCATTTTCT
>JALEGQ010000100.1 GCA_022763385.1 bacterium
GGCACTGCACATCGAACAGTTATCGTTCGATCTCGACTCGGATTCAGAACAGTCAGATCATTGGCGGAAGACCATGTTGACTGTAGGGCAGGCGCATTTCCAGATGCAAAGTCGATCTCGATCGAGCAGTTTACTCGATTCCCGAGATCTTCCTCCGGAGCGTCACTATCAAGGGGCTCTGGAATCGGGAAATACATTCTCGGATTGAGTTGGTGTGCGAATCCGTAGGTAAGGTTCAGCACCTTCTTGTCCTTATCGGGGAAATAATCGAGACCCCAAAAATCTTCGTGGGAGGAGTCAAGCTGGTTCGTCCAAAATGCGACTCTCCGAGCGGTAATGGTATCATCTTCATCTTCAGCGGCATGATAAAAACGACTCAGGTCCCCATCGGCAAAAGCATACCCTTCCGGATCAGATGAATTTGCCAGTTTGGCCCCCATAAGCGCCACTTCATGCACAAAGATAAAATTCACATACAGCCGTGCAAGATCGAAAACCGCCACGCTGATGATAAGGACTACCGGCAATATGAGTGCCAATTCTACGATGGCAACCCCTTTTTGATCTCCCTTGCTCTCACGCATTATTCGGTCCCAAAGCTCCTCATCACCAGTCTGAATGTTACGAGGAAGAACAGAGTTCCGCCAAGGGTTAAAAAGTCATACGATGGTGATAAGAAGCGAGGCGCGGGTCTTGCGGGAATTCGGAGGAATACAGGTGAAGAAGAGAGAAACTACTGGACGAGAGAGGCCCCTGCACTCCTCGTCAGGTGCCGGGATGATTGATTACCTCATAGCAACGACCTTCCTTGGAGTCGCGGTGGTTGGCGCTTTCCAGGTTCTCACCCCTTCAGCGACCTCATTCCACAACGAAGTCAGTGACGGAATTTTCATGCCGTATCCGGACAACTACCTTCTGCCTACCCCGACGCCAACACCAGAAGAAGAGGAAGTCGTCGAGGTTGAATAACCTCTTACTGAAGCGTATGCACTCACGTCTTTGCCGAGTTTTTCTGAATAGCCAGAAGAGGACGCGGCAGATTTGAACAGATGGAGAACCGCAGTAGAACTACTCTTCGGGCAAAGCCTACAATCTGCTGAGGAATGGGATGAGTGCTACATCAAAACCACAATGATTTAGGGAGATTAGGCAAGTTACTTTTGCCTACTCAGAAATAGTCGCTTAGCAATAAGATTAATGAGACCATGCGCTACGGAGTGACTTTGTACGAGTTTTCGCAATGCAGACAATCCAACCAACACCATCTCGGGAGCTTGGCCAACAGGAACAATCCTATCTTGAGAATCTACGTGAATTTTTCAACGGAGATGCTGTCCTGCCGAATTACGAGGGCAATCAGACAGATCCGGGTAACGTTAACTTTGCAGATTCCCTGCTCGGGCAGTACTGTGGCG
Source organism: bacterium (assembly GCA_022763385.1). GTDB lineage: Bacteria > Bdellovibrionota_C > UBA2361 > UBA2361 > RFPC01 > RFPC01. Next base: position 1,416 of record JALEGQ010000100.1, read on the forward strand.
AACTGATTTCTCAGTACCTTGAAACAGTTTACAAACAAACTCAGAATCGGCATGAACTTGCGCGAAATAAGGTTAATCAGCGTATAGAAACGGCCGTTAGAAGACTCTTCCCTCTCGGCACTAGGCAGATGCCGATGAGCGACTCAATAGCCGAAGTCCTGTGTAAGGACTTTATCGAGGAAAATCCCAAGAACGAACTCTTTCTCGACTTCACAAAACGTGCACTTGTTCTCCAACGAGAGCGTGTGCTTAGCAATTTCAAAGAATATCTTGCTGACGCAAATGAACCTCGCATAATCCATCGCTACTGCCGAGCGCTAGAAGAGGGATGTATAACAACCCCTCACCGCTCAAGACCGGACTTTGGCCTTTATGGTGGTCAGCTTGTCGGTCTCCTTGACTCATACGGCATCCAGATTGCTGAGGGGATGCTCCTCGGATCACATACGGCAGCAGCGATGACACTTATTGCACCGCTGAAAGGGGTGCGCGTTGGCCTGAGTGATAATTTTGTTGCTGCTTACCCTCAACATGCACTCGTATACGCTGCACGTATAAACGATCCTGTTCTACTTCAGTCTGCAATGGATGCCGGAGCCGATCCTCTTGCTCCAATGATTGAGCGAGATGTATATCTTCCGTGGGATTTGGCTTTTGATGCCGGAATAAAGAACAACTGGGGATGGGAGTGCGCAAGACGTCTCGTAGAATTTCACCATGTTTCACGACTTCATCCACACCAGCAGGATGTAATCCGCGAAGCACTGCGTTCTGTATGGGCCACTGATCCGGAGCAGCTTGCGAGAGCCTCTGAGTTCATCTGCTCGGATCTCCTCGGAAAAGGATTTCCCTTGAAGGAGGCCACGCTTCATTGTCTTAGAGAGGGCTACGAGGAGCTTTTCTTAGAGCTGTTTCGGTCAGCGAGGGAAGATGAGAGACCGCAGGTAATCGCTTTGGCTTGCGAGTCCTCCAGTGATGATGCCGGGTGTCCCTATACCATTACCCCACGTATCGCGAGTGCTTTCTTGAGACATATCGAATCAAGCTCCGACTCCACTTCTCCTATTCAGGCTGAATTGATAACAGCTCTGCGAAAGCGAGCTACTGAAGCTCCGCCCACTCCTTAATGACCTGCTCTGCCTTCTCCTTTGGCAGCGAAAACGAGTCTCGGGAGTGTTCGATACACTCCTGAGCCAGGAGCCTATCGGGGACTTCACTCTCGAGGAGGCTTCCAGAGAAGACTTCCTGTGTTTCAGTATCCGAGAGGAAGCGAGCGTAAAATCGACGTACTGGCAGTGACGTGATGTCTTCGTACTGAACGGCACTCTGAAACTCCCTGACAAGTTCTCTCGCATCGCTTTCTTCAGATTGGAAAGCAACTATATTTCCTATATTTGCAAAGAGTACCCTTTTTAAGGAACGAGAGAGTTTCCCCATATCTTCGTTCGCGAGGGTAAGCGATAGCCCCGCCTTTCTCGACTCACTGAGAATCTGTTCGTAACTTGAATTGGCAAACCGTTCAAATTCATCGATATAGAGGTAAAATGGAGATAACGGCCCTCCCGCTACCTTGCAGGATTCTCTCCGTGCAGCCTGAAAGAATCTGGAGATAAGCAGCGAACCGAGAAACTGTACGTTTCGAACACCGAGGCGTTCTCGAGAAAGACGTACGAGAACTATTTTCTTCTCCCGAATCATCTTCGAAAAATCGATGGTGTTAAAAGGTTGTCCAATACAGTTTGTGAGGAGCGAGCTGCTCGTTACTTCTGAAAGGATCTCTAGCAGGGGCTGTATGACAGAATCTCTATACCGCTCCTTCCAGTGTGGATACCCGTGTTTCCAGAAGCTTGCGACACTCTCCTGGTCTAACTGTTCGACAACTCGCTTTCGATACGATTCTTCCTCGATAAGTCTTCGGATTGATAAGATCGTTGTATACGGTGTTCCAAGAAGAGTAAGAGAGATATACAAAAGAAAATGAGCGAGATCATCAGACCACTTCTCGGGATAAGAGGCTCGAAAGGCTTCAATGATCCCCTGAGTAGCTCCCATACGCTCGGCTTCAGGCATTTTTTCAAAGATATTTACTCCAACCGGAAAGTTTTCATCCGTTGGATCAAGAAAAACAACCTCCGATACTCTGTGGGATGGAATACTATCAAGCACTCGATCTATGACTGAATCGGTGGTGGAGAGAATGCCACACCCAACATTTCGATCGATATCACTCTTCATCAAGGTATAGAGCAGGTCAGATTTTCCAACCCCTCTCTTTCCGTTAATAAAAAGATGAAGCGCTCGACTTTCGTCAGGGAGGTAGAAAGGCAACTGCCTTCCACGATACTCACTCACTCCAAGAGGACTCTCTGAAGCAGTAAGATACCGAAGGTCCACCGGTGGCGGAAGTTCAATCGAGCTCCGTTGGGAAGAAACCTGCTGGTGGTACAGAAGAAACTCCCACCATTGCCCCACGAGCTCTCTCGAAACTCGAAGAGATCTCCGTCCCCGCCCCCCCTGAACGGGAGCTCTCAGCAGATCAGGAGCTCTAAAAACATAAGAAAACTCCTTCTGTATCTGAGCCAACGTATCTCTGCCGAGCTGGTCGTTATTACACTGGACCAATATGCGGAGAGATATCTCCTCATTCCTCAGTTGCGGAGCCATCGCGCCATCAGACACGATGCTCTGCACCAATTCCTCCGCTCTCTTTGTAAAAGATTTTTTCCTCTCGTGAAGAGCAAACTCAAACGAAATAGCTACCTGCTCCGGAAGCGCGGAGAGAAAGGTGGTGAGCTTTCTCCACTTCTGCTCTGAGTTCTCATACGAACCTCTCTCCGCCCCTTCTTCTGTCTGCATTCTTATCGCAACAGTACCGTTAACCTCATTCCCACGGATGATTCCTTCTTCACTTCTCTCGATCTGAATTTGTGGATAACAAGAATATAAGAGGCCGGTGAGCGAACCAGGAAGCTCTTCAACAGAAAGCCACGTCCGAACCTGTTTCTGATGCTGACAGAAAGTAAAAGAAGTCTTCATCGGTAAAACCGCGCAGAGTTCTTGAAAAATACTTCTCTGTCTCTTAGAAACGGTCTCCTTCTTCTGAAAATCATCCTCTGCAAGATCAGGTCGGGGAAAGGTGAGAGAAAATGTGGTCATGAGTGACTCCTCTGCTGAGCGCCACGAGACGTATAGAAGTTCACATAGTTTTTCTTCCGACAGAGCTCACCCTGCCCATGGCTCCCTTCTCGAAGATCTAATGTCCGGCCGCTAAAGGGTGTTTTTCGACATCCATCAACAACGACACTCAGGTAGAAACACCGTGGATCAAGATGCACGAGATCTTTTGCTGAGAACTGAGGGGCGAATTGAGTAGCGAACTCCTCAGCGTCCGAGCCTCCTAACTGAAAGGCAAGAGAATTCTGAAATGAATGACGAAGAACAGATTTTTCGGCATCTGGAATCTGCTCTGCTGTTTGATACGCTATCGTATACGCCGCTCCACGGTCTCTTGCTTCACGTATCAGAGACGAAAAAGTCGGGCCCACGATATTCTGAAACTCATCAAGGTAGAGATGAACCCGACACTGTTGAAGAGAACCCAGTGCGCTATGAATCTGAAGGATGAGGATATTACTGAGAATCTTGAAATTTTCGGAGCCGATCTCCTGCTTCGGGGCTCGTATGAGCAGAACTTTCTTCTGTGAAAGAATCTCTTCAAAGTGAAAGCTTCCCTCTTTTTGGCGGAAAAGGTGTGCGAGTGGAGTTGGAATCATCATACGGGCGAGCAATCTACTGATGCCAAAAATCTCTGGGGATCTGGCGAGGCTACCTTGCTCTCCGAGAAGGGAAAAGTAGTGTTGAAGATCCTCGACTTGATTTTCTCGAATAACTCTATTGCGAAACTCTTCGTTAGTAAGAAATCGAAGAAGATCTCTCATACATGACGAGTCTCGGTTGACCAGGAGTTCAATCGATCGTGCAAGGAACGTTCGACAAGGACTGCTCTGCTCTACCCCCACTTCATCAGAGAGGAGATCGCTCAACATTTCCGAGAAGAAGCTTCGAGAACTCTCCGATGGGCATGTAAGAAGAGAGAGCTTTGGAAGAAAATCTCTGCTTCCAATGTCTAACAACACAACTCTATCAGCCTCTTCTGGGGAAAGTCTTTTTAAAAACTCTTCGGTAGAATCTCCATGACAATCAAAGAATACGGCGCCTTCCCCAGAAGCAAGGTCAGAGAGCAGGAGATGTTCTAGGAGCTTCGTCTTTCCCGTTCCTGCTCTTCCAACGACGTGAAGGTGCCCGAAGCGCTCCGTTAGAGAGACTCCGATCTTCTTTCTGGCGAAGTGGTACCTACTCGTTCCGAACATTCCGCTTTTTATGGGCTTTACCTGCCGTAGCTCCAGCGCACCTTCGGGAACTTCAGCTCCCTTCGGTATATCTGAAAGATCGATAGAGAAATGAACATCTCGTGGGACAGGCTCGATTGCAGAGAGAAGGTGAAGAAGGTGTGGGTGCTCTTGAACAGAAGGAAAAGAGTAGAGAGAGGAAATCTCCTCATCGAGCAGGGCAAAGGGGGTATCAAGTATTCGGTGACGAACTCTCTGAAATCCCTGATTCCCACTTCCGTGCTGAAACTCAATGCTCCGAAGATAATCTATCTCACTGAACCTGACGAAGAGCTTGCCGATCTCGGAAAGCGAGGAGGATGTCATCCTTCCCTTTGACTCTATGAGGGCCAATCGGATATTCGCTCGGAAAAACCTCGTTTCAGTCCCTACTGAAGAAAACCGTTTTTCGGTCGACAGAGGCTCATCGACATCGAGCACCAGTTGGAAAATATACCGCGTACCTGAATGAGATGATGAAAATATGTTGAGCAGGAGGGAAAGAGAGTCAGGGGATAGTAGGGGGATCACCTTATTCAGAGAAAAGTCTCTTTTCCTTCTGCCAATTAACTCACAAGTTGAGACCTTTTCCTCTTCATGGTTCCACGTAACGTAATCTTCTACTTCGACAATCCAACTCTCCGGAAATATTTCATAGAATGACCGTATCGTACGTAATGTATCCTCACGATGAACTGCCATCGCAAAGGTTATGATCTGTGCCTCAGCGATCAGTTCAAAAGAGATCGGATAACGAAGGGTGTTCCGAAGCTTTCCGAGAAAACGAATAAAAGCCTCTGCCCTCTCTCTGGAGGCAAGAAACGCAGCGCTTTTCCCGTGAGGGAGATACACGATAAATGTTCTTCTCACCTGCTCCTCTTCCAGCAGAATTGTTCAGCTTTTCTTCTCAGCCACATGGAGAGATTCTTACCAACAGGCTCAAATTGAACCATATATGAGTAATAACAGATAGTTACGAGACATGACAGCTATCATAACGATTGCCGAAAGGTACGTGTATCCTCGTATTCAAATAATTCACACGGAGGAAACTATGCTCAGTTGGGCTCTCACATTTTTCATCGTTGCTCTTATTGCCGGAGTGCTTGGTTTTGGGGGAATCGCTGGTGCCTCAGCAGGAATTGCGAAAATTCTCTTCTTTATCTTTCTCATTGCACTGGTGGTATCCCTCCTCATGGGTCGCACGGTAAAGCCGTAGCGCCATCCAGCTCGCTCTGTGCCTCTCACCGATAGTGAGAGGCACAGAGAAGCTTTTCCAGCTCGGTAAATCTTTACCAGCAAAAGACTCGGTGCTAGGGTTATTTGCACCTTGTTAGCCGTTCGAGAGCCTATACTGCTCTCTGTGATCTGTCTTAGTGAAAACACTTCTCTTAAACATTTGGGATCGTCTCCGCTCCAGCTACTGGTTTGTTCCTTCTCTCTTCTTTGTTGTCACACTCCTCTTAAGCATCTTCTTCCCTATTCTTGATCGAGAATTTTCACTTACACTTCCAGATTGGGGCAGGATAGACACTCTCTCTGCTCGGACCCTGCTGTCGACTATCGCCGCTGCCATGATCGGCGTAACCGGCACGGTCTTCTCAATTACTATCGTCACCCTCTCTCTTGCTTCACAACAATTTGGTCCTCGACTTCTTCGGACCTTCATGGAGGATACTCTTACCGTTTTTACTCTCTCCATTTTCCTCTCAACAGGGCTTTACTCCCTTCTGGTCTTGAGAGTCATTCGAGAGATTCCAGATCATACAGACATCCCCAGTATCTCGGTTCTTTTCGCCATTTTCCTCGCACTATTGAGCGTTTTAACTCTCATTGTCTTTATCCACCATATGTGACCGGTCACGATATTTGATGGAAGTGTGGTCACGAAAAATGATGGAGTTTTGGTTGCTTAGAGTGGTGTGTTACCCGTTACCGTTACCCACA
>JALEGQ010000101.1 GCA_022763385.1 bacterium
ACATCAGGTGACGACGCCCTGAGTGCTGAGCAGCAGGAGAGTGAAGAAGCTGGCAGCACGCAGGAGGATACTCCGAGCTCCGAGGTTGATGATGATATCGCAAATCACGATCTGATCGCCGAGATTCTCGCATCTCCAGACTTTCAGGATCCGAGTTCCGAAGAGAGCCTTGCTGAAATTCCACAGGAAGAGACCACAGAAGGAGAGGCTTCTGCACCCCCTCCGGAAGAGCGTACTGTGCAACCCGAGGCAGAACAACCCCAGAGTGTGGTCGAAACGGCATCTCCAGAACCCATAGTAGAACAGGCCGCGGAGGTATCATCTCCACCGGAGCCTGTAGCAGAGGAGGAAGAGCCATCAGAATCTCCCAAGGTGCCTCCAGTAGAAGCTCCGGAAACCAAGGATATTCAAGCCTCTTCGGAAGAGAAAGAGAGCTCTGAATCGAAGAAGTCCTCGCCGAAGAGCAGCTCCGAGGGAAGCCCCTCGCCTCGTTCCGGTATTGCTGACTCCACACTTCGGGTGGATGTTCGTCTCTTAGATAAAGTGATGAACCTGGTTGGTGAGCTTGTGCTTGCTCGAAACCAGATTGTTCAATTTACGAAAAGTGAGTCTGACCCAGCCCTCCTGAACACCTGCCAACGGCTCAATATCATCACCTCCGAGCTTCAAGAGGGGGTGATGAAAACCAGAATGCAGCCGATTGCTAACGTGTGGAGCAAGTTTCCACGGGTAGTTCGAGATATCGCTCGTTCGTGTGGCAAGCAGATTCGGGTTGAGATGAAGGGCCAAGAGACAGAGCTCGACAAAACGATACTCGAAGCGATTAAAGATCCACTCACTCATATCGTCCGAAACTCTGCGGATCACGGCATCGAGCCACCAGAGGTCCGAGAGCAGAACGGAAAATCGCCAGAGGGGACTCTCTTACTGAGAGCGTATCACGAAGGTGGACATGTAAACATTGAGATCTCTGATGATGGTGGAGGACTCAATGTTGATCGGATTCGAAGTAAGGCCATTGAGAAAGGAGTGGTATCTCAGGAGAAGATCCAACGGATGAGTGAACCTGAGATTCACCGTCTTATCTTTCACGCAGGATTTTCCACCGCAGAGAAGGTTACCAATGTATCCGGCCGCGGTGTTGGAATGGATGTTGTTCGTTCAAATATCGAGAAGATTGGGGGGAGCGTTGATGTACAGAGTCAGTCTGGTCATGGAACCACTCTGAAGATAAAGATTCCTCTCACTCTCGCGATTGTTCCAGCTCTCACCGTTTCTTGCGGAGATCAACGGTTCGCCATCCCCCAGGTAAGTCTTCTCGAGCTCCTTCGAGTTGAGGAAGGCACTCACTCTGAACAGTTAGAGGAGATCGGAGGTTCCTTGTTCTATCGATTACGCGGGAACCTTCTCCCACTCGTTGATCTTGAGAGCGAGCTTGAGATGACGGGCGATGGAGAGGGGAATCAAGCGGAGCAATCCCGAGATGTGATCAATATTGTTGTGCTCCGGGCTGAGAATAAGGATTTCGGTCTGTTGGTAAAGACCGTTCACGATACCGAGGAGATCGTCGTCAAGCCGCTCGGAAGGCAGGTGAAGGACAATCCAGTATTTGCTGGTGCGACGATCATGGGAGATGGCAAGGTTGCCCTCATTCTTGATGTTCTCGGTATCGGGAGGAGGACCGGTATCGTCCATGAGAATGGCGAACGAATTGATGCTCACAGTGAAGAGCATGCTGAAGAAAGCAACCCACCACAGTCGCTCTTACTGGTCAGGGTAGCAGAGAAGTATCGAATGGCCATTCCTCTGAATGAGGTGGACCGACTGGAAGAGTTCTCTTCCGAACATGTTGAATATGCGGGAAGTCGTTCAGTTGTTCAGTACAGGGGCGGAATACTGCCACTGATATCGATGTCTGATTTCTTCAAGGGAGAGACAGAGAGATTCAAAGAAGATGGTGAACTGAGCGTTGTTGTTTACTCCGTCGGAGATCGGCAGGTTGGAGTGGTAGTTGATCAGATCCTCGACATCGTAGAGGACCGTATAGAGATGACAAATTGTCAGAAGAGAATAGGAATCAATGGTTCCGCTGTTATTCAAGGAAGTGTTACCGACCTTCTTGATATCCAAGCTGTTCTTGAGGCAACGGATCCATCACTTGTGGTTAGTTCTGAAACGGAAGAAAGGCATGATGTTCAGGAGGCTCGATAATGGAAAGTGAACAGGTAAGTGATGACGGTACAGGGCTAAGAAACGTTGTTCAGTTCGCCACCTTCTACGTCGGAGAGATGCTGTTTGGTTTAGATGTCATGCAGGTGCAGGAGATCATCAGATATCAGGAGATGACACCAGTACCGCTTTCAAGCCCAATTGTGGAGGGATTGATCAACCTTCGGGGGCAGATAATTACCGCTATTGACCTAAGAAAGCGACTTGGGATGGAACCTTTGGAGAGTGAATCTCGTCCAATGAATGTGGTTGTTCGTCATGAGGAGGAGGTTGTGAGCTTACTCGTCGACCGAATTGGAGATGTTTTGGAAGTACACTCTGAGCAGTATGAGGATGCACCGGATATTCTTTCGGGATCTTCGAGGGAAGTAGTTCAGGGAGTATTCAAGCTAAAAGAAGAGTTACTTCTCGTTCTTGATGTAGAAAACGCCGTCTCCTTTAAGGGGGAGGAATTAAAGAGAACGCTTCAGTAAAGAAAGAAAGCAAACGATAGAAAGTGAGAGTAAAGCCTCACCAGATATGAAACTGAGATGACATTTATAACAGTGGCGAAGATATTTCGCTCGAATTGATTGGAGATTCACATGGGTGCAACGAGTGGACATTCGTCAAATGGTACTTCAGAACGAGAACAGGTCGACCTTTCGTCACTGTCGTCGAGTGCTTACTCTCTTATCGAGAGTGCGCCGGTCGCTATCTTTTGCGCAGACTCTGATCTGACGATTACCTACATGAATCCAATGTCTCGTCGTCTGTTCGAGGGGCTTTCGAGTCAGATGTCGGT
>JALEGQ010000102.1 GCA_022763385.1 bacterium
TTCGATCCCGATGCATCACGAAATCCTCTTCATGCCCCACACAGTATCATCCCCTATACGAGGCGATGCCGATAGAGCGGAAACTGCTCACTGAGAGAACGGATATCGTTCTGCAATGAGGTGAGCTTCTGTTGATCACCCCGGTGATCAACAGCCTCCCGAATAAACCGCGCTACCGTCTTCATCTCTCCAGCCTTCATCCCACGAGTAGTGAGAGCTGGAGTTCCAAAGCGTACCCCGCTACACACTCGGGGAGGTTGCGGATCGTACGGGATGGTATTCATGTTCGCCGTAATACCGATCGAATCTAACACTTCAGACGCCTCTTTTCCGGTAATATCAGCCGGGCGAACATCCACGAGCAAGACATGCGAATCCGTGCCCCCCGAGACCACCGAAAACCCCTCTTCAATCAGAGCTGCTGAGAGCGCTCGGGCATTCTCTATCACCTGCTTCGCATAGTCGCGAAAGGAAGGTTGCGCCGCTTCAAGAAATGCGACGGCTTTTGCGGCGATCGTGTGCATGTGCGGCCCACCCTGAAGACCAGGAAAAACCGAGCGGTTGATATCCTTGGCGTACGCTTCCTTTGCCATAATCATTCCAGAACGAGGGCCACGGAGTGTCTTATGGGTCGTCGTCGTCACATAATCAGAAAATGGAAGTGGGCTTGGATACTCCTCTGCCGCGATCAGTCCCGCATAGTGGGCGATATCAGCGAGATGTCGTGCGCCAACACTCTCTGCTATCTCTTGAAACTTCTGAAAGTCGATCGCCCGAGAGTATGCCGAGGCGCCACTAATGATCAGCTTTGGCCGGTGCTGCTCGGCAAGTGCTCGTACCTCGTCATAGTTAATCTGGTGAGTGTTTTCATCAACGCCGTACGCCACCACCTCATAATGCTTTCCGGAAAAATTCACCTTTAGCCCGTGAGTGAGGTGCCCGCCGTGATCAAGCTTGAGTCCCATGATGGTGTCACCTGGGGTAAGATACGACTCAAACACCGCCTGATTGGCAGTAGCCCCAGAGTGCGGTTGAACATTCACGAACTCCGCTCCGAAGAGCTTCATGGCGCGTTCCTGAGCGATCTCTTCCACCCGGTCAACGCACTCACACCCTCCGTAGTAGCGCTTCTGTGGCAGCCCCTCGGCATACTTATTCGTGAGCACCGATCCACACGCCTCGAGGATCGCCTCGCTCACAAAGTTCTCACTCGGAATCATCTCGAGACCAAACTCTTGCCTCTCCGTTTCATCCCGAACTAAACCGGCTATCGCGGGGTCACATTCTGCGAGTGTTCTTCTCTCAACCATCGTAAATATTCTTCCTCTACAAGCAATGCTCCTTCCAGCAGGAGCCCAGGGAAGTATACGCTGATGAACGTCAGAGAGCTATGATCGAGCTACAAGAAAAAGAACAAGAAGAGGAAGATATCTCACCGAACATGAGAGGAAGGTCAAAGAGGGACCCGCAAAGAACGCAGGTCCCCTCACACACCACAGGGGTGCACCACAACGTCTGATGCGTCACAGCTCAGATGCTGTGCCGTTATTACGCTGCCGCTTGAGTATTCTGAACGTAGGCGGTAACGTCCTTTACTGTCTGAATCTTCTCAGCGTCTTCGTCAGGGATCTCGATATCATACTCCTCTTCAAGAGCCATAATAAGCTCCACGATATCGAGAGAATCAGCTCCGAGATCCTCAATAAAAGAGGCTTCTGCGGTTACTTCCTCCGCGCTCACCCCGAGCTGCTCAACGATGATACTCTTAATTCTCTCTTCGATCTCTGAAGGGTTCGCCATCTTCTTTCTATCTCCTAACAAGTAAATCTTTTCTCTGACCCTATTCTTCTCCGAGAGTGGGATAAACATCGAATCTCGACCTCCCCCTTCTCTCCAGGCCACTGCATGTCGCAGGCTTCATAGTCTGGGCACTCTATAGAAACTCAAACTCAAAGGCAAGTGAGAGAACCTCCCCGCAACCACAGAGAAATACTATCTTTTTCGCCTTCGCGGCCGACTGTTAACAATATAAACCACCGTTGATACCGATCACCTGACCGGTGATATACCGAGCCTTCTCCGACGCAAGAAACGCACAGAGCTCAGCAACCTCATCAGACTCCCCGTATCGACCCAGCGGAATACCACTCAGGTGAGCGGCCTTCACCTCTTCATCCAGTGCATCTGTCATGTCCGTGGCAATAAAACCAGGTGTTATCGCATTTACGGTGATCGAGCGGGAGGCAAGCTCTTTCGCAAGGGTCTTCGTTAATCCGAGAATCGCCGCCTTCGAAGAAGAGTACGCTGCCTGCCCAGAGTTCCCCATCTCTCCGACCACGGAACTCATATTAATGATCGCACCAGAGCGAGCCTTCATCATCACCTTGGCAACCTCCCGTGACGTGTAGAAGGTCCCATTCAGATTCACATCTAACGTTACCTTCCAATCATCATCAGAAAAACGGACAAAGAGACCATCACGGCTAATGCCAGCGTTATTAACAAGGACGTCAATCTTTCCGTGATTCTTCTTCGCCGCTTTTACTGCTGCCGCTACCTCTTCAGGCTCAGCCACATTAAAGCCCAGCGTCTCCCCAGAACCACCCCGCGCTGCACACTCCTCGGCAACGGCAAGCGCCTTCTCCTCATTCGAAGAGAAATTCACGAGGACATGAGCCCCCTCTTCTGCAAACCGTAACGCCACCGCCTTCCCAATCCCACGGGAAGCCCCGGTCACCAATACGACCTTCTTCTCAGCCATTATCTGTTCCTAAAAGTAGCGCTCGGGAAGAGCACCGATTACCGGAAGAGCTCTCCCTCCCCTACAGGTTCTCGTCGTCCATCTTTACGACCTGTCGTCCCCGGTAGGTGCCACACGATGGACATACCCGGTGACGCATCTTCGAGTCACCACAGTTCTCACACACTACGGTGTTCACCCCTGAAAGACTGTCATGAGAACGACGCATATTTCGCTTTGAACGAGATGTTTTCTTCTTTGGGACCGCCATAATTCATTCCACCACAAAAAGACCAGCCGATAGGATACCAAAATCCCCACCGAAATCAACGAACGGTGAAAATCTCCCAAATTCCACCTACAGGGCTGAGACCTTCACCAAAAGCCGTGAGAACCGCTTCCAAGATTTTTTCCGTTTTCGGACTCCCCCTCTTCGGGAGGTCGCTTTTCGGAGGAGTCGGTTCATCTGCTTCACCCGACGGAGCGCCCGCTTACGCTTCTTCCCCTTCGTCGCCTCACGGATCTCCGCGCGAAGTATCCGCAGCATCCCACGAACCTGGCTCCGCTCAGCACGTGACATCACCGCTTTCCCAGAGAGATACGGAGCCACCAGTGCACTCAGAAACACCTCTCCGTCACCTCCACCACCCCCTCCGGAGCCACCGCCACCACTACTTCCACCAGAGCCACCGCCCCCGGAGCCACCGCCAGGGGTTGGCGTTGGGGTCGGGGTCATTGATGGAGTCGGGGTAGGTGTCGGCGTGGGCGTGGGCGTGGGAAGGAAAGGATTCCGATACTCGCAGACATCCGGCCTACCGTTTCTGTTGTGATCAAGTGACACCGAAAGAATGGTAATCTTCCCCGCTCGGGTCGTGTTCAGAAAATACTCCTCGATCGAGAGATTGCTCGGTGCATTCGCGTTGTATGTAGAAAAATCAAAGCCCTCATGCGAACTCGGATCCGCCGCCAGGATATCAAGGAAGCCATCTTGATTACTGTCGATGCCGGAAACGATTCTCGTCATGCCCGTTGACTGCTGAGTGTCGAAACCAAAGTCACGATAATCCAAAAAGAGCACCACCTCTCCACTCGTCACATCGATCACATTCAGCGCAAAGAGATCCTCGGTGGCTGAAGAGCGATGCATGACGATTACTTCGTCAACACCATCCCGGTTCAGGTCGCCAGCTCGCTTCATACCAGAAGCATCCCCTACTCCATAATCATTCGCGGGAATCCGTCTCCGTTGAGCCCGTCTATTCTGAGCATCCCAAGAAAAGGAGAAGAGGTAGTATCCGTCCTGAGCCCCCCCAGAAGTCTCCATCAAGACTACAAACTCGTCTCTTCCGTTCCGGTCCACATCTCCGATATCAGTAGCGAACTCGCTGTACGCGAGCGCTCCGGGGGCCGAACTGTTCCGAAAAACAAAGAGTGGCGAAGCATTGTTCCTCCGGAGGGACGCTCCACTATACACCACGAACCCTTCGAACCACCGCACCACGACATCATCAGTCCCGTCGCCATCGAAGTCGCCGATCACCTGAATCTCATCACCGAAATCAAAGAAGTTCGCCCCATCTCGCTCCTGCACCGACAGCATCCTTCCGCTTCTTCCAGAGTAAACGGTGGTGTAGGCCACAGTCGAACCAATATTCCCCCGCTCAAATGGTCCCACCATGAGGTCCCGAACCCCATCGCCATCAAGATCTGGAAGGGAGGTTGCTCTCATCGAAAAGTCCGCTCTTCCCAGCGGCAAGGTGTAGAGCACCCTCAACGTCCTCGGGGAAAAAACGGTCAATTCCGCTGAGGAAAACGGGGTCAACGGCGCCAGATGAGAAACGACAAACACCTCATCAGCACCATCGCCATCGATATCCCCCATCGAACCCCCATCATGCCCGAAGATCTTGAAAGGCCACGCGTCAGAGGTCAGGGCAAAAAGAAGTGAGAGATCCTTTCCTGAGAAGAACTTCAGCAGAGCGTCCCCAAAGGCCGGGGTTGGCAAAACCTCTCGAGAGCTCATCGAAGCAAAGTCAGGAAACCCGTCACCATTCACATCCCCTGCTTCCCAGATATACAACCCAAGCTCTTCAGCATAGTTCCGTGCCGGCGTCGAAAACCCCGCCCCGTACCCGATCTCCGAGACCCCCGGGAAACACTGCTGCCCCAGAGCCACCGGAAGGCCACAGAAAAGAAAAAGAAAAAGATATCGAAACGAACTCATACATCTCACCTCAAAAACCACCGACCCTATGCTATCCATCCCCCAAATTTACTCAACCAGATGCCCGAACGGGTGTCAGACACCCATGAGGTTTCGGCTCTTTTGCTGCTGTGTTCGTTCTGAGCAGTAGAATCGCACTCTAGCAGCCTTCCACTAGAGCTCCATTACATCCCTGCCGAGGAGGAACTCCTCAATGTTAGCACCGTCAATGACCTTGGTTATTGCCTGATCATGCTCCCGGAAAAAGGCCTTTAACCCCGCACCCTTCCGCATACTCCCAGATTTAACTTCAATTCCAAACACCGGCCGTCCCGGCTCATGAATCACAAAATCAACCTCATGATGACGCTTCCTCCAGTATGAAACCCGATCGTATCGCCGACGAAGTTCTGCTCCAACGGCGACCTCAAGAAGTCGCCCTCGCCAATTCCGATCTCGGTGCGGCTGCTCCGGAGAGGTATAGACATGCGCAAGAGCTGGGCAGAGGGGAAGAATCTTCGGGCTCGTGCTCCGCCGCAGAAGGTCTGAACCAGAGTACTTCGGAAGAAGAGAGAGCAGAAACACCTGTTCCAACAGCTCCAGGTAGTGCTTTACCGTCGCCAGAGTTCCCCGATCCTGAAGCTGACCAACAATCTTTTGATAAGAGATCTCCTGTGCCGGAAGGTAGGTGGTCAGTTCAAAAACCTGGCGAAAGAGGGCGGGTTTTCTGATCTCTGCAAGACCAACGATATCGCGAGTGAGGATAGGCTCGATGATGGAGTACCGCATATACTCCTGCCAGCGATGAACATCACTGATAATCTCAGCCGGGGCAGGATACCCACCAAAGCAGAGGTATTCATCCAAAGTCCAATGAAACGCTTCATGGCACTCTTGAAAGCTCCAGTGAGGGACGTAAATCCGCTCGTACCGTCCAGCGAGAGTTTCACTGAGCCCTGTTGCAAGCTGTAGACTCGCCGAACCAAGCAAAACAACACGCAGACGTCTCTCGGCGCGATCCTGATCGAAAAGGACTTTCACGACCTCATTCCACCTTGACACCTTCTGCACTTCATCAACAACAAAGAGAACCGGACCGGGAAGGTTTCGAGCGTTATTCCACTGCCGCTCAAGCCACTCAGCATCGAGCACCTGGCTCGTATCGGCAGTCACAAAGAGCTTTGATCCCGACCACTCTTCGATCACTTGCTGCACACCAGTCGTCTTCCCCACCTGCCGTGGACCAACAACAACCTGCATAAAGTTCAGTGGCTCTTGAACTCGTGACCGTAACAGCCTCGTAAAATCTCTTTTCATTTCAAAAAGTTACAGAAATATTGGCATTTTGTATAGTATAGCACACAA
>JALEGQ010000103.1 GCA_022763385.1 bacterium
GCAGAATAGCTTGCCAAAACGTCCGTAGCCAAAGAGAGAGATCGGTTTTCTTGGTATCATCTTCGCTTATTCGGAGAAGATCTCATCTGCTTGAGAGGCGATCTCCTCGTTGCGCTCGTGTGAATCGGTTGTTAGTGCCTTCGCTTTTCCCACCGACTTTCCGTAGTGCGTCGTATATGAGGAGTCATCTTCTTGTCTTTCGGTAAGCTCCTCTGTTTCTTTCGCCGTAGAAGACTCACACCCTGCTCCCGTGATGCACGCCGCTGCGATACAGAACGACACCGTTCCTCGAATAAACATAGCTATCTCCGCTTTTGCTTTAGCTCATTATGAACCTCTCTCCACAGAGAGAAAGCCTCCTCTGTCTTCTCAAGAGAGAGTACCAGTGAAATCCGAAACCACTCGTCAAACCCCTCTCCGAAGAAAGATGCTGGACTTACAAAGATCCCCTTCTTCTGAAGAGCATCAGCGTACTCGTTCCCAGAGAGTCCCTCGAGCGCCTTCCCCCACAGGTAGAAAGTTGCTTCGGTCGTAAGAAATTCAAGGGAAAGCTCATTGAAAAATTTGATCGCTCTCTTTCGTACCTCGGAAAAGACTTCTCGCCGCTCACGGACGTGTTCATCGTCATTCCAGGCAACGGTAGACGCGAGGGCAATTGGCTCTGGAAGTGCTGTTCCGATCGAATTTCTCAGCCGAGCGTAGCCATCGATGTATTCGGGATCGCCAGCGACAAAGCCGCTCCGATATCCGGTCACTCCACTCCGTTTTGAGAGACTGTGAAACACGAGCACCCCTTCCTGAGTGAGTTCAAGAAGTGAGGGAGGAGGGGAGTCCCCAAAATAGACATCTGCGTAACACTCATCGGAGACGAGCAGAAAACCGTACTCTTGAGCAACTTGAAGTTGTCGCTGAAGGTATTCGAGTGAGCACCCAACGCCGGTGGGATTGTGGGGGAAATTCAGGTAGGCGAGGGCAGTATCTTTGAGGGTCTCCGGCGGAACATCTGCGAGTTCAAAGTGATACGGTGCTTCGTCTGGTCCCCGAAGTCCGAGGTACTCGCCATTTACTGCAATGGTGCCCTTTATGTAAGGGGGGTACGCAAGGGCAGGGCCCAGCACCTTCCTCCGGGTACTCGTGTGGTCAATGAGAAGACTTGGAAGGTGATAGATCCCCTCCTTTGAACCGGTTACCGGGAGGATTCCATTCTTGGGGACCGTGACGGAGAATCGCCGAGAAAGGTAGTTCGAGATCGCTTCCTGGAGCTCCTCTGTTCCCCGGACGAGGGGATAAAAAGAGGTGGGGGGAAGAGAATTCCGGAGGGCATTCAGGATCAGTGGGGAAACCGGAAGGGCGTCATCTCCTGGAGCAAAATTATAGGTTTTCACCCCCTCGCGCTCGAGGCGAGCACGTTTTTCGATAAGCTCGGCGATCGGGTAAGAACCGATCTCTTGTGCGACGGTGGAGATAGCGATCTTTTCCATACAGTCCCGAAAGTATATCTCGGTTTGACTTCACTTCGAAAGTCCAGCATCGTCGAAAGAGAGGGAATAGAGCATGGCAAAGGACCAAGGGGCGGATGATGATGCCCCGCAGAAAGATGTGAAGAGTGAAGACCAGATCGGTGCCCTACGGAATGAGATCGATGAGATCGATCGGCAACTGATCGTCCTTCTCTCGGAAAGACGTGAGAAGAGCCGAGCTGCTGCAGAACTTAAGTATTCAGAGCACACCCCCTTGCGGGACCAACTTCGGGAGGAGCGACTGCTCTCTTCCCGTGTACAGCAGGCCAAAGAGCACGGACTCGATGCCCACTTGGTGACAAAGATCTTCCATGAGATCATTGATGACTCTGTTCGCTATCAGCAGCAATTCCTCCAGCACAAAGTCAATGCCGCGGACGGAAGCGAAATCGCGCTCCGAAAAGTTGCCTTTCAGGGATCGAACGGAAGTTTTAGCCATCTTGCCGCGGAGCACTTCTTCTCACGTCACGAAACACCCGTGATGTATAACGGATCTACTTCATACAAGCTCGTTCTTGAACTCGTTGAACGGGGAGAAGTCGACTACGGAATACTCCCCATTGAAAACACCACCTCTGGTGGGATTAATGAAGTATATGACCTTCTGCAACGAACAAGGCTCTCTCTTGTCGGAGAAGAAAAGCTTCAGATAACCCCGTGTCTCCTCGCTCTTCCTGGAGCAACGCTCGCGAAGATCTCTCGGGTGTACAGCCATCCGGAGCTTATCCTGCAGTGCAGTGAGTCGTTAAAAGACTTCGATGCGATTGAGAATTCCTTTAATACCGCAGCAACGGTAGAAGAGATTCGAAAAAATGGAGCAACAAACTGTGCCGTGGTGGCGAGTGAAGAAGCCGCGCACACCCTGAACCTACAAGTGCTGCAGCGAGGAATTGCCAACCAGCAAGAGAACTACACCCGGTATCTCGTTATTGCGCGACAGCCCGTCAAAGTTGATGAGCGAGTGCCGTGTAAAACCTCTGTAGTGATCGCTACGGCACACAAGCCAGGTGCACTCGTAGAAGTGCTCAAAGTCTTTCAGAGTAATAAGGTAAACCTTACCAAACTCGAATCTCGCCCCGTGGTGGGAAATCCGTGGGAAGAGATGTTCTATCTCGACTTTGAAGGGCACGCAGAGAGTGATCAGTTGCAGTTCGTCCTGGAAGAGGCGCGACGACATTCTCGATTTTTGAGAGTGCTCGGAAGTTACCCAAGCCCCGATATCGCTCGAACAGAGGTCTCCCTTGCGCAGAAAGGTGCTGGCTCGCAGAAAGGTGCTAGCAATGCGATACCGAGAGCGAAGGGAACCGCGGCAGAAGCCTCTGAGCAGAAGAAGGAGAGCTCTGGGAGCACCAAGCTCTTTAGCCGCGGGTATAAATCGCAAGACACGATTATCCAGGTCAAGGGCGTGGAGCTCGGAGGAGACTCTTTTGTGATCATCGGGGGGCCGTGTTCTGTCGAGTCCTCTGCTCAGATCGATGCGTGTGCTCGTCACCTGAAAGAAACCGGTGGACATATCCTCCGTGGAGGATGCTTCAAGCCGAGAACATCACCGTACAGTTTTCAGGGACTCGGCTATGAAGGGCTGGAGCTCCTCGTAGAAGCAGGAAAGCGGTATGGAGTTCCCGTTGTTACTGAGGTGCTGGCGGTAGAAGACGTTCACAGAGTTGCGGAAACCGCGGATATCCTCCAGGTAGGTGCTCGGAACATGCAGAACTTCACTCTTCTACAAGAGATCGGAAGAACCCAGCGC
The DNA here is from genome assembly GCA_022763385.1 of bacterium. Classification (GTDB taxonomy): domain Bacteria; phylum Bdellovibrionota_C; class UBA2361; order UBA2361; family RFPC01; genus RFPC01. The sequence goes on from JALEGQ010000103.1 coordinate 3,271, forward strand.
CCCGTGATGTTAAAGCGGGGGATGAGTTCCAGTATCGAAGACATGCTGAACGCCTCGGAGTACATCCTCTCCCAGGGCAACCAGCAGGTCTTCTTCTGTGAAAGAGGGATCCGTACCTTTGAGACTGCAACTCGAAACACCCTCGACCTGAGCGCCATACCCGTAATTCGCCAACGCTCGCACCTCCCAGTCATCGTCGACCCCTCTCACGCCGCTGGCACCAGAGAGCTCGTCATCCCCCTCGTCTTCGCCGCCAAAGCCGTTGGTGCTCACGGAGTCATGGTAGAGTTCCACCCAAAACCAGAAGAAGCCCTCAGCGACGGCCCCCAAGCCCTCCTCTTCGACCAGTGGGCCGAGATGATGGCGAGCCTATAAAATTCGTCCCCAATAATTCGTCCCCGGGATGACTATCCCAATTTTTCTAAGAAGTAAGTGGCTGAAAATACTAAGGGTGGACGGCAAATAATTCGTCCCCGGGACGAATTACGGATTTATGAGCTCTGGTCGCTTTCGGGGCCGGGTGAGCCCTTCAGTCGCCGAGCCATCGCCTCGGCCTCGTGAACCAGCTGGGGCTCCAAATCGGCGATGCGGCGGGGAAGATCCATCGCGACGTGCCTGACTGCCAGGACGTAGATACAGTCGCCAATGATGTCGCACACCAACACGTGCTCGCGCACGCGATAGAATCGAAGACGCAGAGACGTTTCGGGCCGTTCCTGCAACAGTCTGGGATTCTCACCGAGCCTGACGGCACCATCGTACAGATCTTCGAGGTACTTTGCCGCAACACGCTCGCCCCAGGTCTCCACGGAGTAGAGGTCGATCTCTTCGATATCGAGCAACGCCCTGCGGCTCAGGTGAACCTTGGCAGTGCATTCTATGTTCATTCTCCCCAGCCATCTTGGTCGCGGCGCTTCGCTTCAGCGATCATCGACCGCAAGTCGCCCGAAAGTGGCAACGTACGACCGTGCTGCACATCATCGTAGCCCTCAAGAACGGCCCGGCGCAGCTCCGCTGCGTCCTGACGCTCCTTACGCTCGCGGATGAGCGCCCGAACGAACTCACTAGGAGTTGCAAACAGTGTCCCGTCGCCCGAGCTGGCCTCGACGAATGCCCGAAGCTCGTCGGTAAGGTGTAGGTGGATCGACTTCGCCATAAAGGTCTCCGCGTTGAGCTTAAACTGAAGCTTCAGTTTAGCGAGCATGTGGTTTAATGTCAATAAACCTCACACATACCAGCCTGCCGAATAATTCGTCCCCGGGATGACTATCCCAATTTTTCTAAGAAGTAAGTAGCTGAAAATACTGAGGGTGGACGGCAAAAAAGGGGAAAGTCATCCCGGGGACGAATTATCGCTTTGCCGTGGCAGGAGTATCTCGGGTTGTCGAAGATTGTCAATCTTTGATAAGCATGCTATCGTTCTTAGATGAATGTGAACTTAACTCCGGAGCTTGAGGCGCTGGTGCAGAACAAGGTCGCCTCTGGCCTTTACAATAGCCAGAGCGAGGTTGTGCGTGAGGCCCTCCGGCTCCTCGCTGAGCAAGACCAGTTACGACAAGCACATCTGGGGAAGCTGCGTAGCGCGTTGGCGAAAGGACTCTACGAGGCCGATGGCGGCGAGCTGCTCGATGGGCCCGAGGTCATTCAGGAGATGCGCGAGTTCTTGCGGCAGCGAGGTGAGCGCAAGAAGGCGTCCGAGTGACCTACCGCCTGACCCCCCAGGCGCGAGACGGCTTTCGGCGGATCCTTACTTACGTCGAGGAGGAGTTCGGCTCCCGCGTGGCGGAACGGGTTCTCGATGATCTCGAGGCTGCGTTTGCAACACTTGCTGCCAGTCCTGGTCTTGGGCACCTCCGAACCGATATCACGCCGAACGAGAATGTTCGTTTTTGGCCCGTGGGCCCGTCACTGATTGCCTATCGCGACAAGCCCGGTGCGATCGAGATCCTCTTCATTGAGCGGGGCGACCGCGATTGGCGAGCAATGCTCGAGCATGACCTTTGAAGCTGTAGTCCCATCATCGCTGCCCCGAATTCTTTGGGAAGGAGCTATTTTATCGGACATTTTTGGTGGTAGGGGGTATGCTCTGTTCTCGTAAGGGAATGAACGGGGGGTGTTCACATGGGATGTGATATACATGCTTGGGTTGAATATCGGAGTTCTGGTGAGAGTGAGGCTCAGGTATTTGGTGAGATCTGGTTCGGCCGGAATTATGAGTTGTTCGGTTTGATCGCGGGGGTGCGGGGGTATGAGATGCTGTTTAGCCCGCGTGGTCTTCCTGAGGGGATGGACTCAATGCTGGCTAAAGACTTTGATCCGAAGTGCTATCACAGTGCTTCTTATCTCAGTACGTCAGAGCTTTCCACCGTTTGTGAGCGACTCTCTGAAATATATAGAGAGGACGGTGATGAAGAGCGGGATGTTGCTCAGCTCGCGGCAGTGGTGGCAGCGATGCGAGAGTTGGAGAATCTTGGCTGTGAGCAGGTACGCCTGATCTTTTGGTTCGATAGTTAAATCCCAGCGTTGCATAGAAATTAGTTCGTAGAGCCACAAAAAAGGATATCTTCTTCTCTCGACCAAAACACCCCGAAATAGTGTAATTATCGCCTTCCATACTACATTCGCTGAATGGTTACATCCTTCGAAGGCACGTGAATGCTTACTCCTGCGGTGCGACATGAAGGTAGAATGTTGATTTTATTGGATTCATGCTTTCTCCAGCGGTCGCTATGGCCGCAGAGCCGTGACTTCGAGAACGCATGTTCTTTCTGGCATCCTCTCTTCCATAACACCCTCTGAGAGCGTTATGGAAATACTGAGAACTATTCCGAGAGAAGCACGAGAAGGGACTCCCGATCTTGAAGAGGGGAGTCTCCCCCGAATAAGTAGTGGGCCAAACTACGGCCTCGACTTTAGTGCGCATCTCTATGCAAACGTTTCGCCCTATGTTCACCCTAACGTTGCATAAAAATTTGCCCGTAGACTGCTTTGCCACCACAATAGCAGCACATCTTGAAACTTTGATCGAGTTTTTAGACCTCACTGTAC
>JALEGQ010000104.1 GCA_022763385.1 bacterium
AGATAGGAGGAGCCTCTTTCTTTTTTTCTTACCTCGTACTCCTTGGGCTCGTTCCGATGCATATCGGACTGCTTTATGCCGTTATCGTGGAAGCACCGCTTGCGTCGGTGGCACTCTTTTTCATCGGACTCATCCTTGGCTGGTGGGCAGCGTATACCTTCTTTCGGGGACAAACCTCGGTTCTGATCCACGAGTACAAGCACGCCATTCTTTCAACCCTCATGGGAAACCGCTGGAAGGGGATCTCACTCAAGGGCATGTCGGGAACCTTTCGGTACAGCTATACCAAAGAGACGGCCCGGTACAATGCCTTCATCTCCCTCGCCCCATACTTTCTCCCGATCTTTACCTTTACTGGAATCATTCTCTTTCTCTTGATCTCCTACCGCTCACCGGAGGGAGCGCTGGTAGTCGCCGGGCTTCTCCACGGAGCCGATCTCTATTTTCATCTGAAAGATGTCAGTCCAATTCAGACGGACCTTACCGATCTCGTCGGCGGATATTGGGTTGGCGTTGGATATATCGCTTCAGCAAATATCTTTGTTTCAACCCTATTCTTCGTGTGGGCTGTTGGAGGAAGTGAAGGGCTCTCGCTCTATGCCGACTCTCTCTGGAAGATGGGTGAGTACCTCGTTGCCCTCGTTCGAGCAGTAGTCATTCCCTGAACAGTGATTCCCTAAACAGTGACTTCTACAGCCGACCCTCCTTATACTCAATCCAGTCGAGGGTTAAGCCCCATGGCTCAGCCGTCGGACCTGCCATTTTTCGATCGCGAGCCTCAAGAATGGCCTTTACGGACGGCGTCCTTTTTGGATCTGCACCGTAGAGGAGCAGAGTTCCAACAATATTTCTCACCATCTGTTTTAAGAATCCAGGTCCTCGAAATTCAAGCGAAATCTCATCACCCCGGTGATGAACGGTAAAGGATTCCAATTTTCGAACCGGACTCTTTGCACCACACCGAGAGCCACGAAAACTGGTGAAGTCGTGTTCTCCGAGCAGTGATTCTCCCTGTATCTGCATCGCCTGGACATGAAGAGGAGCGCTCACATGCTTGCACCGCCCGTAGAGCAAAGCCGGGGGACTCGGATGATTCCAGATCGTATAGGTATATTGCTTGCGAAGAGCATCGTATCGAGGATGAAAATCTTCTGGAACCACTTCAGCGCGAAGAATGCTCACTTCATTCTTAAGAATACTGCTCACTCCTACCATGATCTTCCGAAGAAGGGCCTCATCTTGTCGTGGCAATGTGCAGCAGACCACCTGACGTTTTGCGGATACTCCAGCATCTGTTCTCCCCGCAGAAACAGGCAGGGCGAGAGCTTCTCCAGTCACCATCTCAAGGGCGCGGTGAAGCTCTCCTTGGACCGTACGTTGGTCTGGCTGAACCTGCCAACCAGAAAATCCCTCGCCACAGTACTCAACAACAAGCCGAACATTGGGCATCTTTACCGTACTTTATGATGGAGCAGACGCATTCTGATCGGAACGGCATTCGACCAACCGTTCAAGAATCTGAACAACATTTAGCGCCGCTCCCTTTCGAAGGTTATCGGCAACAATCCAGAGATGAAGCCCCGAAGGGACCGTGGGATCGCGCCGCACCCTTCCGACCGCGATGGAATCTTTTGTTGCAATATCAGTTTGAAGAGGAAGATCTTCTGGATGAGAGGCGATCTCTATCCCCGGCTGTGCAGAGAGCAGAGCAACTGCCTCATCTACAGATATCGGAGCATCAAACTCAACATTCACACTTTCTGCGTGGCCGTGAAACACTGGGACACGAACTGCGGTCACCGTAATCGGGAGTCCTGGAATATCCAAAACCTTTCGACTCTCATCGACGACCCTCGCTTCTTCCTTCGTGTATCCATCCTCGAGAAAGAGATCCACCTGCGGGATACAGTTGAAGGCGATCTGATATTGGAACTCTTCAAACTCTATCGGCTGCTGGGTAAACACGGCCCGAGTCTGCTCCCACAGCTCATCCATCGCCGCTTTTCCTGCACCGGAGACCGCCTGATACGTCGAAGCAACTACCCGCTTGAGAGGAGCCTTTCGGTGCAATACCGCCAAGACCGGAAGAAGTTGAGCTGTCAGACTGCTCGGACTCGAAATAAGGGCTGGAGATGACGAAAGGAGCTCACCATTTACCTCGGGAACGACCAAAGGCACCGAATCGTCGAGGCGATACCGCTCAGAGCTATCAATAACGATTACCCCAGCCTCTTTTGCTCTGGGGATAAACCGTTCAGCAATGGTAGCGTTCACCGCAAAGAGGGCGAAGTCCATCTCTGCGAGCCCTTCATGAGAGAGCTCTCGCACCTCGAGCTCCTCTCCTCCAAACGAGTAGAGCTCACCCGCTGAGTCTGAAGACGCAAAGAGAGAGAGTTGCTGAGCAGTCACTCCCCTTTCCTCCAGAATTCGAAGAATCTCAGAACCAACGAGCCCAGTTGCTCCAACAACTCCGATCATCCCCTTTTCCTGAGCTATACTCATACCACCTTCTTCCTCATTTCTCTCTCCCGTCACGAACAGATCGGGCAACAAGAGCAGTTGCCTCAGACGCCCTTCGTTCTGTACATTTCAGAGAGACACGTTCTCCGGAAAGAGTATACGAGAACATTGCCCAAGATCCACACTGAAGCAGAGAGCGAGCCACAACGTATTGAGATGACCGACACAACACCCACTCAAAATGGCTCGTTTCAGACCGAAAGCGGGATTCCTGTGCCGGGTTCGTCCCTAGTGGCTCTTCAGCGGGGGATAGAAGAGCTCTCAACACACTACTCTCTTTCTCGGGAAGTTCTTCTTGAAGGACCCGCATACAGCTTTGCGATGGTAACGCGCTTTGCACTCGGCCTCTCGGCAACTGGCGGAAAATGCTGCGGTATCATCCGAGATTCTTTCTGTGGCGGAATTGTTATCAACTGCTTACGACACCTCGTAAACGGAGGGAGCGATGCTGGCATTCTCGTTCTTGGTTCAGCCGACAGCCATCACCACATCGCAGGAGCACTTCAATCAGCACAAGCGTATGGCATCCCGATAGAGTATTGGGAAAAGAAAGAGCAAACCGCTGCGGTACAAGAACTTCTCTCTGACTGTCATAACGTGCTGTTCGGCACCGCCGATATTGATCTTCCAACTTCAAGCAATCCAACTTCAAGCAAAGGAGACGCCGAAGGGGATGAGATGCTGAATGAAGCCGTCCAAACACTGAACGAAATGAGCATCCCCGTCCACACCGTGCTCGCTCCATCTGGCTTTGACCTCCATACCGGAGAACGAACCGGAGAACTCCTCTTCGCCTCGTCTACCCTCTCTCTCGGAAGCCCGCTCGCCCCACTCGAAAAGTATCCAGACCTGATTGGCCGCCACTATCTCTGCGACCTCTCACTCCCCCTCACCTACTACCACC
>JALEGQ010000105.1 GCA_022763385.1 bacterium
CCATCATGAAGGGCGTCCCCGCAAAGCACACCGTCAGGATCTGTTAGTGCGGCACCTCGCGAAACCCCACCCCTACCGAGCCCACCCCTTTTCCCACCAGCCACCTGACCTACACCCTCTCCCCGGAAGGCCTCCACCCCACCCCCCAAAAAGCCGCCAGCAACACCTAACCCCCCGTAGGTGCCACGCACCATTGAATCAGGAGAGGGAGGTGAAAGGAGGGAGTCTTCCTCAGTTATCGGTGATCTAACCCCTCTGGTGCGTGGCACCATTGGAGGAGGAATGGAATAGAAGGAGTGGAAGGGGAGAGGTGAGAGTATTTTCCTCTCCCATTCGCAAGAAGAACCTTCTAAGGGAGGATTTGGCGGTATTTAGGGCAAGGGGAACCGTCTCGTAGCGGGAAGCGAGCGGTTGGAGGGGAGTTGAGTAGGTGCCGAGCCTCAGAGATGAATAGCGACCTGCTTGGCGAGGTAGTTACAAGTGTTTGGAGGGGGAGGCTTTATGGCACCAGGGGGCCACTTGACGGAGAAATCCCCGAGCTTCCACCGCTCGTAGCAGTAGGTGCACCGCTCACAGAAGAGGTCGTAGAGCTTTTTGAGCTTCTCGCGGAGTTCCTTATGGACAGAGTGCACAACGAGACGTGGTGAGGGGGCGGGGATGTAGGAGAGGTCAATGGGCTTGAGGCAGAGTTGCTCTCTTCCAATAACCAGCGGAGTTGGGGAGTCCAGAGAGATCTCAAGCAGCCGTTTTTTCTTCTTTAACTCTTCTTGAGCATGAGGTGAGAGCGGCGAGAGCTGAGAGGCTGTTGCCTTGTCCTGCTCCGCCTGCTCAACCTCCTGCCTCATGCGCCGAAGCTTGTGCTCTCTTTTGTGTGCAGCCTCCTGCTCGAGCTCAGTGATCTTTTGCAGGATGTCACCGTTTACCTCGTTTATCCCTTCCTGAGAGTCAATGCCGAAGGCCTTCATCCATCCGTTTGGTTGAACAGAGAGGGTGTGTACGAGGGAGGAGTGCCGAGAGGCTCTTTCTTTCCACCGGTCAGCCAGTGCTTCTCCCTGCTCCTCTGAGATGGAGCCAGCTGGGAGCTGAGAGAGGAATCTGGTGCGAATCCACGGAGTCTGAGAGGAGAACTCGGCGAGGAGCGGGGAGTTTGATTCCATCGCTGAGGAGAAGTGCTCCCATGAAGAGAACCCGGGATAGAGAGAGATGTCGTCAACATAGTCAGCACGAGCTGGGTTGGCGTAGAAGTATGCGATGGAGTGCTTTGCGGTGTCGATATCGTGAATAGGGAGGAGGGAGGCGGCGTTTCCCTTCCAGAGTGAGAGTGAGGACTGTCCGGTGAGCTTCTTAATGATCTCAGTGAGCTGCTTCTGAACTTCACCGTAGAAGCGGTGGCACTTTTCAGCATCGAGCGCGGTGAAGATCAAATGGAGGTGGTTTGGCATCCAGATGAAGTGGTGGATGATGATCTTCTTATCACGTTGAGCCCGCGCCATGACGCTCATGAGGAGCGCGTTCATGTATTGGGTAGGGACAAATGGGAGTCCAAACTTTGTACGAATACAGAGTTCATACACCTGGCCTGCAAAAATCTCTCTTCGTGGTCTTCCCATGACAAATACCTCCGTGTCGTGATTGGTGTGGAAGTGTGCTCACGCAATTTGTGTTCACATACTCAATCGTACAGAACCGGAAAAAGTTTCCTGATTTGTGGAAAAAGTTAGGGGAGGTTGGCGTGGAGGATGGTAGGTGATTGTTTTTTCTTGGGATCTGGCAGTGCCACGCACCAAGAGGGATCTGGGATCTGGCAGTGCCACGCACCAAGAGGGATCAGGGAGTTGACACCGGAGAGTTGAGGACAGGAGGTGTTAGTTGGAGTGGTGTTCCTTCCATTTCTCCATGAGGGAGAGGAGTTGTTCGGCTGATCTTCCGTAGGTGTCAGGGAGACCGATGTCCCATCCAGAGAGGGCTGAGGAGATTCCGGTTCGGAAGTTTGATGATTTTGAATGTGAGTTGAGTTTGATGCAGACGACTTTCATTCCCTGGCTGGGAGAGTGAATGCCGAACTCGGCTACATCTTCCCAGGTGATGGTTCTTTCTCGAAAAATTGAGCAAAAGGTGAAGCCAGTCGAAGAGAGCTCGAGAAAGCAGCCATTTGGGAGTAGCTGGAGGAGGCAGATGAGTGAGCCCACGGCAAAGAAAGCCGCGCCAATCAGGGCTGCTGCTCCGTTCATCCACGCCATTACGAGACAAAACACCGTAAATCCAAGACAGAGAGCAAGGAGAATTCCCCACTTGAAGGGACTCGGCCTGAGAACAAGTGTGTTGTCGGGGTCTTCGGCGGCGGTGCCTTTTGAGATCTTTGTTTCTGACATGAGGGCGATGGTAATGCTTTGGTGATGGTGGTGTCAAAAGTGAGGAGAGGGATGGAGTGGGATGAAGTGTTTGGAATTATTGGGTTTTTGAGGGTGCCACGCACCGGGGGAGGAGGTGGATGTGGAAGATGTGGCGGGCGAGGAGGGTGATGAGGATCGCTTCGAGGAGGAAGGTGGTGGAGGTGGCGATGGCGGCACCGAGGGCTCCGAGAATTGGAATGAGGATGAGGTTGAAAAGGATGTTGCTGAAAAGAAGGGTGAGAATGAGAAGGGAGTGCATGCCGGGTCGGTTCCCCTGGAGAAGGAGGCCGGTGAAGGGGGTGATGAAGGAATTCATGAAGACTCCTCCGAGAAGTACGGCGAAGTAGAGGAAAGATCTCTCCAGTGCTCCTCCTGAATGGATAAGATAGAGGAGTACGGGATATCCAAGGAGGCCGAGGATTGAGCACCCTACCATAAGGGGCAGCATCATCTTTCGTACTTTTTCAGCAAAGGCTTCGATTTCAGTGGTTTCTTTCTTTGAAAAGGATTCACCGAGAATTGGGTCGACGTTCCAACGCACCACGGAGGGAATCTGTTTTATTCCTTCGGCAAGGGTTGCCGCAAAGCTGTATATCCCAACAACGCTATCTGTTGAGAAGGCGCCGAGCATGAGAATGTCTACTTTAGTGTTGAGTTCGGTGAGAATTCCACTTGCGGCTCCTCGATAGGCAAAGGTGAGGTGCTCTTCGAGAAGAGCGCCAGTCTGAATAAGCTTCCATTGGGAGAGGGGGAGAATGGCAGTTGCCACGTACCAGAGCAGGCCGAGGCAGAGAATAAGTTCTGCGATGGGAAGAGCCAAGGCGATCTCTGCCGGAGATATAAGCATAAAAAGTCCGATCGAGACCCAAAGGAGGATGTTCAGGTAACGAGCCGCCTGGAATATTGCGTATGCCCGCATATGTCGGCTTCCGTTTACGACGGAGAGCAAGACTTTGTTTATTCCGTAGAAGAAGAGCCCAGGGGATATGTACCGAATGCCACGTCCAACGTCCTCCGAATTGAGAAGGTGGCCGATCTGTGGAGCGACGAGGTACGCGATTCCAGATATAGCAATTCCCCATACGGTAACGAGGAGGAGTGCACTTGAGATGACTCTTCCTTGCTGAGGGGGATCGTCCTTGGCATACGATATCTTCTGTAAGGTCGAGAACTGTAGCCCACCAACTGCAAGCTGAGAGGCGATAAGATAGAAGGCGAAGATCTGATTGAAGACCCCGAGATAGCGAAGCCCCCCGAACGATGCGAGAAGGATGTTCAGGAGGATCCCACTTGAGGCAAGTATGCCGAGACTGCCAAGGTTCCACAGGATGTCGTTGCTGAACTTCTGTTGCCCAACGTGGGCTCCGATCAGCTTATAAAATGTTTTCTGCAACATTGGTCGAACTACTTTCCTCTCCTCGTCTGCCAACGACCCGACACGGTACTCCTACGGCGATCGAGTAGGGAGGGATATCTTTGGTCACAACGGCCCCACTTCCAATGACCGAGCCTTTCCCAATTCTTACTCCTTTGGTGATCTGCACCCCAGACCCTATCCAGACATCATCCTCAACAACGATCGGGGCAACTTCAAACCCTTGGTCAGCAATGAGAGTGTTCGGGTCCTGAAATCCGTGGTCCGCTGTGTTGAGGCAGACATATGGTGCTATCCGGACTCCGTGGCCGAGTTGAATTCCCCCGGTTCCGTCGAGGAGTACTCCAAGATTCAGCGAGCACCGCTCCCCGATCTCGATTCGCCACGGAAAGATTACGGTGACACGCTCTGCAACGTAGGGGGAGGCGGTCTTACATCCAAAGAGCTTCAGTACCCAGTAGCGGGGATAGTTGAAGAAGGGGATGCTGATATTCTTAAACAGGCCGTACCCGGTGAAGTAGAGGGCGTGCAAGAGGCAGCTTGCGAGAGAGGTCATCTCTCGATTCGATATATGCTTGGTCTCCATCGCTTCCACGATAGCTTTCAACCCATCGAAATTCCAGGGGGCTTCCTCTCTCTTGGCGATTTGACGTCGAGTGGGTGTTCTTCATAGTATGCCTGGCGGATATGACGGGTCTTCTGGGATTAAAAGGGGCGGTATGTACAGAGAGTGCTCGGTAGGGATTATTGTTCCTGCCTACAACGAAGAGCGGTTGATTGAGCGGACTCTGACGACGATGCCAGATTATGTCGATACCATCGTGGTGATTAACGATTGTAGCCGCGATCGCACCCTCGAGATTATTCAGAAACTCCAACAGAGCGATTCACGAATCGTTCTGATCGATCACCCTGAGAACCGCGGTCTGGGCCAGAGCTTAATCGATGGATATGTCAGGTGTCGCGAGCTTGGCCTCGATGCCGTTGGCGTTATGGCGGGGGATGCTCAGATGAATCCTGCGGATCTCCCTGCGCTTCTCGATCCTATCGTGGAGGACCGAGCCGACTATACGAAGGGGAATAGACTCCTTCGTGAAGAGGTCTATAACCGAATGCCGAAGTACCGGTTCTTCGGAAATTCTGCTCTGACCTTGCTCACAAAATTTGCGACCGGATACTGGAGGGTGATTGATCCTCAGTGTGGTTATACGGTGATCGGAAAGAGGGCTCTTGCTACGATCCCCATTGAGTCCATGATTAAGGGATACGGATATAACGCAGATATTCTCAACATGCTGAACCTGAATAGTTTTCGAGTCGCTGATGTTGAGGTTGAGCCGGTATATGGAGAGGAGGTGAGCGGTATTAAGCTTTCGAGCTATGTTCCGCGGGTATCAAAGCTGCTGGTGAAACTTTTCTTGAAGCGTCTGCTGAAAAAGTATCTTGTACGAGAGTTTCATCCACTTGTCTTTCTCTATCTCTTTAGCTTCGTGCTTCTGGTACTCGTGGGAATTCCCTATACGATACGATTCCTCTTCTACTTCGGATCCACCGGCGTCGTTGATACCACGATGTTGATCTTTCTGTTAAATAACTTTTCAACCGGATTCTTCGCCCTTTTCTTCGGGATGTGGATGGATATGGAGGATAACCGGAGGCTTATCGGGCTGCGAGCCTGAGAGCGCTTTATGCGGCGCAAAAGAGCGGTTTCATCTCGTTAATGCGCCGGATCGCGTGTTCGAAATCAACACCGATAAGGGCACAGTATTCGCGGATAGTGTCCCAGCGAGGGAGGTTTTCTCTGGTAATGAACTCGATTCCCTCTTCTCTTGAGATCTGTCCCTCTCGTATCTGGTTGCTTCGAAAGGTGTCATTTTCGGTGAATCCAGCAACGTTAAAGTAAATGTAGTTGTAAAAGCTTGCGGTTCCGTCACCTATTCGCCAGGTGCTAGTGGTGTCTGAGGCGACTTCCCAGTCGTAGGTGTTGTTGAGCACACCCATAATCTCATTTTCTTCCCACTCTATGTATTGAAAGAGGAAGAAGTAATCGTGCGGAATGACGTAGTACGAACAGTAGGCAGCAAAGGTGTCGATGAGAGAGCTATTCCAATATCCCGGATTCGTCAGAAACCGTTTGCCGTAGTAGCCGGCTAGCTTTAGCTTGTCGAGGGATCGGAGCGTGATGGTGTTCTCTGTTCCAAAGAGTGGGGGGATGCCGGTAAAGCCCGTTTTAAAACTCGTCGTTTCGAGAAGGTTCTCGCAGAAGACGATCTTCTCTACTCCAGTCTCCTTCGCGAGGCGGTTGGCGTGGTAGTAGAAGTGTTTGTCTCCCGCCATAAAGAGCGGAATCATGCCGAGATCCGGTTTATTGAGCCACGCAGAGACATTCTTCCGGATATTTTCTCGCTTCCACTTAATATCTGCTGATACGAGGATATGCTCTACGCCAAGTTGTCCGCAGATGCGCGAGATGTTTCTCCGAGCGAGATCGGTAACCATTCCCCAGTCGTAGGTGTACGCAATCGGATTTAATCCGAGCACTTCCTTGGCATAGTGTAAGCCATAGGTGCTATCACGTCCTCCACTGAGAGCAATACAACAGTCTGGTTCTCCGTTGTTCTTGCGGAAGGTTGCGACGTACTTTCCGAGCGCCTCTTCTCCCTTCAGCTGAATCTTCTGATAGTTTTCACAGTACGAGCACACTCCTGATGTGTTAAAGGTGATAAACGGCATGGTTTCGGGCAGAACACATCGGGTGCACCGGCGAAGTTTTTGCACCGCTGTCGCTCTTTCTTCAACGTGTTGTTCAAATGACTGCGGAACTGGAGGCAGTACTCCGCGTTGAGGAGTGGAAGGGGGAGACTTTCGAGTGTTCTCTTGCGCGCCGTTGAAGAGGTCGCGGATCGTACGTCCGTTTGCGGATCTTTCAATTTCAAATTGTGCAGGAGATTGATGAAGCCGGTGCTGTTCTGGTGGAAGTTTCTTCGGATCGATGGAGAAGAAATAGTGATGGGGTGAGTCAAGGTCTATTAAGCATCCTTCTCCCGGTTGCACTCTTCGAATGGTTGGAAAGGCTTCATAGAGTCTTCTTCCTTCCTTCGACCGGAGAAAGTTCTTTAGTATGCTCTCTTCAGAAGCAAAAACAATTCGGGTGCTGTTTGGATCGATGGCAGCATAGAGCGAGCCGTTGTTTGTCGCGAGTAAAACTACGTTGAACTCTCGGAAAAGAGTCGCAATCGAGGCCGCTCCTTGTATTTCTTGAAAGGTGCGTCGCGTCGCTTCTTCAAGAGAGTTTCCTTCTTGATAGTGTTTTTCAATGAGAGCGAGAAGGACTTCCGAGTCAACTTCCGAGCTTTTGGAGAGTTCCGGATGCTCGCTCCAGAGTGTCTCATCATTAACAATAATGCCGTTGTGAATACCGACGGTGTTCGACGCAATTACCGGTTGATTGTTTTCGTGTACCGCTTGGGCTCCGTTCGTGACGAGACGACTGTGTCCAATCAGGGCGTATGATAGGCCCTCAGCGGATTTGCTGGTGCTTCCATTCGAAGAGAAGGCTGAGATGTGATCACGAAAGAAGTGGGAAAACTCCCGCTGTTTAATGAGGGTGCTTGCCGGATACGGTCTTTTCAGCACGCCAATCTCTTTTGGAGAAGAGATCGCAAGGCCGGATGCTTCACGTCCCCGGGATTCCGAAAGGAGGAGCAACCTCCGTACGGAGTCCTGAATGTGCTGAGGATCTATTGATGAATCTCGTTCTATGATTCCAAAGATTCCACACATAGCCCCTCGAAGCCTCTTCTATTCAGCTATTTGCTGCTTTTTGGTTGAGAAAATAGTCTCGAGACCAGTCGATGGTGTATTTGAGTCCTGCCTCAAAATCAGTGAGGAAGTTCATCTTCAGATCTCGCTTGATCTTTGAATTATCGATATCAAAGACTTTGATGTCTCCTGGAAGCCAGTCCCCGTACTGAATCTCCGGCTCGGCGATGTCGAGCTGTTGCGCCACGAGCTGCGCAAGCTCATTGATCGTAACCTTAATGCCTGAGGCACAGTTGTATACCTGTCCTTTGGTCCCTTCAGTAGTTGCTGCGGCGATATTTGCCTGAACAACATCTTCGACATAGGTGAAAGAGCGTTCCTGTGTCCCATCACCGAAGATAGTGATCGGCTGTCCGTGAAGGAATCGTCGAGCAAAGATAGAGACCACTCCGCCCACATCACTCGATTCCTGACGGGGACCGTAGATGTGAAAATAGCGAAGCATCGTGGTGTCGAGGTCGTAGAGATGGCTAAACGCGCGAGCATACTTTTCCCCGGCGAGCTTCGACACGCCATAGTAGGAAGTCGGATCGAGAGGATGCTTTTCATCTTGAGGAAAGTACTGCGCCTCCCCGTAAACCGACCCGGTGGAAGCATGTACGAATTTCTTTACTCCGGTATCGCGGGAGAGCTCAAGAAGGTTGAAGGTGCCGCCAGCGTTTATTTCGAGGTCCCTTCGCGGATTATTGATGCAGATCGTCTTCTTAGAAGCCGCCTGATGAAAGACAACATCGACCCCTTGAAAAAGCTTAGTGAGGGCAGGAAGGTCCGTGATGTCACACTTCTCTTCTTGAAAGTTGTCGTAGCTTTTCAGATGAGCAAGGTTCTCATGTTTTCCGGCGAAGTAGTCATCAACACTTACCGTCTCGACGCCCATTTTGACGAGCTTTTCGACGAGGTGGCTTCCAATAAAACCTGCCCCTCCGGTAACAAGGGCCTTCTGAAACGGAAAGTTCTTCTCCATGGTGCTTCCTTTTTGCGCGACGTACAACGGGGTGCATACTATCAGCTCAGGTGGTGAGCAGCAATAACGGTCACATCGTTCCCGGAGCGCATTTCCACTGTTTGGGAAGCGTTTTTCGAATCCCTCGAAAGAACTGCTTCTTCCGTCCAACACCAGGAACCGGGGTGATCAGCTGGAGGAGCGCATCGCGACTCTCTTCTGGGTGCAGCGAGTTCGTTGGGCGTACTGTCTGGAGTAGCTCTCGGTTGTTCTCGAGGAGTGCGCTCAGGCGGGTGCGAGAGGTTGATACCTGAAGAGAGCACTCCAGGATCTGTTCAGGTGGGATGCCTTCTATGTGGGGAAAGAGCTGGAGGGTTCTTCCGAAGCGGTACGGTCGAATGACGATGTACTGCCCTCCGTGCTCAGGAATGGGTGTGGAGAGGGGCAGTTCATACCCATTCAGGCGGAGGAGAGGTCCCATGCGACGTTCGTAGTATTGTGAGAGAAAGATCGGTATGTCCGGGAAAGAATCGTTCGCCACGTGGAGAGCCTTTACAAATGCTCGGACCTCTCGAGATCGGTAAACAGAGCCGGCATACTCTTCCATCGTTGATGCTCGAGCGATTCCGGCACCGATGATCGCTGCGCAAATACCAACGGTCACTCGGTGGCGCCAACTGTTTTGCAGGCCGTCCCCCGTCTCGCGAAAGAGAAGCGAAAGAGCGCTGCTCAGAAGGTGAGCAACGACGATGCTGCACGGGACAACTAGAGGGGCGTAGTAGCGATCTTGGATGGAGGGAGGAAGATAGGTGGAAAAGCTGGTGGTTCCGAAGGTGAAATAGAGGAAGAGCCACAGCGCGGTCAGCCAGAGGAGCCACGACCGGCGAGGAAGAAGCGGATAGAGGAGAAAAGAGATCCCGACCACATACAACGGTATTTCACCGACAAATCGAACGGTCCTTCCATACCAGTACTCAAATCGTTCCCAGGGATAGAGTCCTTGTCTGAGCGTGCGTTGTTGAAGTGCCGCGATATTTTCCGGTTCTCCGACTACATCAAGTCTCCAGAGCCAGTCCCCTGAGAGTGTATAGATGAGGAGGAGTTCGCCAAGAAAACAGAAGGCAATTCCCGCTGAATAGAGGCAGAAAAGGAAGATCTGCTCAGATCTCCTGGAGCCAGCGCTGAAGGCGAAGAGTGCACCAACTGGGGCAAGGATAAGCCCACTCTCTTTTGTGAAATATGCAAGCCCATTGCAGAGGGCAGCGAGAAAGAGAAAGAGATTCCTTCGGGCCGGAGAGAGCTCCCGTTGGAGCCCGAGCGTGAGGCTAAGAAACCAGCAGGCGATCCAGAATGTTTGGGTGGTGTCTGGAAGGAGGGTTCCAGAGTAGAGGTAGATGAGGGGGGAGACCGCAACACCGCTCGCACTGATCAATCCGGTACTTTCTCCTCCAATTCTTCTGCCGAGGAGAAAAGTGATAAAGATGATGAGCGGATGGTAGAAGGCGCTAAAGCAGATGGTGAGAAAACTGCTTCCAAAGAGGGTATGGACCAGTGCTCCGGGGAGGATGAGGGGATAGCGGAGTGCTCCGAGGGTGACCTCGAGCGGTTCTCCCTGTGCCAGGTGGAGGATTGAAGAGAGATAGGTGACGTCATCGCTCGCATAGTATCCGCTCGCACAGTAGAGCGAGAGGAGGAGGCTGACTCCCATGGGTATCAGGACGAGTGGAATACGGAGGGCAGCGGTGTGCTCAACGTTACTTCGGGGCACCGCTCCCGTTGGGTGTGATGTCATGTCTCTTTCTTCCCTTTCACTGAGCGAAACCGGCCAGAGTATAGCGCTCTCCCGAGCAGCTGCAAATGGCCCACTCTTAGCGCTGACTTCGACCTATCTCATTCTTCGAAAGCACGTGAATGCTTACTTCCGTCGAATATCTCGACTTCAAAGAGGAGCCCTGATACAGTTTTTCGGCAATTCCGAGGCATAGTGTCATGGCTGCTGAAGCAACGAAATCATTCCTGTCACCTCTTGAGGAGAATCAGGAGCTGCAGACGAAGGTCGCTTTTCTCACGAGTGAACTGAAGGCCGCTCAGGCCGAGATTCGGCGCCAGGAAAAGGAGTACTCTCGTTTGGAGCAGTTGCTCGGCCGTGCTCGGTTGTGGCACGGAAAATCGGTCGTTGCTCGGGCAGATGCCTATAAGGAACTCGTTGCGCTGAAGATTCCGTTTATCAAGACTCAAGAGCAGCTTCACGCTATTCAACATTCCAAGGCGTATCAGCTCGCTCTTTTTTTGAGAGAGGTGAAAGACCGAGAGGAGTTAAGCGCGTTGCCGAAGCGCTTTTTTCGTCTTGTAGCATATCTTTTCTCCCCATCTCGTGGGGACAGTGAAGATGGCCTCTCGAACACCCTCGTGGCGCCTTCAGCCAGTGAAATTCAGGCCCGTCTTGAGGTCGCTGAATTGGAGCACGGAGCAGAAGGTGTTCATGATCTCGCAGAAAGGCTTATTTCACAGTACCCGGAAAGCCGTTTCCCCCGGGTGGAAGAGCGAGTGTGTCGCAGCTCTTTTGATATTCTGAAGGCGGCAGAACAGGTTCAAGAGGCGCTTCCTTATGCACGACGAGCCCTCCAACTCTATCCCGAGAATGAGAAGTTGGTGCGAGCCCTGGTTGAGATCAGTGAGAAGACGCTCCGTGATAGGGACTTTGTTACTACACACGAGATCGCAGTAACGCTTCGTGATGGATTGCAGCTTCAGAGAGAACTGCCGACCCTTGCAGAGTATCTCGCCTTTAGCCGTGACGGGATCTGCGTTCCTCCCTTTCAGTTTGATCAGGAGGGAGAGCTCTACTCGCCTCCGCTCTTTGGTCTCACGAGAAACGAACTCGTTGAAACCTATGAAGGCGAAGGTGCTGCAGCGGTTGAAGCGTTGATCGGTCGCGTCTTTGGGGATGGAAGGTTATCAGAGCAACAGATACAGGTGCTGGCGCTCCGGTCACTGATGAATGCTTCTCTTGAGACCGGGTTTCGATATGGCAGTGAGATTCCAACAGAGGAGCACACCGTTACCTTTGCTAAACTTCTTTCAGATATCGCTTTGAAACTCGGGAAGCTCTCTGTTTCGCTTGAAGTGCTGGCGCCGGTGGGAGGGAGTGAAGAGTTCCCCTATCGGTACGAGATGATGGAGGGGCAGCTACAACTCTTGCGGGAAGGGTATGCCGGAGGAGGTGCTTCGGTCGCGTATGAGCCGGAGCGGGGATCTGGGAGTACAAAAGAGGGACGAATCCTCTACTTCCTGCACAACTCCCTTCCCTACTCTTCCGGAGGATATGCTACCCGTACCCACGGTCTCCTTTCGGCGGTGACGGCTCATGGGCGTGATATTCGTGGGATTACCCGGTGGGGGTTTCCGCTCGATCGACTGAAGGGCAAGAGAGATGAAGCGCGGCGGAGCTTCCCGCCGGAAACAGTAGTTGGTGACGTTCCATATCTCTGTATGGCCGGCCACGAAGGTCGGCACGGATCCATTCCCCTTCCTGATTACCTTACCCTGTATGAGCAACGTGCACTGCTCCGTATCTTCGAACAGCGGCCAGTGCTGCTGCATGCTGCCTCAAATTTCATGAATGGCGTAGTAGCGAACTCACTCGCTCGGCGACTCCAAATCCCTTCAGTCTATGAAGTGCGGGGATTGTGGGAGGTGACCCGGATGTCTCGACAGCCGGAGTGGAAAGACTCAGAGCACTTCTCACTGCAGGTAAAGATGGAGACTCAGGCTGCCGCTGATGCAACGGCCGTGATAGCGATTACCACGGCCCTCAAGGATGAAATGGTCGCGCGAGGGATTCCGAGGGAGAAGATAACGGTTATCCCTAATGGAGTAGATACCACGCGTTTCGTGCCACTGTATCGGGATGAGGCGTTTGCTGAGCAACTTGGTTGTCGGGGAAAGACGGTCATCGGATATATCGGTTCGGTGGTCGACTATGAGGGCCTTGAGCTCCTGATCGAAGCGGCTTCACTTCTCCAAAGTGAGAAAGACGCCTTTCGGGTACTCGTGGTGGGTGATGGAGATGCCCTGCCAGCTGTGAAAGCGAAGGCAGAGGAGCTTGGCCTCGGCGATACGGTAATCTTTACCGGACGGGTTCCGCATGAGGAGGTGGAACAGTACTATCGCTTGACGGATGTGCTCGCCTATCCGAGGAGAGGGCTCCCCGTGTGTGAAATGGTATCACCGATGAAACCGTTCGAAGCGATGGCGATGCAGAAAGCAGTTCTCTCGTCGGATGTTGCTGCGCTCGCTGAGATTGTACAGGATGGAGTGACTGGCCTCCTCCACCGCAAAGATGATGTCGAGCACCTTGCATCCCAACTGAGGGTCTTGATTCACTCTCCGGAGCGATGCCAGCAGCTCGGCGAAGCGGCTCGGGAGTGGGTGGTCGAGTACCGAGACTGGAAGACCCTGGGAGGAGAGTTGGAGGCGTTGTATGAGAGGACTCTCAAGTCTTTTTTCCTCAAAGAGAGTGCTGAGCGGTAGAGACGGGAGAGGTAATGGTTTTAGAAGGCACACGTAATCCAGGTCAACCGATCGCCATCGTGGCTGGAGCCCGACCAAACTTCATGAAGATCGCGCCGCTTGTTCGGGCTTTCCGGGAGCGGAGTATCCCCTATGAGCTCATTCATACGGGGCAACACTACGACAAGAAGATGAGCGAAATCTTCTTCGAAGAGCTCGATATTCCGAAGCCAGATATTTCGCTCGGGGTAGGGTCGGGATCCCAGGCCGAGCAAACTGGTCGGACCATGATCGCTTTCGAGGAACATGCTCTTCAGAAGAGCTATTCCTGGGTAGTCGTGGTGGGTGATGTGAACTCTACTGTTGCGTGCTCACTTGTGGCGGCAAAGCTTGGTATTCCCGTGGCTCACCTTGAGGCGGGACTTCGTTCTCACGATTGGCTGATGCCAGAAGAGGTGAATCGAGTGGTCACCGATCGACTTTCGACCCTGCTCCTAACACCATCACAGGATGGCGACGAAAATCTTCGAGCAGAGGGAGTCCCGGAGGAGCGGATATCTTTTGTTGGGAATATCATGATCGATACCCTCCTCCGACTCTTGCCGAAAGCGGAAGAGAGAACGATCGTCCGAGACCTCTCACTCGAATCGAGGGGGTACTGTGTGGGAACATTCCACCGCCCCTCAAACGTGGACGGTGAGGAGAAGCTACAGGAGTTGTGCGCTCTCTGGGAGAAGGTTACGGAGTGCATCCCGCTGGTGTTGCCCCTTCATCCACGTACTCGAAATTCGTTGGAGCGCTTCGACCTGATGAGTCGGTGCGAAGATATGCCGGGACTCCACCTTCTCGAGCCGCTCGGATATCTCGACTTTCTTGCGCTGAATCGAGAGGCGAGAGTGGTGCTCACCGATTCTGGTGGAATTCAGGAAGAGACTACCGTTCTCGGTGTTCCGTGCCTTACCTACCGAGAGAATACCGAGCGACCGGTCACGATCACTCATGGAACGAATCAGTTAGTTGGCTCGGACCCGAAGCGGGCTCTTGAAGCGCTTCACCAGGTGCTGAAGAGCGATCTTCCACAACTCTCTCCACCACCCCTGTGGGATGGCAAGGCTGGTGAGCGCATTGCCGAGCTCTTTTCTTCACGGATGTGAAGAAAAGCGAAAGGTCTGTTCAGCGTATTCCCATGCAGCATGGTATGACGTGACTCGCGTGTTCCAGAGAAGATCTGTTCGCTGAATGTATGGACGTTCTGGTCGAAGCTCTGAAGCGATCTTTTTCATCTCTGCTGCCATGTGCTCCGGTGTCGTTTTCTCGATCCAATAGGCCTGCGGGAACTCACCGGCGACCTCACGGAAGATCTCTCGGTTGGTAAGGAGCAGGGGTTTTCCGTAACAGAGCATCTCATAGAGCTTCATGGGGGGGACCGCATCCATCCCGGGGAGGGGCTCTCGGAGGAGGAAGAGCGCGTGTACGTCACCCATGACGGAGGGGACCTCGTGGGGGGGGACCGGTTCAATGAAGGCGACTCGCTTCTCGAGGTGGAGTTCCTCGGTGATCCGGAGAAGGTGTTCCCGTTCTTCTCCATCTCCACAGAGGCGGAGAGAGAACGTCTCTGGAAGCAGCGGAAGAGCTCGTATCGCGTCCGCAAGACCTTCATAACGAGAGAAAGAGCCGAAGTATCCGAATATCGTTCCTCTGCCGCACGCTGGAGCAGGAGCCTGATCGATCGTACGGAGGTACTCTTTGCTCACTCCATTTTTGACGAGAAAGATCTTCTCGGCATCAATACCTCGAGAAACAAGGTGTTGTTTCATCGTCTCCGAGAGGGTGGTGACGGCATGCGCTTGGTGCAATAAGCGATCTTCTAGCGCACGAAAGAATCGGTAGCGTTCAGAATCTGTTTGGATCTCTCCCTTCGCAACCTGCGAGTCCTCCCAGATCCCCCGCATCTCATAGAGCCACGGGATTCCGAAGGAGTCTGAGAGCGCAGCAGCAACGAATGCCTGCTTGAAATTTGAAACGGCGTGCAGCAGTGAGGGGCGAAAGTCACGGAGAGCAGCACGCCCTCCCTCTGCATAAGCTCGAAAAAACTGATCGAGTGGAATATTTCGGTAGTTTTTTGGTAGGCGATCATCACTCGCCGAGTAGAGTGAGCCAGCTTCTTGTTCTGCCGAGATCCCTGGTCGGACCACGCCGTGTACGGGAGTGCCTTCTTCCGTGAGGGCACGGAAGAGCTCATCGGTTCGAATGGTGTACCCGCTCTGTTGCTCTGAGAGAATATTCTCAAGAAGGAAGAGCACTCTCCGAGACGACGGTGGTGGCGAGCTCTCGTGCTCTATCGAGAGCGTAAAGTTCCCATGGTATACCGCAAGCTCTGATTCCACGATCCTCAGGAGGTTCTCTGTTTCTTGAGTGCGGAGCTCCGGAGAGAGAGAGACGAGCAGCCGCTCTGCAGAGCTGTACTCACCGATATTTCGTAAAGTCTTTGCGAACTCGAAGGTGAGAGAGGGGGGAATAGCATCAGGAGGCATGGCTTTTAGGCCTGCCCAAAGTTCGGGAAAGTGTGTTCGGATCAGGCGCAGCAACAATCCGCCCTCCCGCTGGGTGAGGGAGGGGAGCGCATGTTTTAAGAGGGAGTGAGCGCTCTCAGCCCTCTTCTTCTGCTCAGAGGGCTTTTGACGCTCTGAGCGGAGGGTGCTGACAAAGAGAGTAAGGAGTTCCTGCCGGGGTGGCGGGAAGTGGCATTCCTCGAAGAGTACGGTCAGTCCTCGACCTCCTGGAAGGACGGCAGCAAACTCTTCCAAGAGTTGGATACGCTTCGGAAAGGCTTCTCGATCGGGAAGGGAGAGGGTCGGAAAAAGTCTTCGGTAGAGAGCAAGGAGAATGAGTTTTTCTCCTCCCTTCTCGGCTTCTGCTGGAGAAAGCTGCTTCAGGACGCCGTAGGAGAGTGGGGAGGTGATCAGGCATGAACGGAGAGTTTTGAGCGCTCTCGAAAGGGGGAGTAAAGAGAGAAGCGGCACCGGGAGTGCTATCGGTTTCACGATGGCCCTGCACGAGATGATTCTGTACGGGATAGCTCTTCACCAGACTCTGCTGACCCCCCTTCAGCGGAGCGAGAGGACCCACCTTCAGCGGAGCGAGAGGACAGAGCGAGGGATCTTCTTCTCTCTTCTGTTGCGGTAACCATCTGCGAAAGCATCCCCTGAACGCTTGGGGTCATCTTGGCTTCAATATATATCTGATACGAGAAAAAGCTCTTCCAGATAGCGATACAGGTGCGACTTGTTGAGAGGAGAAGTCGAGAAAAGGGATTCCTCCCGAGAACAAGGGGGTACGGTGCTGGTATTCCGTGAACCTTATCGACGACATATCCACTCTCTTCGAGAAGGAGTTGAAGGTTCCGGAAGGTAAAGAGCCGTCGGTGTCCGATATCCAGAATGCCCCGGGGCCCGTAATTAAACTGTCCGATGAGGTGAGCAAATCTGAGGAGAAAATATCCGATGTTTCCGGTAGTGATAATTACCCGAGGGGTGTGGTGACCGAAAGATTCGCGCAATCGATCGAGAAAATCCTCTGGGTTCTCGAGGTGTTCGAGGATATCAAGCAGAAGAATGACATCATACCGGTCGGCAGGGAGCGGGTCTTCCCGCTTGAGGGCGTTGAGATCGTGTCGCAGAAATGAGGAAACCTCTGCTGCGACCTCCGGTTGAGGATCTCTATCAACTGCGGTGACCTCACACCCACTCCGTTGGAGCTCTCTGGCAACTACCCCTTCGCCGCAGCCGAGGTCGAGCACCCGTGTCCCCCGTACTTCGCTTTCTTTTACGGAATCTGCTGCGAGTGAGTGAGAAGAGATAAAATCAAGTTTAGCTTCATACGGGTGCTTCCGAAAATTGACCCCCACATCAAACTTTCGCTGATAAAAGAGCCCGAGGTTCTGAATCTTACTGAAAAGGGTTGCTTTTACGACATCCCACGCATACTTCATTCCGTCGACGTGGCAGATTTCATCTCCGTAATAGGTCGGAATTGGAATTTCATGAATTCTGAAGGACTTCTGGAGAAACTGGATGATAATCTCGGTATCAAAGTGGAAGTCAGAGGTGTTGTTCTCAAAGGGAACCTCAGAGAGGGCTCGAACCGAGTATGCTCGAAAGCCGCTATGAAACTCGGAGAGATCCGCGTTCAGCCACCAGTTCTGAAATGTCGAGAGGATTCTATTTCCGACGTACTTGTAGAGCGGCATGCCTCCTTTTAATGCTTCTCCAGACTTCATCATCCGAGAGCCGAAGACCGCATCCGCCTCACCGCGAAGAATGGGGCTGGTGATCTCATCGATGAGCTCTGGTGGGTACTGCCCGTCTCCGTGCAGGAGAACAACCGCGTCAAACCCCTTTTCGATAGCGTAGCGATATCCGAGCTTTTGATTTCCTCCATACCCCTGATTGATGGGGGTGCGAAGGACGGTAAGTTCGATCCCCTCAGGAAGTTTTTCGTAACTCAGCCCAACTTCAAAGGTTTCATCCTTTGAGGAGTCATCGATCACGAGAATTCCGTTCTCCGGAGTAAGAAGCTCACGAGGAATGCGATCGAGCACCCAGTTGAGTGTTTTCTCGGCGTTGTAGGCAACGATAAAGATGAGGATACGGCCCTGCTTCTTCATTCCCGAAGTGTACCTCTATTTTCTGGGGAGGTGAATGCCTACCCCCTTGTTATCGCAGAGTTTTTTATATGAACCGAGAAAAATATCAGAAATGAGGAAACTTTTTCTCGTTGTAATCGATAGAGAGAGTGGAAAAACGGTTCTGAGAGCCTGCGCCAAGAAATAATGCACTGGGATGAGGAGTATGCCACCGAAACGAAAGGAAACAAGTGAGCTCTATGAGCGGTACCTCGATGACCCCATGGGCTATATTTCGAAAATCACCTCGCAGTTGATGCGGCGACTGGGGGTCTCCCCAAAGCTCTTTGATGAGTATCTGGCGGCAGCCTACATCGGACTCGTTGATGCTGCTGAGCGCTATGATCCAACGAGTAATGCCGCCTTTGTCACCTATGCCTACTATCGAATTCGAGGTGCGATTATCGATAGCATTCGGCGGGATGCCGGGGTGAACAAGCTCGACTATGCCGCCTTGCGAGCGCTGAAGGCTTCGGATTGTATCGCGAGTGACCTGTGCTCCGTGTTGCCAAAGATCTCAGGTCGAGATGTTGATGCTCGGCTTGCACTTGTCCTCGAGCGTGCGGCGAAAGGAGGGTACCTCTTTCGATTGGCATACTCCGAAGTGGAGGCCGATATTGTTCGAGATGCACGCCACGCCTCCATTGAGGAGCGACTGGAAGTACTTCGCCGCAAAGAAGAGCTGCACCGTGCGATCTCGACCCTGGAAGACCGAGAGCGAATTGTGATCAGGGCCTACTACTTTGAGGATCTGACCTTTGAAGAGATCGCTACCAAGCGTTTGCGGGTCAGCCGCTCATGGATCTCGCGAATACACAGCAGCGCTCTCGAGAAACTCGCATACTACTACGAAGCATGCGAAGAGCCGAGAGTTCCGTATCGGAGACAGAAGACAGGAAAACCGTATGCAGTGGAGGAGGCATGACTAGGAGAAAAGGAAATGAAAGGAGAAGGCAGATCGTCTTCCGTATCTGTCGGCAGATTACCGTCTGTATCTTGCTCCTGCTTTTATTGGGATGTCAGGAGCAAATTCTTCACGATCTCTCTGAGACGGAGGGTAATCGGCTTATCACGAAGCTCCACGACATCGGGATCGTCGCAGAGAAAAAGATTCAAGCGGATGGAACCTGGGCACTCGCTGTTCAGAAGGATGATGTTCTGAAGGCCTTATCCGCGCTCTCTGACGCAAGGGTCTTCCGTCGTGCTGGAGGAGACTATCGAGAGCGAGGAGATTCCATGCTTCCGAGTCGAGATGCTCAGCGCTTCCAGTTTGAACGAGCGGTAGCTCAAGAAATTGAGCTTACCCTCTCGGCCCTAGGAGGAGTGTTGGAGTCACGAGTGCACCTGCATCTTCCTCCCAGTGACCCACTGTTCGGTCGAAAGCTCGCCGACAATTTTTCTACAAGTGCGAGTGTCCTCCTCATTACCGAAGAGAGTTTTGTGGAAGATGTGGAGCAGATTAAAGAGCTCGTGAGTGCTGCTGCTGGAGTCAACCGGGAGAAGGTATCGATCCTTGTTTCCGGAAGTCGAGTTGAAGCATTACGAAAAGGATCAGCATCAGAGAAGCCACAGCTGCTCGCCGCTACCGTGCGCCGAAATCATATAAGTGAAGAGCAGATTGAAGAATCGGAAACCCCGGTAGGGGAGGTGGAGCAGCCTCATCATCAGTCGGAAGAGGAAGGCGAGGCTGCACGTGCTTCATTCGCAGTAGAGAGCGAGCTTTTGAAGGAGAGCAAGCTCTCTCCAGAATTGTCTCTTGAATCGAAAGGAAGGGTATCACCAATCCGAGGGAATGACGGAGATGCGGAGGCCTCTGTATCGAGCTCATCCCATCTCTGGTGGGGGATCCTTGCATTTGTCCTTCTATTGCTTGGTGCTGGAGCATGTCTCGTAGCCCGGAGAGTTCCTCTTCGTTTTCCCACTCGGAAGATAGGCGAAAGTTCTTCCTTTGAGAAACATCTTCAAAATATCACCTTGAACGGAGAACATCGACGATGAGTAGAGCAAAAGAGCAGAGAGGAGCGCATGGGAACGGGGTCCACAAGGGGGTGATGAGTGTGCTCTCTGGAATCTCCGGGCATCCGGTGATGGCGTGCGCTGTCAGTGAAGAGTTTCTTAGTGAGCAGCCTTTTCCGCGTGAGATACTCTCCGAAGAGCTTCGACGAGAATTCAGTCTCTACCATCGATGGCTCGCACAGTTTCCCCTCCGCGAAGCGAAAGAGATCGCCTTCTCTGAGGTTTTGGGAATGACATCCCTCCACGCCTCCGAAGGACAGCGGGGGTAATGCCATGGAGCTTTCACTTCCGGATTACGCTGATCGTCAGGCTCAAACAGAGCTCTTTGTCGATCTCTCTGATCTCTTTGATCGGCTTAAAATTCCCTTTTCCCCCGAGAACGTTCGCCCCGCTCTCTCTGACGAAGGAGGAGATCAAGAATACACGGCCTTTCATATATCTCTTTCAGGAGATGGTGTTGGTGAAATAAGAAGTCCTTCGTTCCTCTTTCTGCTCCCCTCGGCAGTAGAGAGTCGATCTCTTATGCCGAAGGAAGTTCGAGAGTTCCTTCAGTTCTTTGCTCGGCCGGAGTGCTCTACCATTACGGTGCAGAAGATCATTCCGCACTACCAGATCGGGGAAGAAGAGCTCCTTGATATTCGGGTAAATGACAAGAGCAGAGCGTGCCACTTCCTGCTTGCTTATGACGCTTCGTCCTCTTCCGAGGCGCACTCCTCCCTGAAGCAGAGCCTGGAGCTTCGATACAAGGAAGAGAGTGAAACGCGATTACGGTTTATTTCAACCTCATTTTTTCTTCCAATTCAGCAGATTTTCAGGGGGCTTGCGGTATCGGTACCGTCCTCTTTCGTCTTCGCTGAAGTGGGAGAAGAGTCGCAGTTCTGTTCAATTCTGCGGATGGAGGAAGAAGGACGTATGTATATGGAGGTACGAGCGATGAGCGAGCAAAGCATCGAAGGAGAGACAGGAGAAGAAAAGCCACAAGCAGAGCAGGGAGAGGGCTCATTACCCGCAGAGATCCGGATAGAGGGGATATCGATGAATTTTCTTCACTATCTCGCCTTGGAGGAGGGGGATGAGTTGGAACTTCCCGCTGCTGGATCACTTCCAGCATCGCTTCTGATCGGAGGAGTAGTGGTTGCAGCGGGAGAGATCTCTCCCACTGAAGAGGGACTCTCATTCGGCGTTGGCGAAAAAACTGAGAAAAATTTTGTTCTTTAGGAAACTTTTTTTTTCTTGGGACGATAGAGAAGAGAGAAAAGAATCTGAAGAGTATTTCTTCGGAGTTACAGAGAAACAGGTGTAAGGAGATAGAGATGACAGACAAAGTTTCATCAAAGGTACAGAATTTTTTCCTGCAAGGGAGTTCACAGGCCAAAAGCCAGGGGATGGTGCGGATTCCACCGGAGCCAGGAAGTTCTCTCGGAGAGGGCTTTAGCTCTCTGCTGTCGAGAGTCGGAGGAGTAGTCGGAGGAGTAGTCGGTGCTGCCACTACTTCGGGAATACCGAGTGGTCTTGATGGAAACTATCTGACCCTTATTAATCGTCAGATCGAGATGCAGGAGCAGATGCAACTCGTCTCAATCACCTCGAATACAGAGAAATCTCGTCATGAATCAAAGATGGCGGCGATTCGGAATGTAAGGGTCGGATAGTTTACGCCGTAAGGCGAGTATTTGTTCTTTAAGGAGGAGAAGAGTGAAGGAGATTATACTACCAGTTGGGCTTGTCGCCGTCATTGGATGCATGCTCCTTCCTCTTCCCTCATTTGCGGTGGATTGTCTCCTCGTGGTGAACCTGATCTTCTCGGTTCTCCTCGTGGTGAGCACCCTGTACCTTTCGGAGCCGGTAAAGCTCTCAAGTCTTCCCACGATTCTGCTTCTTGCGACGCTGTATCGATTGGCGCTGAATATTTCAACGACTAGGCGGATTCTTGGCGTTGGGGATGCCGGAGAGATGATTGAGATGTTCGGATCTCTGCTGATGCAGGGAGAGATGTTCGTTGGTTTGGTCGTTTTTCTCGTGCTCACTTTGGTACAGTTTATCGTGATTGCGAAGGGCTCCGAACGAGTTGCTGAGGTCTCAGCTCGGTTTACCCTTGACGCGCTCCCTGGAAAGCAGATGTCTATCGATGCAGATGTGCGTTCCGGTTTGCTTGGGGTAGAGGAAGCCAAGAAGAAGCGGGATGAACTGCAGATTGAGTCACGATTCTATGGGGCGCTTGATGGAGCGATGAAGTTCGTAAAAGGGGACGCCATCGCCGGAATCATCATCACCGGAGTGAATATTCTTGGGGGGTTAGCGGTTGGGCTTGCGGTCAAGGGGATGTCTCTTGATGTCGCTCTCCAGAAGTATACCCTTTTGACCCTTGGCGATGGACTTCTCTCGCAAGTTCCAGCCTTGCTCAACTCACTTGCTGCTGGATTGGTGGTTACGCGAGTGGCATCGAGCGAAAGCTCCTCCTTGGCAAATGAAGTGCTTGACCAGTTAGTGAGCATCCGACCAGCTCTCCTGCTTTCTGGATTCGTTGCTCTTCTCCTCGCATTTGTGGGGGTTGCAACGGTTCCATTTCTCCTGATTGGCGGAACCTTCTTCTTCCTCGGTTTTCTCTCGCCTCCGGGTGGCGCAGAGTCTGATCTCTCAGAGGAAAAGATCTTTAACCCAAAGATACCGTCATTGGTGAAGATTGAGCTCCCGGTAGGGAGTAATATCCGAAGTGAACCGCCTGCAGCTATACAGAAGGCTTTTGCAGAGGTGCTACAGAAGTTCTATGACGGGGATGGCCTTCTCTTCACCCCTCCTGAGCTCGTTCTTTCGGAGGAACTTACGGACGCATTTCAGCTCTCGTTTCGAGGATTGCCGAGTGAGCAGCGCCACCTGTGGAGTGATGCTGCCCTGGAAGCACCAGAGCAGGCTCTGAAGGAGGTGTGTAGTGCGTATGAAGCACTCCTGGATTCTTACCGAGTAGAGTGCATCGACGATATTTTCACCCGGAGGCTCCTCGATAATCTCGAGGAACAAGCCCCGGAGCTCGTAACAAATACGATACCCGGCGTAATCTCACTCACTCAACTGACGAGAATACTCCGAGTGCTGGTGGCTGATGGGATCTCGATTCGAAATATTGACCTGATCTTGCAGGCTGTCGCTGAAAATGCCGTTCGTGCTGGCGAGGAAAATTTTCTTCTCGAAGAAGTGCGGATTGCGCTGAAGCATACTATCTCTGCACAGGTAAGTACTACACCGGAAGGGGGGGAAGGAGCAACCGTTGCGGTCATTCGGATTGATCCGATGCTGGATATGTGGCTTGCCGAGTGCTCCCAGAATCAATCAGCGCTTACACCAGAATTTCTCCTTAAGCTTGAGCGAGATTTCTCTTCAGTGGAGGAGGAGAACGTCACACCGATCGTCATCACTTCTCGAGGATCGCGAGCACTGCTTCAGCGGTGTCTTCAGATGAGAGGTGTTGCCCTTCGAGTGGTGGCAGAGGAAGAGCTTCTTCCACGCGTTACGCAGCTCCAAAAGGGGTACGTCAAACTCAGCGAAGAAGAAGCAACGACGTTGTACGGCAAACTCGCTGCATAAGAGGAGGAGGGAACGTGATTCGAAGCATAACATTAATGGGAACAAGAGCTCTTTCCATTCTCGTGCTGTCCTTTTTGGTGAGCTGTGGTGTCTCGCAGCATCTGCCTCCATCAGTGGAAGAGGTGCGTCAGGCGCAAGCACTGATTGATCAGGGCACCTTGTATCTCCGCCAAGGAGCCTTAGCAGAGGCGAGGGGATCATTTGAAGTCTCATACGACACTCATATCTCCGCAGCGGCGCTTGATGGGCTCGGTTGTGTCGCGTTTCTTGAGGGAGAGATCGAGCAGGCGCGTGACTACTTTCTTGCGGCGTACCGTTTTGATCCGTCTTATGCGCAGAGCCTCTCAAATCTTGCCCTGCTCTACGACTATATAGGGGAATCTGAGGCAGCACTTGAAGTGTATACTCGTGCTTTTCAGATTCAGCCAGGAGGAAGTCTTGCCCTCCGGAATAATCTGGGAGCCCTGTTTGGCGAACTTGGTCATTCAGAGCAGGCAAAAAATGAGCTTTTTCGTTCATATGCGATGCATCCGAACGCAATTACTGCTAAAAATTTACGACAGGTAGGAGCAAAGGTATGGCAAAAAAAAGAGACTCGCTGAAGAGAGTTCAGGAAGACGATTCGAGGGGGCCCTCTCGGGTTGATCGTGAGAAGGTCATCGGTTCCGTTGGAGTTCCCGAAACACCGACTGGCTTTCAGCACCGCATGGCAGAGACCACGGCCTATTGGCTCGATGCAGTTACCCAGCTTCGAGGAGAATCCTTCCCAGATATTGAAAGCGCCATCGATCGCATCGTAGAGATTGTAGTCGAAAAGATGAAGTCCCTTGACGGTGGAAGTGAGATGAAGGCCTTTATGAAAGAGTCTCTCTGGGACAGTCCAGAAGTGGTCGAGGTACTTGTCGAGACCCTTGATATTAAAGAAACGTAGTTATTTAACCAACACCACCTCAAGCCATGGGGAACTCTCCCTATCAGTTTACCCCAGCGTTGCATAAAAATTTGTTCGTAGAGCCACAAGAGCAGCAAAGCAGTCTACGGGCCAATTTTTATGCAACGCTGGGGTTTTTACTCACTCGATCGGTGAATTCTGAACGAGAGAGAGCTGGGAAGAAGAGTGATTTCAGCGGAGGCAACCTCTTCTTTCCCTCCCTTAGTCAGGAGTTGTTTTTCTCCCTCGTCTTCTCTCTGAATGAGGAGCTCTCCATTTGTGCTCGTGATTTCGGTGCTGTTTGAGAGCTGCTTCACCATGGCATGTTGCTTCTCGACCCCGTTAAATCTGAGAGGGAAGAGGTCACGTTCCGAAGAACCGAGCGAAAAGTGTATTCCCTCAAAGAGGGGGATCTCTTTTGAAGTATTTCCGAGTTTTAAGCTGAGCAGTGCAGTAGGGGAGACGGATTGTTGGGAGAGAAGCTCTTCAGGATCGGTGATCTCCGATTGAGAAAGAACCTGAGCAGCACTTGGTGTTGGAGCGAGTCGAAAGGAATAATCTCCGAACTGAACCTGCAGGCCCGGCGTAATCGCCATCACATTTCCCTGCGAGTCTTTTTCCCCCTCTCGAACGAGGTAGTAGTCCTGTTCCACTGAGAGGATAGAGAACCACCGGTCGACGATATTCTCAGTCGAAAAGAGCCCATCCCGATCGAGTCCAAAAGAGCTATACAGCTCCCGAACAACAATGGTTCGCGGCGCTCGACCTGGGCATTCAATACAAAGGTATACAGACATAGCCCCCATAGTAGAGGATATCGAAAGTGTCCGGAAGCCGTGCCCGCTGGATGAGGCACTGTTCGCAAGGTGGCTGTAACCCATTGATTTTACGTGAGATTTGATGGTGCCACGCACCGGGCGGGAGACAGATGGTGGGTGATGGTTTTAGGTGGTGATAAATCGCTACAGTTTCCCTCCGATCCGGCCGTATACCTCCTGTGATACGGATGTGTTCTTCTCAACGGTGAGAAGTGAAATAAGGATATTTCGATGAGCACGATAGGATTGCAGGCAGGTTTCCAGGGATTTCAACGACCACAGGGTGGTTTTGGACAGAGGGCGGTGATTGCAGGACGAGAGGAGAATTCTCTCGTGAGCGCTCTTAACATCAATCGAGCGAGCCCGCTTGATGCTCGTGCCGGGGTAAGTGCTCCCCGTGATGCGGTGTCCGTACAGATTTCAGCTCGAACGGCGGCTTCTGAGCCGAAGAATTATACCAATGTTGGAAAGCTTGAGCCGAGTGCTCCGAATGTGAGGGCTCAACAGCCACGGGGTGGTGATGCGGCCCGTGGGGGTGATGTCGGCCGACCTGATGCATTCAGTGGAACATTTAAGGGGGATACTCTCTTCCTTGACCAGGGTGCCGCACTACAGTTTAGAGACAACGGTGAGGTCTCGGCCTATCTTGCGGGGCCTGACGGTGGGGTTGTTCGCGGATCTGGTACGATTAATGAGGACGGAGAACTCTCGCTTACTTTTGAGAATGGCCAGAGCTTCACTTCCCGTTTGGAGCGAAATGGGGATTCAGCGACTCTTTCAGATATTCGGTACGAGGGACAGGCGCCCGTGATCTCTGGATTGTCTGATGGGAAGAACGCCGTTTTTGATGGTATCTCACTTGAGGCAACCGGTGATGGAACCTTTGATGTGACGATTGAGTCTCCGAATGGACAGACCATCCGAGGAAGCCTAGTCCAGACTGAAGATGGACAATTCATCGCTCAGCTAGATAACGGCCAGACGTATGGAGGAACCCTTTCCTTTGCAGATGGAAAGGCGACTCTCACGAATCTTGAACTCCTGAAGAATGATGCTCCCGGTCAGGGTGAAGCCGGTGCTGTCGCTCAGCCACAGGTGAGTCGTGAGCCGGTTGCTCCGCGTGAGCCGTCGGTAGCGGCATACTCTCCGCAGGGAGCCGCAGTGCTTTCTCGCGAGGTGGCGCTTTCTGAAGCACTCTCTCCCACCGGAAGTCTCAATATCGCCGCCTAATCCAAAGGCGTCTTGGGTGCCTCCTGCAGGGAGACACCCA
This sequence comes from bacterium, assembly GCA_022763385.1. Lineage (GTDB taxonomy): Bacteria > Bdellovibrionota_C > UBA2361 > UBA2361 > RFPC01 > RFPC01. The sequence continues at coordinate 26,347 of JALEGQ010000105.1, forward strand.
AGAAAATGTTCTCGTCAAGAATTTGACGAATTCTCCTCTCTTTCCCCCAAAAATTTGAGCACAAGTCTTGCAACTCCTTCCGTGAGTATTCAGCACAGGAATGTGCTGTAGCCCGCTGTTATTGGAAGATTGTGTAATATGTCTCGATACTTACTCATTCATAGAGACCAACCCATCCGTCCTCTGGAGGTGAATGCGGGTGCCGAAATGGCGACACTCCATCTCGCCCGCTTTCTCGCCAAGGGAGGTGATGAAGTGGTGGTTGCTGGGCAGATTGGTGTGTCAGATCTCCAGCATGAGGGAGTTGAGTTCTGGGATATTGGAGAGGAGTACGACTGTAGGATGGCGATTGACCGGATGTCAGAGAGGGGAGCATATCACCTTCTCTCTGCGGGCCGAGTTCATCCATTTCTTCTGGTTCAAGACGATCCTCACTGTCTGACTCGCCTCTTAATTAGCCACGATCGAGCGGTTACCGATACGGGCATGAATCCGAAGCCCCTTCTTCACTATGTTGATCGAATCATCACGGTTTCAGATGCTCAACGATTACTCTTCCTCGATGCGCAGGTAGATCCCGCTCGGGTGAAGACTATTCGCAATGGCGTTGATCACGAGCTCTTCCCAGCGTATGGCCCAGACGAAAGAGATTGGAATAAAATTGTTTTTGTCGGCGCACTCGTCCAGGATAAGGGCCTTGATCTCCTTCTTATTGCATTTACAGAGCTGAAGGCTCAGTTCCCGGAACTGACTCTCGATGTCTATGGAAGTGCAGAGCTCTGGGACCGCGAACCAATCTACGATACTGAGAGGCTTCAGGCAGATATTCCCGGTCTCACCTTTTATGGCTCTCGCCCTCAAGCTGAAGTTGCCCGGGCCTTTCAGACTGCAGGAATGTGTGTCGTTCCCTCGATTTGGTTTGATCCGTTTCCACTGGTGGCCATTGAAGCTCAGGTATCAGGGTGTCCAGTCGTGACCTTTGACGTTGGAGGGCTCGGTGAGGGAGTTCGTCACGGCGAAACGGGGCTCGTGCTCCCAGAGGTGGGTGAAGAAGAGCTTCAGCGAGCGCTTCGTGAGTTGCTCTCTGATCCAAATCAACTGAGGTCGTTCTCTCACCGTGCCCTTGAGCTCCAAAGAAAGACCTTTTCTTGGGAGAATGTCGTCAGTGAAATCAAAGATGTTCAACGAGAAGTCGAGCGAGAAAGGCGATCTTCCGAGAGGAGCACTCCGCTTCGCATCGGAGTGATGAGCACGTGGAATCAGCAATGCGGTTTAGCTACCTTTACGGAAGAACTCTTCTCTCAGCTTTCCGAAAGCTATCCCAACAGTGAGATCCGAGTCTTCTCCGAATATGATACCGGAGAGTTTGCAGCCCAGAATATTCTTGATGATGAAAAGAGCGTATTTCCTGTATCGCGGTGTTGGAGCTGGAAAGAGAAACGGTGGAGTAATCTTCTCGCTGCACTTCAGCAAGAATCGATTGATGTGCTCTATGTCAATGCGCACAATCCGAAACAGCTCTCAGATGCAAATTTTTCAGAAGTGATCAGCTATCTCAAGCAACGGGATATTCGGATAGTCCTCCAGCTCCATACGGTATTTACCTTAAGAGTTGATGCACGCGAAATTCTTCAGCAGTGTGATGAGATAGTTATTCCTCTAGAGGAGATGAAGATTGAAGTATCTTCGTATGGCATCGAGTCAGAAAGGATTCGAGTTATTCCACACGGGATAAAGAATGTTCCTTCCCTTTCTGATGAGGAAAGGGGAGAGGTCCACAGTCAGCTCGGACTTCCGCAGGAGCTCCCGATCATCAGCTCGAGTGGATATATTCACCCTCACAAGGGACTGAGAGAAGTGCTCGAGGCGGTAAAGGTGTTGAAGGATGATGGATTACGTGTTCATGCTTGTATTGCGGGCAAGGTGAGTTCTGAGGATAAAGAAGCCCAAGAATACGCCAAGAAATTGAGAAGACTCGTTCTCTGTCTCCACATTGAAGATCAGGTTACCTTTATTGATCGATTTTTGTCAGATAAGGAGTTGCTCGGTCTTCAGCAGATCTCTGATGTCGTTGTTCTCAATTACTCGTCGGATCACTACGAGTGTTCTGGAGCTTGTTCTCGTGCGCTCGGTACAGGAGCAAATGTCATTACCTCTATGGCTCCGGCATTCACCGGATTCGGCACATCGGTATGGCATACAAATCCTGGATTCTCAATTCCACTCGCCATTCGGGAGTTGCTGACCAATGAACAGGTTAAGCAAAATATTGCTGAGGCTCGAAAGTCTTACTGTCAGGACAACTCTTGGAAGTCCGTTGTCCCTTCTTACTACGAAGCTCTGATGTCATTGCGAGCACAAGATCGTTCCCTTCAGACAGAGTCTCATCCGCTTGATACAGATTTTACAACAACAAAGGAGCACGCCGTGTCCTCTTCACAACATCAGAAAGATCGGTCTGGGTCAGGACTACGTATCTTGATACAGAATCGGAAGAATATGTACACCCAACGTGGTGGTGACACCATTGTCGTCGATCGACTTTTGGAGGGACTCCAAAAGAGGGGTGTTGATGTGCACCTCGATCTTGAGGGGACGGCAGATCTCTCTCAGTTTGATCTGTTGCATATCATAAATTTCGCCCTTCCTCAGATGGTGGAGTATTATGGAAGAAGAGCAGAAGCAGCGGGCATTCCTTTTGTGGTAACGACGCTCTGTGAGGACGTTCCACGGTTTCACCATCAGTCACAGTACTTAGCAGAGCTGCTGACTCAGTATGTTCGAGAAGGTCAAGATCGGACATGGCTGGAGCAACAACTCGGTGAACATCGAAAGGTCTCTCCTTCTGAGGCCTTCCCGAATGGCTGGAGTGCAGCTCACGCAGCGGCACTCCTCGTGAACGGGGAAGGTGAGAAGAAGGTAATTGAGCGGACGTATCCCGGTCATGCTCCGATCTCTATTGTTCCTGTTGGCCATGAGGTTTCTGATAGAGCCGATCCCCAACTCTTTCGTGAGGCGTACGGGGTAGAGGACTTCATCTTCTGTGTGGGGCGGTTTGAGTCACGAAAGAATCAATTGATGCTCCAGTCAGCGCTTGAGGATGTGGATCTCCCAGTGGTATATGCATCAGGAGGGTTCTCGTACCAACCAGAGTACGCTGAAGCGGTTCGTACATTTCAGCGAAAGGGGAAGACTATCGTTCTTGATAGGGTAGAGCCGGAGATGCTGGCAAGTGCGTATGCGGCAGCGAAGGTGCACGCCCTTCCGAGTTGGTATGAACTTCCTGGCCTGGTTTCTCTGGAAGGAGGAATTCTTGGTTGTAATGTTGTTGCGGTAGACTCTGGGACTACGAAGGATTATCTCGGTGAGTATGGTTTCTACTGTGAGCCGGATAATATTTCATCCATTCGAAATGCTGTCCTTGCAGCCTACTATGCGCCGTATCGATCAGAGTTTGCCTCGCATCTTCAGCAGTTCACTTGGGATAGTGCTGCTGAGAGCACTCTTGCTGTGTATCGTGATGTACTCGGAGTTTCTCCGGAGATTGAGGTGCCAGCCTCATCCGAACTCTCTCATGAGCCTTTCGAAGAGTTGGCAAAGAAGGGATACGAGGCCGCACAGCGCAAGGAGCTTGAAGAGGCTCATCGATATCTTGCTGCTGCGGAAGAGAGCAATCCTCGTGCTATCCGAGTGCTCTGCAATCGAGCGGCTGTCTTTCTTGCGGAGGAGCGTGTTGAGAAGGCAAAGGAGTACTTTCAGCGGGCGCGAAATGTTGATCCGAGCGACAACAAGGCGCATACCGGATATGCGATGTGTCTCATGATGGAGGAGAAGAAGGAGCTTGCTCACGGAGAGTTTCTTCAGATTCTCGAAAGAGACCCCACTGATATGATCGCGATCCTACAACTTTTAGATTGTTCGTACTCTCTTGAGCGATATGAGGCACTTGAAGAGGTCTTGAAAAAGGTCATTACGTTGCAGCCAGAGAATTTTGATATGAGATTCTGTCTTGCGGGTTGCCTCGTTCGTGAGAATAAGCTTGAAGAAGCGCGTTCTCATCTTGAAGTTCTCCTTGCCGAGCGTCCTCAGCATGGAGGAAGTCTTGAGCTTCAAGAAGCAATAAGACAGTTGCAGGAGAAGGCAGCTTCTTCCCCAGCACCTCAGGAAGATTCGTACTCAAAGCAAGATGGGGCGATTGATGGAGCTCTTGCCAGGTTTGTTGAGGAAGGTGAGAAGAGTACTGAAGTGAACGGAAATCCACCCCGTGTTCGTGATGCGGTTGAGACGACTCAGGTGCCAGTGCCTTCACAGCCCTTTGATAGTATCGACTTTCGTATCGGGGAGTTGGAGGAGCTAAAGCACCGCAAGGATCTCGATGAAGCGCTGGAGGGGGCCGATCAGCTTCTTGCGCGCGCAGAGCTCAGCGAACGCCAACGAACTTCTGTTGAGCTTCTTCGTGGAGAAGTACAGGCACTTCTCGGAAATCGCGATGAGGCGAAAGAGATATTTCACGCACATCATGCTCATAATCCGAAATGTCCCCGGGCACTTTGTGGCCTTGCTGCAATTGCGGCGAGCTATAATGAGCTTGATGAATCCCGAAAGCTCTTTGAAGAAGCGCTGCGACACGCACCAGAGTATGATAAGGCCTTAGCAGGTTTAGGATTCTGTGACCTGTTCAGTAAGCAGTATCCTACGGCATGGGGGCACTACAACGCTGCGCTTGATTCTAATCCAGAAAATCTGAGTGCACTCTTTGGGTGCATTCAGCTGTCATATATCCTTGAGCGGCTGCCAGATCTTCAGCGGAGACTTGAGACCTATTTGGATATGCATCCAGCCGATCTTGATATGGTATACGCCTATGCGGGCTGCCTCTATGCGCAGAGAAGTCTTGATGAGGCACTCTCTGAGGTGCAGAAGATCCTGATCTTTAAGCCAGAAGACTCTCGGGCTCAGGAGCTCAAGGGAATGATTGAAGAGCAGTTTCAACAGGGCTCTCTTACGGCATCGTAGGTGGCGAGAACTCCTTTAAGGGCTATTTGGTAGCGAGATGTTATGTTTATTCTTCTCCTCAATCAGTGTTGGTTTGCAGAGGAACTACGGGCAAAGGGGCATGAGGTCGTCTCTGTCGGATTTCAGAAGGGACTCGATGTTACCTTGTCTATGCCCTTTCAACATATCGATTCGATAGTTACTGAGCATCTTGGTGGGAGGGTTCCTGATGTAATCGTAGTGCTTGATGAAAGCTCTCCGATACATCTTGTCGGACTTTCCGAAAGTCGTATCCCACTACTCTTTTTCTCAGTGGATGCTCACCATCACTATCAACTTCACGGTGATATCGCCAAGGCGATGGATTGGACGCTGGTTGCCCAAAAGAATCTCATTTCACCCATCAACGAGAGAGGGGGAGTAGAAGCTGAGTGGATGCCGCTCTGGGCAAGCCGTTATGTTGAGCCTCAAGAGGAGAAAGAGTTTGGCGCTGTATTTGTTGGTTCGTTAAATCGAGAGCTCAATCCAGACCGCGTTCAATTCTTTGAAGCCCTACAAGCTCGCATAGATTTGCTGTGCAAAACGGGATCATGGTGGGACATATTTCCTCGAAGTGAGATCGTTATTAACCAGACGGTTAAGCGCGATCTGAACTTTCGAGTATTTGAAGCGATGATGTCAGGGGCGTTGCTTATTACAGAGAGGACCTCAAACGGACTTCTTTCTCTCTTCACCGATGGAGAGCACTTGGTGACCTATGAGAAGGGAGATGTTGAAGAGGCAGCAGAGAAGATCAGCTACTACCTTCAGCATAAAGAGGAGGCTCGTCGGATAGCGGCTGCGGGAAGAGAGCGTATTCTTCAGGAACATCTCCCCGTTCATCGGGCCAATAGGATTGAAGAGCTCTGCAGATCCCTTCGGCAACGTCCTGAAAAGCCGCAAAAGCATGTCGGATGGCTCTCGAATTACAATGCTCTCAGCACTCGCTTGAATAATATCGATCTCCAACTCGCCAAACATGCAAATGTCTTTGCTATGCAATCGGCCGAGAGGGTTGTCCTCAATAAGGAGCCGTTAAACGAAGATATGACCTTTTTGCTTGTCTATGCGTGTTGTTCCTTTGACCGATTTCATCAGACGAGCTCGGGGCGAGAGCTTCTTCAACAGGCACTCTGTCAGTATCCAAATAGCGCTCTGATTCGACTTGCTATCATTCGATCGTTTCTGAACGATGGACAGGTGAACAAAGCAAGGAGGCTGGCTGAAGAGGTCGGGGATCCAGAGAAGCTCTATCAGAGTGCTGAAACAGTCATTACGGAGCTTCTCGATATCGACTCAAAGCCAGTCGGCCTGCTCGCGGATAAGGCGCTTCCTTCGGGCTAAGGAGAGCAGGGCCGGTAGCTGACTTCTTCAGTTATCTCGTTCCAGAATGGGCCGCAGGGTTCCTCTGACTCCAGAAAGTTCTTTCGGAGTTGAGGATCGAGTGACACCGCACTATTAAGCTGTTCGATTCCCTCATCAATCTTTCCCAGCTCGAGCAAAAGCATGCCGTAACTTACGCGAGCAGACGAATAGTTCGGGTTCAGTGAAACTGAGATGTTGAGATCCTCGAGGGCCCCGAGGCGGTCTCCGAGCTTTTGTTTTACGAGCGCCCTGTCTCGATAGGCAGCGACATCTCCCTCGTTGAGCTTCAGTGCTCGGTCAAAGTCACCGAGAGCCCCCTGCAAATTTCCGGATTGAGCAAGGGCCAATCCTCTGTTGTAGTAGGCGTTGCCGTTATTGGGATCAAGCTGGAGGCAGTGAGAAAAGTCTGATATGGCGTCATCATAGTACCGAAGAGAGAGCTCGGTAACGCCGTGAAGGAAGTAGGCTTCGGAGTTGTTTGGATCGGCCTTTATTGCAAGTCGAAAGGCCTCACGGGCCTTCCAGAGATTATCTTCGGCTGCAAACCCTTTTCCGGACCGAATGTAGTCTTCGGCGTTATGTTCCGGAGCGAACTGAGATATGAGGGATGGAGCAAGGTAAATTACTGGAATTACAAGTATGAGGAGGAAGATGGCATTTCGCTTCATGCTAGAAGTATCGGCCTGATTTCAGGTTCGCAAAAGTATCTTTCCTCGTGAGAGGCTGAAAAATTCGCTTTTGGGAGAGGGTGATGGGAACGAAAAAGAGATCAAAGATTTCGCTAGAAGAGGCGCTGTGCCGCTTTCTTTCGCAGCTCGATAGTCAGGTTGCTCGTGATATGCAGCGCTCTCCTGAGCGAGAAGAGCTCGAAGGAGTGCAGAAGTGGGAGCCGTATCGAAAGCGGGTCGAACGGGTAACGGCGCTCGTGCTGGAGGGGTTTGGAGAGGCCGAGGTGAACCTTGATTCGTTGCTGATATCGGCTGAGGCTTTTATGCGGGCTCTTCGAATTTTGACCGAAGAGCTTGGAGAAGATGGGCTTGGGACGGTGCGGAGTGGGTATGTCCGTGAGATCTGTAAAGCGGTAGAGAGAGACCTCCTTCTGACAAAGGAGACTCTGATTGGATGTGGAGACGAGATCCTCAATTAGCTGGTTGTCAGCAGAGCAGTCCTAGCTCTTGTGCTCATCTGTTCAACAACAAGCACAACAACGAATATACAAAGAATAATAGTCGAGGCTTGTCCGTACTGAAGAGTATCCATGGCAACCTTGAGCTCGACCCCGATTCCACCAGCACCGACGAGTCCGAGAACGACAGATGAGCGGACCGCTTTCTCAAGTGAAAAGAGAACGGTGTTGATAAAGCTTGGTGTGCAGGTCGGAAAGATGTAGGTGGCGAGAATAGCACACCTGCCCGCTCCTAAGGTCTCAAGGGCTTCTTCTGGGCTGTGGTCGATCTCTTCGATAGATTCTGCGAAAAATCTTCCGCAAAATCCGAGGGTATCAATGGCGATGGTAAGCACACCGGCAAAGGATCCGATTCCCACGGTGACAACAAAAAAGAGGGCCCAAACAAGGTCGGGAACCGTTCGAGCAAGAGAAACAGATGCCCGAGAGATAGCATACAACGCGGTATGAGGAGAGGTTGTGCGTGCCGCAAGCACTGCCAGGGGAAGAGCGAACAGAACGCCAATACAGGTTCCTGCAATCGCCATATAAAGAGTATCGAGCAGCAAAGCGCCGATATTCGAGATGCGAGAGAGATCCGGAGGGAGCATCTCGAAGAGGACCTCCTTCATATAGGGAATTCCCTCTCGAAAAGAAGAGAAAGAGATCTCAGCTCCATGAAGTGAGAGTGAGATGAGCGCAAAAAGTGCGATGATTCCAAAGGTCCTTCCCATTCCAGGAAATCGAAATCGAGGGGGGAGGGAGAGTTCTGCTTGTGGTGATAGTGCTGGATCGTTACTCATAGAAACTCCGCAGTTCCTCAAGAGAGGTCTGGTCTGAACGCTTATCAAATATGATTCGTCCCGAGGAGAGTCCGACGATGCGGTCAGCGTAGTTCAGCGCATGCTCCAGATGGTGAGTGGAGAAAAGGAGCGACAAGTTGTCTGTTTGCGAGAGTTCTCCGAGGAGTCGCATAACATTTTCGCCTGATTCCGGATCGAGGCTTGCTACTGGCTCATCTGCAATGATGAGCTCTGGGCGCTGCATAAGTGCTCGCGCGATCGCAACTCGCTGAGACTGTCCTCCGGAGAGGTGACGGGTCTGCTTGAGTGCGTGGTTTGCAAGCCCAACCTTCTCGAGGCAGGCGAGGGCTTCTTCTCTGATCGGTTGAGGAGCGAGCGAGTGAAACCATGCTCGTCCAAACGATGTACGGCCAAGGGCACCGTGGACGGTATTCGTGAGGGCACTGAGTCGAGGAACAAGCAAGTGTTTCTGAAAGACGAATCCAATGTGTGCGCGAAGGAGTTTTAACTCTTTTCTGGAGAGGTGTTGAAGCTCCTTTCCCAGAACATGAATCTCTCCACCAGTAGGTGCCGTAATTCTTGGAATGAGGCGAAGCAGGGTGCTCTTTCCAGATCCGTTGGAGCCAAGTAACGCTGTTCTCTCACCACGGTTGAGGGTGAGAGTCACCCCTTTAAGGATCTCCGTTTCTCCATAGCTTTTTCGGACTTCAGAGAAGATAAGAGGAGGTGGAGTCCGTATGGTGGTGGAAGAGGGAGCGTTCATCAGTATTGTGACTCTCTTCTATGAATGAGATTTTGCTAGATTGTGCAGTCCAGCAGTACGGAATAGCTGTCGGATATAATCGTAATCGTTATCCGATATATCGGTGATGAACTTCATCTCACTATACTTTGCGTTCCTTTTTCCAACGAGCATCGCTGAGAGGAGCTGATCTCCGTGCTCTAAGAAGGCTCGGCGGAGAGCTTCACCAACATCTTCCGGAACGTGCTCACCAACAATAAAGAGATCTTCAGGGAGTTCTGGCCCAACCGCAACTACCGTGAAATCCTCTCGTTTTACCTTCTCATCCTCGTCGACAAACTGTTCGAACCTGGCCCGGTTAAAGCCGAGGGCTGAAACTTGACCTCGTTGCAGCGCTTTCCAGGCAACATATTTGTTGAGGTTCACCGCACGAATATCTCGCTTTATATCGATATTCTCGTCGGCGAGAAGTTGAAGTGGCGCAAGGTGATAGGACGTAGAGCCAAAATCTCCGAACCCAACTCGCTTCTGCTTAAGATCGGTGAGCTTGGTAATCCCAGAGTCCTTCTTTGCGATAATGGCTCCCTGATAGTTCGGTCGGTGGAGGCCAACAATTGGGCGTACTCGGGTGCGAGAGGTGATAGCGACATACTCAGCGGGGCCAGTCAGTGCGATATCGAGCCGTTTTGCTCGAAGAGATTCCACAACGACGGTTCTTCCCGTTACTGGAAAGAGCTGAAAGGTATATCCAGTAGTCTCGTTCAGTACATCTTGAAAGGCGTGAAACTCTCGCTGGAGCTCTTCAAGGCCAACAATATCAGTCACCGCAAAACGGTATACTCGTTTCTCGGCAGAGACTGGCTCAGCCTGCGTTATCCGTCCAGAGAAGAGAGCGAAGAAAAGAATGCCGATGAGCGCGATGAATGATGCCATTCTCAGCGAGGTCGGGAGATAGTCCGGTCTTCGATGGTGTCCTCTCTCGGTCATTGTTTTCTCTCCCAGTCTGTGGCAACCCCCTAAAAGATGTACTGATTCTGGATTCAATGCAACAAACTCCGAAAAGGAGTGCATATCATGCGGCGGCAATCTGCGAGGACCATTTTTCTCTCATTTTTTTATCCTTTGAGTATAGTCAGGTGGAGAGTTTTGATAGGCTGGGTCGTCGGCTGGCGTTCGTCAGTAACGAGCTCTTCGGGGATAGGATGATAGAGGTATATTTTCCATCATTGCATACAGGAGAGGGGATAGACCTCTTTTCGAAGCGAGAGATGTCGGTCACCGTTTCCTCAGAAGGGAATCCTCGCGGTGCCGAATCTCCGCAAATGAATGGACCTCTCCGGGAGAACGTTGAGAATCTCTCTCCTTTTCGCCGTATCTCACCTGGAGCAGATGTCATCAAGGTATCTGAATATCTGGAGTGTTTGCGGAAGGAGACAGCACTCCGGTTAATGTCTCCGCAGTGGTCAAATTTCGAACCGAATCGGGTGAGTCTGCGGCTGCATGAAGAGTGGGCAGATCACGTCCGAGAGGCGGAGTCCATAGGAGATTCACTGTGCCGATTTATTGCTGGAAAAGCTCGGTCGGAGAAAGGGAAGGCTGGTGCAGCCGCGAAGCAGCTCCGTACGGAGATCGTCCTTCCGAACCACTATTCGAAGGAGATCTCCACTGATTCTCATCTCCTGAGTACCTCGCTTCTTACCCTGTCGGATCTCTTCTCAAATGCTCCGATGGAGGATTGGAAAAGCTCGCACCAAATGTGTGTTCCGCTTCGGGAGCACCCCTTCCTTGGGCTGGAGTTTCAGGCCCGTGGTCCATCAGCGGATCGGGAGCTCTTTCGCCAGCAGGTTGCCGCCGCCTCCTTTTTTCGGCCAAAGTTTATCCGTATAGTCCAACTCTCAAGCGTTATAGAGGGATTATTTTGCAATTCATCTACCTACAACGTGAAGCGCACAGAGCTTCTTGCTCGCCTCCTTGATGCCCTCGGTGCACTTGGTTATGAGCCGGTTGCGCTCTACCCAAGAGCTATCATCTTTGCGGTCAAAACAGCGGTTGACCTCAGCGACTTAGGCGTTCCGAAGATGATATTTGGTGTAGGGGTTGGAGCACGTTCTCAGCGAACCGATTTCTCGTCCCGTATCGTGACCTCGAAGAATCTGAACCACTATCTCCCGTATCGAGAATCGATTCAGTCTCGGTGGCAGGAGCGTGAGACCGTCAAGAAGGCAGCATTTGTTCCATATCTGCACGAAGCCATCGAGAAAGAGCTCGTTGAAGGACGGGGAATCTCCTATGACAGTCTTCATGACCGGTATGGTATAAACCTAGAAGAGGTACACCCTGGGCTTTCAGAGGTGTTAAAGGAAGAAGGGCTTTTGAAGGAAGACGCCAATCGCCTTCAGCTCACACCAGAAGCGGAAGGCAAGGTAGAGGATGTGATTCGAAATTTCTTCGTGAGTGAACAGGATATCAAGCGAATCGCTTGAGTGATCGCTCAGAACACTTCTTCACCTTCCGGCGCGACGATCTGTGTCACCCGGATGCCGAACATCTCGTTGACAATTACCGCCTCACCTCTCGCTACGAGCTTTCCGTTTACCCGAACATCAAGTGGCTCCTCGCTGAGTTTGTCAATCTCAATGACGGATCCTCTCTTGAGGCTCAGCAGTTTCTGAATCGGGAGATCCGTTCTTCCGAGTTCTACCGCGATCTCAAGGGCAACATCGTTGATAAATTCGATCGCCGTTTCTTTGGACTCTTCTCCTGATGAGGGGCTGTCAGTCTCTGATCCACTTGGTGGAGGAGAGGGCTTTGTGCTTGTCTCTTGGGTCTGTGCTTCCGCCATTGATGAAGGTATCCTTGTAGTCAGATCTCACCTATTACGATGCCGTTCCGCGAGAGAGGGACGCAGGGGGAGTCCAAAGTTTGAGAGCAGGAGGGGGGCTATGAGCAGAGAAGCAGCAGAGGTAAGCCGAGTAACTTCTCAGATTCTTTTTATCTGTCTCGGTAATATCTGCCGCTCTCCTCTCGCCGAAGGAATCTGTGAGGCAAAGCTCAGAGAACGGGGGCTTTCAGACTCCTATTCAGTTGATTCTTGTGGAACTGGAAGCTGGCATGTTGGGTCGCCCCCGCATGAGGAGAGCCAGCGAGTTGCTCGGGAACGGGGAATTGACATCTCAGGACAGAGTTCTCGGCAACTCGTGAGGAACGACCGAGAGCAATTCGACCTCTTTATCGTCATGGATCAGAAGAATCTCAACGATACTAGGCAGTTACTCGGTAAAGAGACCCGTATCCACCTCCTCCGCGAGTTCGATCCGGAACCACACTCCATGGATGTCCCTGATCCGTATTATTCTGACCCAGACAGCCCGGGAGACGACGGCTTTGAGCAGGTGTACGCCATCATCGACCGCTCGCTCGACGGACTCCTCGACCTCCTCGAACAAGAAAACACCTCGAAATAACCCCCTAATTGGTACCCGGTACCAACCGGAAGGTGCCACGCACCGACGAGCGGGCTCTCGAATGGTGCGTGGCAGTGTTGGATTTTGTGTTATTTCGGGGGGTTATGAGGGGGAATACGGCTCTCGAACCGGGGGGGAGTTTTGCTTCATCGAAATCGGCATGGCGAACTTTTCGGCGCATTCGAGGGGAACCCTCCTGCTGTTTTTTAATGATTGGCCGGTGCGTCCGGCGGGGGCGAACTGTGGAGGGGGAGAGACGGCGACGATCTCGCTGGCGGAGGCGTTTGCTCGGCTCGGATTTCGAGTGGTGGCGTGCGCCTCTCTGCCGGATGGTGAGGTGACGCATAATGGGGTGGAGTACTGGAATTTTGGTCGGGGGTACGAGCTTCACTCTCTCAGGTCCCGAATCGCTCAGCTTGGCCCTTTTTCGGCATTCGCAGCGACCCTCGCGCATCCTTTTCTTCTGCTTGCTGAGGAGCCGAACTGTCGGCGGAAGATTCTCGTCAATCACTCGCCGGGGGTGAATCCGAGTGGTCTTGAGAGTCGCACCGTGATGCATCTCGTGGATCATTTTGTCTGCGTTTCTGAGGCGCAGAAGAAGGTGATCCTCTCGCGAGGAGAGGTTCCAGAAGAGCGAATTTCGATTGTTCGCAATGGGTTTGATCCAGAGCTGTTCCGTTTTCAGGGGCCAGAGAAGCGAGACTGGAATCGCTTGCTCTATGCCGGAAGGTTGGAGCCATCGAAGGGGATTCACTTTCTGCTCGGCGCCTTTGTAAATCTGAAGAACTCTTTCCCAGATCTCGAGCTCCATGTGTTTGGGGATGCGTCGTGTTGGCCATCGCTCCACAAAGAGATCTTTCATCTGCAAGCGAAGAATCCTTCGATGAAGTTCTACGGAAAGGTGCCTCAGTCTGTGATTGCAGAAGAGCTCCAACGCGCAGGATGCCTGGTCTTTCCTTCTCTCTCATTTGAATCTGCTGGACTCTCGGTGTTGGATGCTCAAGCCTCTGGCTGTCCAGTGGTCGCCTCGAATGTCGGTGGAGTCTCTGAGTACCTTCTCCCAGAGTGTGGCGTTTTGGTAGAGAGTCCATCACCACAGACTCTTGAGGAGTCTCTTCGAGCGCTTTTGAGCGATCGCGAGCGGATGAAAGAGATGTCTCGGAATGGAGAGCGTCTTGCCCGTTTCCAGACATGGGATTCAGTTGCCCAAAAACTCGTAAAGCTTATCGACGAGGAGGCCGCTCCTCTTCAGATCTCTGTCGCGGAGCCAGAGGGGACTCGTGAGGAACAGGAAAAGGATCCTCTGGCGGTTCTCGATCAACACGAAGCGCTTTATCGAACCTGGTTCCGGAGCGGATTGAAGTATGAAGAGCTCCTCGATGATCACGATCTGATCGCTTCAGGAACGGTGCTTCGTGACGAGCTGCTCTTTGGGCTTATCGCTGAAGAGGACGATCACGCTATCATTCCGTTCTGGCAAGCGCTCCGATACGATACTCTTGGGGAAAAGGTGCGGGCGAGAGGACTTCTTCAACACTCGCTAGCGCTTGGTGAGGGGAGGGATTGGCAACCGCTATTTCGATTGATCTTGTTGGAAGCTGAGCTTGGTGAACTCCCTTCGGCTGGGGGGCATGCACGCCATATGCTTCGGGAGTTTCCTGACTTTCCCCTTCAGGCAGATATCGAACGACTTATTGAGCAAATTGAGGCGGCAGGAATTCCGGCAGAAGAGCTGGAAGATCTCTCGCTGAGAGAAAGGAGAGAGGTGTGAATTTAAAAAACGGCGCTCCGAGAAATCTGGGCTTTCGTCCCCAGGTAGAGGTATCGGCAATTGTTTCGACTTATGCGGCAGAGAAGTATATGGCGGGGTGCCTTGAAGATCTCATGGCGCAGTCACTCTACCAGGAAGGCCGATGTGAGATTATCGTCGTTGACTGCAACTCTCCTGAAGACGAGCAACGGATTATTCGTGAGTATCAAGAACGTCATCCACGGATTACCTCAGTTCGGATTACCGAGCGAGAAACGCTCGCTGGAGCGTGGAATATCGGAGCAAAGTACGCCGAGGGCGAATTTGTCACAAATGCGAACACAGATGATCGCCACCATCCGCGGGCTTTTGAGAAGATGGCTCAAGTGCTTCGAGAGAACAAGGACGTCGATCTTGTTTATGGAGATGTCTTTCAGAGTCTTACTCCAAATGAACCGTTTGAGGAAAATTCTCAAACGGTTCTGTATCGCTATAAGCCATATTTTGCGCCGGAAGTCCTCTTTAACTATCAGTTTGGTTGTCAGCCGATGTGGCGGGCCTCTCTCCATGATAAGATGGGGTATTTTAATCGGGAATTTAAGGCGGCGAGTGACTATGAGTTTAACTTCCGCTTTGCTCTGGCAGGGTGTCGGGCGCGACACATTCAAGAGCCTCTCGGTCTCTTTCTTGAGCGCACAGACTCGCTTTCTCAGGGAGATAAGACTTCAACTGATGAGCAAGGAGCACTTCGAAGTCGTTACGTTACCCCCGAGAATATTCTGGCGCTGTATCGCCATGAAGGATGGAGTGTAGAGACTCCTGATGAACAGCTACGTGCCTTTCACGATCTTTCGCTTCGCGCGATGGACTTTGAATTCCCGTGGCATCCTCACCGGCGGTATAAAGATCCTGAGGTGAGTCTCGTGGCGGTGACGGCGGGTCTTCAACTTCAGGAATCTCACCCAGTGCTCCTGAACAATCTTGCGGTGATCTGTCACCTCATCGGAAATATAGAGCAATCACAACAGCTCTTTCAGCAGCTCCAGTCTGTTCCGGTGCCGGAGCCGGTTCAGAAGAATATTCAGATGCTACAGTCCGGGAACGGTGAAGCTCAGTTCGAGTTGTGTGCGGCGCTTTGATGCTGCGCCTCTCGACGTCTCCGGAAGCGATCTGCAGCAATGGCATTTCGCAGAGAGTGCGGGAGTGGACTTGGTTCTCCTCGGGTCACTGAAACGAGGTGTTCCGCGAGGAGCGGAATCGAGGTAAAGCCTCGGGAGCCGAATCCCACAAAGAGCTCTGCGCCTTCCTCACCAATTTTCCCCACCATAGGAAGGCGATCTCGGGTAGAGGTTCGAAAGCCTACTCGAGATGAGGAGAGAGTCTCTGCTGAAAATTCGAGTTCTGGGAGCCACTGTTTCGGCTTTTGGAGAAGCTCCCTATCTTCTTCGCTCCGAACGGCTTCGTCGAGCGAGCCGTGATCATATGAGGCGCCGATAAGATGTCTCCCTCCGTGTTCGGGTAAGAGGTATCCGTCATAGCAGAGAACTTCACGAAAGTGTTGAGAAAGCGTCGTGCTCTTTACGTGAGTAACCTGTCCTCGAACAGGTTCGAGTGGGAGATCTGGTGAGCCTGAAAGTTGAGTTGTTTCATAGGCCGTGGCGAGGAAAAGGGGAGACTCTCTCTGGAGTGCTTCACTCTGATCCTGAGAGAGCGTTCTCTCTGTTCGGAGCGAGATCTGATCGGCGGCACTCCTCAGGAGAGATTGTACGACAGCACGGGGGGAGATCCATCCACCGGATGGGTAGCAAAAGGCATCAGAGGTCGCTTGAGTATGAAGCCGCTCTGATAGTTCGTCTCTTCCGATCCTCCGTCCGATGGCTTCGGGAAGGGCAAGTTCGGGGAGTCGTTCCAGGAGTCCCCGGAGTCGGTCCGTGGACGGGAAGTGAATAATTCCTGTCTGCTGAAAAAGGGAGTGCTCCCTCAGCTCCTTCAAGAACTGGATGGAAAAGAGGTAGGCAGAGAGGTAGAGAAAACTCTGGAGACTCGGCTTCCGAGTAATATAGGGGAGGATAACACCACGGGCATTTCCCGAGGCCTTGGTGCACGGCTGGGATTCCCGTTCAATAAGGTCTACGGCAACCCCCCGAGAAGCAAAGGTTGACGCGAGCACTCCTCCGGCAAATCCGGCGCCCACTACGGTAACTCTCTCGGGGATAACCCCTTGGAGATTTCGCCGGGAAGAAGGGTGTCGGGGGGAGAAGTTCCCTCGAATCGTTTCTCTCTTTCGTCCTGGACCAGGCACTTTGGTGACGTGACCACCAACTCCTTCGAGCATTCGCCGAACCCACCCGGCGGCCGAGTAGGTGGCAAAGGTGGTGTCTCCGTGCGAGCACCTCGCGACTGCTTCCATCAGGGGTTCATTCCAGAGGGAGTCATTCTTGCGAGGGTCAAATCCATCCAAGAACCAGGCGTCTACCTTCGGTTCCATTTCCGCGAGACCAAGCAGGGCATCTCCGAAAAAGAGGTCAAGAACGGCGTCATACTCGGGAAGGATAATTCGATGATTTCCTGCAAGGGAGCACGGCCACCGCTTGAGGAGCGCCGTTGACTCTTCTCGGAGCTCAGGGAAGGTGGTGAGGGCGCGCTCGATTTCGTGTGCGGTAGCGGGATGAGCCTCGGTCGAGAAGTAGAAGAGTTTTCGTCGTGCCCCAGCCCGCTTCTGCGCCAGAAGAACAAGAAGAAAGTTGAGCCCCACGCCAAACCCAAGTTCTCCAATCTGAAGATATGAGGAGCCGCTTCGGGGAGGAGCGGAGAGTCGCTGAGGGATGTCATTGCCCTCAAGAAAGACTGCTCTTGCCTGTTCCAGTCCACCTTCTTGCGGGTAGTACACATCCTGAAACTGTTCAGAGAACGGTGTATTGCCCCCCTTCCACGAGAGCTCAGCTTCAGGAACAGAGTACTGGGTGAGTGCGGAAAGGAGCTTCACATCACTCGGTATCAACCGTCTCTGAAGAGGCACTCTCTTCTGCTACCTCCTCTTCTTCTTCTGGCGTTTCTTCGATCAAAGAGTTACGAGTGACATCTTTCATCTTCTCTGCTTGAAAGCCAGAGACCTTGAAGAAGTATGGTTCTCCAGAAACCTGGAGAACGTAGTGTGTTTCCTCCTCTGGCTTTCCGAAGGCGAAGGTCTGTTCCCTTTCGTCGGTAGTCTTCACCGTATACTGAAACGCAGGAGTTGTTAGGTTATACCCCTCTTCGGCTTCTGTCCCGAGAACGTCCAGATAGCTGACTTTGAGAGCTTCCTGAAAGAGCTTTCCGATCTCGTCTTTCTTCGGCTGCTCTTGTTCCGTAATTCCTTCAATCACGATGTCACCACTCGCCGGGTCACGGTTGAGGGTAACGTCGGAAAAGACGATCTGTGCTACCTCTTCTGGTTGGAGCTCCAGGTATGTCCGGTCAATCCAGCTCCGCTCCTTTCCCTGAAGCTCTACGGCGTTATAGGCAAGCGCATAGGAGGTATCTGAGTTGCTCTTTCGAGCGTATACCTTTTTGAAGGCGGGGGAAGAGCCGAGATAGATCTCTTCAAGCGGTTTTTCCCCTTGGAGGAGAGTAACCCGAGTCTTGAAATTGTCTTCGCCCACCTCAAACTGCTTCGCCGCCTGCTCGGTTGAACCAGCAGGGTACGGAATTTTGATCGAGAGGAGGTCGCTCTGGAGTGCGTCGACCTTATCTCGCGCAGCGGGAAAGTTGTAGTAATCCGGGAGGAGCCACTTGCCCTCCTTTTTTGCGAGACGAAGTTCTCGGTTCTCCTCTTCATCACCTTGCTGAACGGTGATAGTGATGGCGTCCACTTCTTGAAGCGTTACCTCAGAGAGTGGCGTTTCACTCGTAAATACGGCGAGCTCTTCGTCTGAAGAGAATGAGAACAGAGCGGCAACGATCTGAACGACGAGGAGTATGGAGAGAAGGCGAATAGTACTTTTCATAGTAGTTACAATCTCCTTTACGCAGAAAAAGACTCAACGAGTGATCGGTGAGAGGCAGTTCGGCGCTGATTTATAATTCCTGAAGCAATAAAGACGAGGAGCAACAGGAGGAGCGCGGCAACATAATTTCCGTACTCCCATGTCAATTGTTGAGCTCGTTCCAGTGGATACAGGGTGCGAGAGAAGTGGCCTCGCCCCCGAATTGAGAGAAGTCCCCGATCTTCAAGCGCCCAATCGGCTGCGTTCTGGAGGAGCTGAAGTGAGTTCAGGTACCGCGAGGTGCCTCCAGATGCCGATATCTGAAGCGTCTGGTCGGTGAGGAATTCATTCGAAGCAAAGAGGATAAGTCGCGCCGACTCGGGGCTCTTTTCGATGACGGTGCTGATGGTGTCATCTTGCTCCGGTTCTTCTTCGCCTTCTCCACCCTCTTCTTCTTCGCGAACGAGGAGCGGAGACTCTTCGCCAGTATAGAGAGATGAGAAGCTTCCTTCCACGACAACGGCGAGGGTGTGGGGCGCTCGTGGTTTTTTCGGCGAGGGAAAGCCACTCGGTCCGTATCGTTCAAAGTCAGGAACGACAGAGGTGAGTTCTGCCGTCCAGGACTGTTCCGAGCTTTTTAACAGCTCTGTGAGCGAAAATTCTTGCGTCTTTTCGTCATCGAGGACAATTGGCGAGGCCCAATTCATCGTCATCTGAGTTATCCCCGAAGTGATCAGGGTGTCCTCATTCATGCCGTCAGCGCGAACGTCCACGAAGAGCGGGTAGGGGACCTTCTGGATCTCTTGAACCCGAAATCCAGCGATCTCTCGTTGGACCGGAATGGGATAGCTCTCGTTCTGCGGATCCAGTACGAGCTCGCTCTCGAAAGAGAGTCCTTTCTCCTTCAACCACTCCTCAAGACCTGATTCACGGTTTTCTACCTGCAGAGCAGTTTGAGTTCGCGTTACCTCAAACGGAGAGGTGGCGAGCAAGACGCTGCCTCCCTTCATGAGGAATTGGTCGATGGCAAAGAGCTCTTTTTCTTCGAGTTGCTTTGGGGCGAGGACGAAGAGCAGATCAATCTCGTTTTCGATGACGCCATTCTTCGCGTCAACGGTCTCTACCTGATAGTCCTCCTGGAGCTTCGCTTGGAGCACGGAGAAATTCTTATTCCCCTGGGCGGCTTGTGGATTAAACTGGCTCATCGGATCTACTGCTGGAGCGATAACTCCGATGGTCTTCAAAAATCCGGGAGAGAGCCGCTTGAGAGCTGCCTCCACCGAGCGCTTGGCCGCCTCGGGGGTGAGCTCTTCCGGAATCGAGACGGGCACTATCCGATCTTCCAACCGCAGCAGTGGCGAAAAGTAAAACGGCTCCGGAGAGAAGAGGGTTCGGACTGGGGTAATTCCATACTGGTCTCTGAGCTGCACCTGCAGCGCTTCTCCTCCCTCTTCAGGTGCCGTCATCTGGATCTGAAACTTCCCATCGGCAAGTATGCTCAGCTCGTTGAGTGACTCATTCAGAGCGGTGAGGTACTGCTGAAGGTTCTCGGGAAGCCGTTCTTTGTCAGAGATGTACCCGAGAAACTCCACCGGCTTTGGAAGTGAGTCAAAGAGCGCTTCTGTCGTCTGGAATCCGTAGACGACCTTTTTGATAGATCGGGTGATATCGTACTCTGGATTTCGGAGGCGTACATCGATCTCAGAGTCGCCAGAGACCTTCACATCAATAAGCTCCTGAAAGTTGATGACCTCATACTTGTCGCCGTAGAGTACGAGGAGGTCAAAGTAGGAGTTTACCAGCGATACGTCGTACTTGTTCGATATCTGAAACGGTACCGGCTTGATGCCGTACTTCTGATTCGCTTCTTGCTCGAGTTCGGGGTTCTCTCGCGGGTCAACAAACTCCGCTCTCACCCGGCCATCGCTCACGACTTCGTATTCTCGGAGAAGGTCTCGGATCTGTGGAACGAGTGGGGCGAGGAGGGGGTGAGTTTTTTCGCTGAAGTAGCCTCGAATGAGGAGCGGCTCGCGGAGCTGTTCTAGGTAGTTCTTTGATGCGCCCGAAATGGAGTACATCTGATTTTTGGTGAGATCAACCCGTGCCGAGTTGATGTCGTGCAGCCAGAAGTTGGCAATGAGGAAGTTGGCAACGCACAGTGCGGTAAGGGTTTTCCAAAGAGTCGCCGAGTTCTGTTTCGAAGTTCCCTGGCTTTCACCTCCCGTCCGGCTCTTCTCCCAGCGGAGCCGTTCCAGGGCATAGATGTTGAGAGAGAGAAAGATTCCAGTGATGCTGAGGTAGTAAAAGAGGTCTCGGAGATCGAGCACTCCTCGGGTGATCGATTCAAATCGAGATCCGCTTCCGAGGAGCTGAAGGGTGCCGACGAGATCATTCCCGAAGAGCGGAACAAGAAGAGAAGAGCCGAGAAGGTAGAGCACGAGGCAGAGAATTACCGTGGTCATAAGACTGACGATCTGATTCTCGTTCCGGGCACTCACAAAGAGCCCTATCGAGATATAGGCGGCAGCCAGACAGATGCTCGCCACGTAGCCCCCAAGGACCGGTCCCCAATCGAGTAGGCCCATTTGAGCAACGGTAATCGGCAGGGGAAGGGTGAGTGCAAGGGCGATAATCACGAGCGCTAGGCAGGCGCACATCTTTCCGAAAACGAGCTGTGCGGTAGAAACGGGAAGAGTCATGAGGAACTCAACCGTGCCCGCACGACGCTCCTCACTCCACATTTTCATGGTGAGAGCGCTGACGAGGAAGATGAGAAGCAGTGGCATCCACTGAAAGAGCGGCCGGACGTCAGCGATATTCCGGGCGAAGAACTGTGATACCCAGAAGAAGAGGAAGAGGTTGATAGTGAGAAAGCCCCCCAGGAAGAGAAACGCAACAGGTGATGAAAAGTAGCTTGAGAGCTCTTTCTGTGCGATGCGGACTACCTTACTCATGTGTGCTCCTTAAAATTTTCTGTCTCTATTCACTATGTTTTCGTTCGCCTTCACTGCTACAGCGCTGAAACTTCACGGAATACCGTTTCGAGATTTCGTTCTTCTTTGCGAAAGCCGTAGAGATTCTCTCCCTTCTCGATAAAGGTTTTCGTGATCTCTGCAGGGCTTACCGTTGTGTCATCGCTGAGCGAGAGTTGATAGAGTGCTGGAGAAGAGACGGAAGAGGATTTTCCCGCTTCTTGAGTGACCTGTCGAATCTCTTTTACCGAAGGAATCCCAGCGAGGGCTGACTGTACCTTTACGAGTGGGGCGTCGGTCTCGAGGAGGTATTGATTCTTCTCTGAGAGCTCTTCGAGCGAGGCATCGAGCACAAGTTTTCCCTGCGAGATAACGAGCACTCTGTCGCAGACCGCTTCAACTTCTTGAAGGATATGGGTGGAGAGAATAACGGTCGAGCGTTCGCTGAGTTCGCGGATGAGTGAACGCATCTCCTGAATCTGAGCGGGATCGAGTCCATTGGTCGGTTCATCGAGGATTAAGATTTCTGGCTCATGGAGCACGGCCTGTGCAACTCCGACTCGTTGGCGATACCCTCGAGAGAGGGTGCTGATGAGGCTTGTGGCCTTGGGCTCGAGCTGGGTGCGCTGGATAGCCCGCCGTAGTACCTCGTCCTTCTTTGACTCAGGAATGTCTCGGAGCTCGGCGACGTAGGCGAGATAATCGATGACGGTCATCTCGGGGTAAATTGGAGAGTTCTCTGGGAGGTAGCCAATTTTCTGTTGTACCTCGAGCCGGTGTTGAGC
The DNA here is from genome assembly GCA_022763385.1 of bacterium. Lineage (GTDB taxonomy): Bacteria > Bdellovibrionota_C > UBA2361 > UBA2361 > RFPC01 > RFPC01. The sequence continues at coordinate 48,392 of JALEGQ010000105.1, forward strand.
GGTGTCCAGGGTGTCCACCTGAGCGCTCCCGCTGGAGGGTTCCAGATATCCGGTGAGCATCTTCATGATAGTGGTCTTGCCCGCCCCATTATGGCCGAGCAGGCCGACGACACTCCCCCGAGGAATCACAAACGAAACCTGGTCCACAGCGACAAAATCACCGTAATTTCTTGAGAGATTTTGAGCAGTTATCATAGTATGCGCACCCTTTCTTGAACTTGACCCGTGCTGACAGTCTCCTCTTATAAGTTCATCAGCCCCCTGATTCAACCTCCTCAGAGAAAATCGTGCAACTCGACCCTCTGCGGTGCGCGTGTTACCCTCTCGGCTCTCGGGGAGATGGGGAAGGTCATGATTGAACACTTTGGGGCACACGTTTCGGTTGCCGGGGGATTTGAGAACGGGATTAAGAATGCCGAGGAGCTCGGCGTTACCGCGATCCAGGTCCATCCCTCTCCTCCTCAGCGATGGAACCGCAAGGCCTACCCAGCTGGGTACGAAGATGCCTTCCTGGAGGCGCAGAAGAACTCCTCCGTGGCGCGGGTTTTCTTCCACGCTATTTATCTCGTCAATCTCGTTACCCCAGATCCAGAGAAACTCGAGAAGGCGAAGGACTCACTCTGTCACTACCTTGACCTCGCAGACCGGATTAACGGGGCCGGGGTTATCGTGCACGTCGGCAGTCTCAAGGACGAGCCGGATGAGATGAAGGGGTATCGCCGAGCCGCGGCGGCCATCGATGAGATCTTCTCTCGGACGCCAGGGAAGGCTCGACTGATCCTTGAGGTGGCCGCTGGGGCTGGTCGCGTCGTGGGCTCTCGCACGAAAGAGCTGAGCACGATCTTCAGCGAGGTAAAAGACACGGAACGGCTCGGCTTTGGCCTCGACACCCAGCATATGTGGGCGAGTGGCTACGATTTCCAGAACAACCTCGACGATATCATGGAGGAGATCGAACAGGAGTTCACCTTCGACAAGGTGTGGTGCGTACACCTCAATGACAGCAAGACCGAACTGGCGAGCAAGAAGGATCGCCATGAGAATATCGGTGAGGGGCTCATTGGCGAGGAGGCCCTGACTGCTTTTCTCTCCCGAGAGGAGCTCGCTCCCATCCCCGTGATTTTGGAAACGCCAGCGCTCAAGGAGATGGAGACGGCCAAGGCAGAGGTAGATCACCTCCGTGCTCTTCTCCGTCCATAATCCTCTTGTCTGTCAAAATCCTGACCATTTTGCGGTCCTGAAGCCGGATTTATTTTCTATCCTATTCATATTGCTCATGTTTTCTGTAAGGCACTTCTGAGCATGCCTCTTGCAATGGTGTTGCTGAGGAACGTTCACGTGTCACGGAAACGTCATTATGAGCTTTATTAAATCGATCTTTGATAAGAATACGACCGCACTCGAACAGGCGATGAACCTCTATCACAAGAGGAACAACGCCCTGACGAGCAATCTCGCAAACATCGAAACCCCACAGTATCGGGCAGTTGATCTCGACTTTAAGGCCGAGCTGAACCGAGCTTTCGAGCCAGAGGCTCGTGGTGCACTGCGAAAGACCGATGACCAACATATGGATCTCGCCCGAGAGGGGAAGGCTCACTTTGTTCCCGACTACACCGGGATGACGAAGGGGGACGGGAACAACGTTGATCTCGATATTCAGATGGGAAAGCTCACCCATAACTCTGGAAAGTACTCAACGGCTGCGGCTGTGGTGCGAAAGAAGATGCAGATGCTCCGTTTCGCAATCCAGCAGGCTTCACGATAAGGAGAACGGCTCATGTATAAGGCGATTGAAGCACTTTCTTCAGGACTCAGCGTCGCTCGTATGCGGGTGAATGTACTCGCATCAAATATCGCGAACGCCGAAACCACTCGTACTGATGAAGGGGGTCCATACAAAAAGCGGATGGTTGTCCAGGTCGCGCAACCATTCACTGATGTCCTTGATGACGTTACCCTCGCAAAGCCTGAAGTAAAAGCGGTACTCGAGGATACGAAAGCACCGAAGACCGTCTATCAACCGGGACACCCCGATGCGAACGAAGACGGATACGTCGAATATCCGAATATCAATGTCGTTGCTGAGATGACGGAGTTAATGTCGGCAAGTCGAGCCTACGAAGCGGCCACCGCAGCGATTCGGACCGCGAAAGAGATGGCAGAGAAGGGAGCAAGCATTGCAGGCAGATTCTAAAGTAAAAGAAGAAAGAGTGACGTTATGGCGATAGATAAGATACCAACTTCAATACCGACCCTCCGCTCGCTCCAGAGCTATGAGCAGATTCAGAACGCTGGAGAGAGCAATAAGAGTAGCCAGGTTGGAGACGCGCAAAAAGCGGGAGGATTCGCGAATGTTCTCGGTGATGCACTGAAAGAAGTCGATTCTCTTCAGAAAGACGCAGACAACAAGATCGAAGGGATGATCCTCGGGAAGGGCGTAAAAACGCACGAAGCGATGATCGCTCTCGAGAAGGCTGATGTCGCCTTCAAACTCATGAACAATATTCGAATGCGTATTACTCGAGCCTATGAAGAGGTCATGAGAACGCAGATCTAACGGGCGAGCTGGATAACGAGATATCTGTAAAGAGGGGAGTGAGGAGTGGCTTCAAGTATTGATCCAAGTGCGATTCTCGGTCAGCTAACGGAGAGCTATCTTAAGCTCCCCCTGACCCAGAAGATTCTCTTTCCTGTGCTGATCGTCGCCTCCATCTCAGGGATTATCTTCGTCTCAAAGTGGGCCAATCAACCTGAATACGTCACCCTCTTTTCTGACCTCGAGCCGGCAGATTCTGCGGCGGTGATCGAGCGGTTAAAAGACCTCAAGGTGAGCTATCAGGTTGAAGGTGGTGGTTCAATCGTCACGATTTCCCCTCCATCAATGGTCCACGAGCTCCGCATGACCCTTGCTGGGGAAGGGATCGTTCAGGGTGGTAAGGTTGGTCTTGAGATCTTTGAAGCAACGAATCTTGGGACGACGAGCTTTCAGGAGAAGGTGAAGTTTGTTCGCGCGATCCAGGGAGAGCTTGAGCGTACGATTGAGTCACTCGACGCCGTTCACGCTGCGCGCGTCCACGTCGCCCAACCGGAGAAGAGTGTCTTTGCGAACAAGAAAACGCAGGCTACCGCCTCCGTTATGTTACGACTTTCGGGACGATCTCCCCTCGAGAAGCAACAGATTAGCGGGATCGCACATCTCGTTGCTGGGAGTGTGGAAGGACTCTCCGTTGAGAATGTTACCATTCTTGATGCTAATGGCTCACTTCTCACGACTCCGGAAGATGAAGCTGGCGACCAGCTCCAGATGGAAGCGACACGACTTGCCTATCAGCGTGAGATTGAGAAGGGGTATGTTCGTCGCATCGAACAGGTGCTCACAAAGGTGCTCGGTCCCGGGAAAGCGATCGCTCGGGTAACAGCAGATATGGATTTTACCCAGAGTGAACGAGAGGAAGAGACCTTTGATCCGGGTGGGCAGGTGCTTCGCTCTGAGCGGGTACTTCAAGAAGGAATTGGTGCTGCGCAACGGGGCGGAATACCCGGTGTCGTTTCCAACATCGCCGATGCTTCTCCAGATACCCTTGAAGGACCGAACGGCGAAACGAATGCGCGTTCTGAGGAAGTACGAAACTTTGAGGTCTCACGGGCCGTCTCCCGCACTCGTTCTCCACAGGGGAGTCTTACGAGGATCTCTGTTGCCGTCGTTGTTGATGGAACGTATGACGTTACCGTTGCAGAAGATGGTACCGAGACAAAGACCTTTCAGAAGCTTCCCGTAGAGACCCTCGAACAGATCGAGAGTGTCGTGAAGAGTGCGGTTGGGTACGACCCATCACGGGGAGACTCGATCACCGTCGAGAATATCGGTTTCAATGCTCCGGCTGACAACTTTGTTGAGCAGATGGACGCGAAAGCAACCCAAGATATGATCTTTAATGCTATCTTTCGCGCTGGGCCGGTTCTCTTTCTCGTGCTCTTTTTCTTCATCATTGTTCGCCCACTTGTTCGCTTTATCGTCACGCCGACTGAAGCAGAGCTCGATCTCGAGCGGCTCCTTCCAACGGGACTCAAAGAGCTTGAGCAAGAGCTCGATGCCGAACGAAATAAGCGGGGTGGGCTGCCGCAGTTTGAACAGTCGATTGACCTGGAGCAGCTTGAGGAGCTCATGGCAGAAAACTCACGTATCGTTCAAGAGAACCCGCATCAAGCGGCTCTCTTGATCCGCTACTGGCTC